>DASRSL010000257.1:0-3704 GCA_035656495.1 Roseiarcus sp.
CGACTGCGAAAGCACCTGGAACCGACCGATCTTCGAACGACACCATGTCAAAGACATAGATCCGGCTGCACTCCATTCGCTTCAGTCGAACGACATGGAATTGGTTCGCTCGATTGCGTTCGACGCGCAGTCGCTACGCCGCAAATCGACGCGAGTCGAAGAATTTGTCGATGTCGATGTGCGGGAGGAAATTCTGATCGAAGGGAGCGAGCCGTGGTCGGCATTGGAAATCTTGCTTTCGGTTACAACGCCGACCTCCTTGCGTCTGGACCGCCTGCTGTCTACGGAGCTCGACGTATCGCGCGGCTATATCTCGAGACTCGCGAGGGACGGGCGTCTCCGCGTGACGCCCGAGAGAGGTCACGAACTTCGAAGATCCGTAGCGGACAGGACGAAGATCACGAGCCGGCGACGGTTTGGCGCTCGGGCTCACCGCCTCCCCTTCTCGATGATCGTCGAACAACACTTCAAAACAAGCGCCCCATCCGTCATTGCGAGCAAAGCGAAGCCATCCAGACTTGGGCTGCGCATCCGCGGCTTAGGCGGCGCCCAATAACTACCGAAGCGATCGGGTCAGCGGCGACCCATCCGTCATTGCGAGGAGCCCTTGCGACGAAGCAATCCAGGGGCCACAAGATGCGCGGCGCCAGCAACCCAGACGGTCGTACTGCGGCCCCTGGATTGCTTCGCTTCGCTCGCAATGACGGACAGGGAATTGGCTCACTTGTTTCTGCGTGTCGCCTTAGCTTCGTTCTATTGACCGTGCTTGCGTCCGCCCTCGTGACTGTCGCGCTTCCCGCCGCCAGCCGGGCCGGCGAGTCCTACGGCATCGGCCGCACGGCGACGCCGGAAGAGATCGCGGGCTGGGACATCGACGTCGCGCCGGACGGCGCGGGCCTGCCGCCCGGCCATGGTGGGGTTGATGAAGGCCGCGCGATCTACGACCAGAAATGCGCGGCCTGTCACGGCGCCCACGGCGAAGGCAAGCCGATGGATCGGCTCGCCGGCGGCTTCGGCACGGTGTTCGACGCCAAGCCCGAAAAGACCGTCGGCAGCTTCTGGCCTTATGCCACGACCCTTTACGACTATGTGCGGCGCGCGATGCCGTTCGACGCGCCGCAATCGCTGACGCCGGACCAAGTCTACGCCGTCTGCGCCTACGTCCTCTACCTCAACAAGCTCGTTCCGCAGGACGCGGTGCTCGACGCGCAGACGCTGCCGAAGATCGAGATGCCCAATCGGTCCCATTTCGTCAGCGCGTTTACGCCGCGGCCCAGCGGGCCGGCGCCCTGAGACACTCGGAGGGAGGATGCGATGATCGTCGATCTCAGGACTTATACGATGATTCCTGGCAGACTGAACGCCTGGTTGAAGCTCTACGAGACGGACGGCTATCCGATCCATGTCAGGCATCTGGGCGAACCGCTGGGGATTTTCACGACCGATGTCGGCGCCCTCAATCAAGTCGTGCTGATGTGGCGCTATGAGAGTCAGGCGGATCGCGAAAAAAGGCGCGCGGCGCTCGAAGTCGATCCGGACTGGATTTCCTATCGCAAGAAGAGCGCCGAAGCCGGCAACGTCCAGCATCAAGAGAACAAGATCATCAAGTCGACCTCGTTCTCGCCGAAGTGAGGCGGGTTGTCCCCCTCTCCCGCTCTTGCGGGAGAGGGCCGCGAGAGCTGAGCTTTGAAGTAAGCCCTCATCCGGCGCTTCGCGCCACCTTCTCCCGCTCAGCGGGAGAAGGGCGCCTCAAGCCTTCCGCGCCTGCTCCACCATCTCGCGGAACTTCGTCACGTTGTCCTCACCGGCGTAGGCGGCGATCCGCTTGTAGGCGGGCTCCATCAGCGCGCGAAACCGCGTCAGATCCGGCCGCGTGACCTGCATTCCCGCGGCTTCGAGCTTCTTGATCTGATCCTCCTCTCCGTCCGCCATCAGTTTGCGCATGAGGTCGCCGGCGGAAGCGCTCTCCTCACGGAAGATCGTCTGCTGCTCGGGAGTCAATTTCTTCCAGGAATTGACCCCGATCGTGTGGATCATATTGTTATAGATGTGCCGGGTGATCGCCAGGTGCTTCTGTGTCTCGTAGAACTTGTTGAAAAAGATCACCGCGATCGGGTTCTCTTCACCGTCGACGACCTTTTGCGCCAGTGCGAGATAGAGCTCGGGGAAGGCGATCGCCTGCACGCTGGCGCCGAGCGCCTCCATCGCCGCCTGGATCTGCAATTCCGGCGGCGTGCGCAGTTTCAGCCCCTTGACGTCATCGGGCGTGTTGATCGGGCGCACGCTGTTGGTGACGTTGCGGAAGCCATAGTCCCAGTTGCGCAATAGAATAAAGCCCTGCGCTTGGGCGAGCGGCGCCAACCACGTCATGGCCGGCCCGTCGAGGACGCGAAACACGAGTTCCCGGCTGTCGAAGATGAACGGCAGCATCACCGCGCCGAAGGCCTTGTCGAACTTGTCGAGCTGGCCTTGTGTCGGCAGTCCCATGTCGATCGCTCCCAGCTTGATCTGCTGGGCCTGCTCGGGTGGACCGCCGAGTTGGTTGTTGGGAAAGATCATGACCCTGATCGCGCCGTCGGTGCGCTTTTGGACTCGATCTGCGAATTGCCTGGCGGCGATGTTGGCGGGGTGATCCTCCTGCGCGAAATGCGCGAAGCGCAGCGTCAGCGCCGCCGCGCGCGCGACATAGGGCGCCGCGAGCGTCAATACGGCGGCGCCCACGCCGGCCTCCAGAAACTCTCTGCGATTCATGACATCCTCCCTGATCGATCAATCGACGCTTCGTCGCGCCTCATCCGCGAAAGCCGAAATAATTCGGCAAGAACAAGACAAACCATGGCACGAAGGCAATAATGAGCAGGCCGACGAGCACCACTGCGAGATATGGGAGCATCGCGCGCGATGCCGCCTCGATATCGCAGCGCATCACGGCGCAGCAGACGTAAAACCCGACGCCCGCCAGCGGCATGAAGCCGCCGACGCCCATCGCGATGATGAGCACGAGCGCGTAGTGAAGTTCGCTGAGGCCTACCTTTCCGGCGATCGGCAGCAGCAGCGGCGCGAGCACGTTGAGCGACGGCAGCCCTTCGAGCAGGACGCCGACGACGACCAATAGCGCGATCGAGCCGATCAGGAAGATCGGGGCGCTATTCCCGGTCGAGCCTATCAGATCGACTAGGCGTTGCGGCACATAGGCGACAGTCAACGTCCAGGAGAAGGCAGAGGCGGCGGCGAAGATGAAGAGGAGCAATCCCGTCAGCGACGCCGTGTCGCCGATGGTGCGCACGAATTCGTCGAGCCCCATCTCACGATAGACGACGATGGCGAGAAACAGCCCATAGACGACCGCAAGGGCCGCGACCTCGGTCGGCGTCGCCAGTCCCGAGAGGATTCCGCCCAGCAGAAATCCCGGCATCAACAACGGCAGGACGGCGTCCAGACCGGCGCGAATGACCGACTGAAGCGGCGCGCGGAGAAGCTTTGGCGCCCCGGCGCGCCGCGCGCGGACAAAGATGAGCGCAGCGAGACAAACCGCGATGACCGCCGCGGGGATGATGCCGCCAATGAACATCGCCGCCACCGACACGTTGGTGATCGACCCGACGATCAACATGGCGACACTCGGAGGCACGGTCTCGCCCATGATCGCGGCGGAAGCGAGCACAGCCGCGCCCTCGGCGGCGCCGTGACGCTCGCGCAATTCG
>DASRSL010000258.1:0-14385 GCA_035656495.1 Roseiarcus sp.
GACGAGCTGCTCGCCAGGCTGAAGACCCTGCTTGACAGGTAAGCCCGAAGTTACAGCGTCTCGACCCCTTTCAATTTGCTCGATTCGAGCGAGGCGAACAGAATGTAACGAAAATGGCGCCGTCGTCCGCTCGATTGCCGGCCCTTCGAACGGAGCGACGCCGGAGCCGAGTCGGCTCCTACGCCTTCACCGGAGTTTCCTCGAGCCGCACCTGATAGCCCCACAGGCGGCGGATATGGCGCATGGTCGCCTCGCGTCCGGTGTCGGCGAGGCTGACGCCGTTCCGTATCGCGTGCCGAAGCGCAAGCGGGCGGTCGCCCATGAGATCGACGTCGACCACCTGGATGTCGGGATCGTTCGCCGCGACGTCGTAGCTGTCGGCGAGCGCCGAGCGCACGCGGCGATAGCCTTCGGCGTCGTGGATCGCGTCGACCCTGACGGTGGGTTCGGACGCCTCGTCGCTGAGCGCGAACAGCTTGAACTTGCGGATAAGGCGCGGTGACAGGAACTGCCGGACGAAGGACTCGTCGCGATAGTTGGCCCATACGTCGCACAGCACCGCGGCCCAGTCCTGCCGGCCGGCGATCTCAGGGAACCATTCGCGGTCCTCGTCGGTGGGCGCGACGCAGATGCGCTGGATGTCCTGCATCATCGCAAACCCGAGCGCATAAGGATTGAAGCCGCTGAACCGGGGATCGTCGAAATCGAACTGCGCGATCACGTTGGCGTGGCTGTGCAGGATTTCGAGAAGCGCGCCCTCCGAAATGAGGCCCTTGTCATAGAGCCGGTTGACGATGGTGTAATGGACGAAGGTCGCGCAGCCCTCGTTCATCAGCTTGGTCTGGCGCTGCGGATAGAAGTACTGCGCGAGATTGCGCACGATTCGCAGCAGCTCGCGTTGCCAGCTGCGCAGCACGGGGCTGTTCTTTTCCAGGAAGTAGAGCAAATTCTCTTCCGGCAGCCGCAGACGGCGCTTGCGCTCGCGCGCCTCGTCCTCGCTGAGATCGTCCGGCTGCGAGGTCGCGGCGCCCGGCACGGTGCGCCAGAGGTCGCAATAGTCCCGCGCTTCGCGCTCCATCTTTTCGCGCCGCCGCCGCTCGTATTCCGCGAGGCTCAGCTTCGGCGCGCGGCGATAGCGGAAGATGCCCTGCCCCATCAGAGCATGCGCGGCGTCCAGCGTCGTCTCGACGGCTTCGACGCCATGACGCTCCTCGCACGTTGCGACGTAGCGCTTGGCGAAGTCGAGGTAGTCGAGGATGCCCGCGGGATCGGTCCACTGCTGGAAGAGGTAGTTGTTCTTGAAGAAGTGGTTGTGGCCGAAGGCGGCGTGGGCGATGACGAGGGTCTGCATCGCCATCGTGTTCTCCTCCATGCAGTAGCTGATGCAGGGATTGGAGTTGATGACGATCTCATAGGCGAGCGCCTGATAGCCCTTGCGGTAAAGCGCCTCGTCGCGCGCGAAGCGCTTCCCGTAGGACCAATGCGCGTACATCAGCGGCATGCCGACCGAGGAATAGGCGTCGAGCATCTGCTCGGCCGAGATGATCTCGATCTGGTTGGGAAAGATGTCGAGGCCGAGCTCCTCGCGCGCGATCTGCCCGACCGCATCATAGACGCGCTGAACCGTGGCGAAGTCCCACTCGGCCCCTTCGAACAGCAGACGGCCGTCGGCCGGCGTGTCAGGCCTCACGGGCGCCGGCGTCACGACGACGCCCCCTGTCTCGCCTGCTTGGCGAACAGTTTGCGGAAGACGGGGTAGATGTCGGCGCGGCCGGCGACGCGGGCCATGGCGAAATTGGACGTGTTCTCCTTGAGGCCGGCGTAGGCGCGCCACAAGTCCTTCTGGCGGGCGTCGTCCGGCGCGTCTTCCTCCGCGATCTCGATATAGGCATAATATTGAGTGAGCGGCAGGATTGCCCGGTCTAGCAGCGCGACGCATTCGCGCGAATCGCCGCTCGAATTGTCGCCATCGGAGGCCTGGGCGCAATAGACGTTCCAGTCGGCGATCGGATAGCGCGCGTCGCGCACTGCGATCATCGTCTTGAGGGCGGAGCTGACCACCGTGCCGCCCGTTTCGCGCCCGTAGAAGAATTCCTGCTCGTCGACCTCCGCCGCCTCGTGAGTGTGCCGGATAAACACGATGTCGACCCGCTCGTACTTCCGTTTCAGGAAGAGGTGCAGCAGGATGAAGAAGCGCTTGGCGAGATCCTTCTCGCGCTCGCCCATCGAGGCTGAAACGTCCATCAGGCAGAACATGACCGCCTTGGCGCGCGGCACCACGACCGGGTTCAAGCGATTGTAGCGGACGTCGATCGGATCGATGAACGGAATGGCGAGCTGCCGCCGCTTGAGACGGCCGATCTCGGCGTCGAGCTCGCCGATGCGCGATTCGTCGGCGGCTTCGATCACCGGCTTGGCGCGCAGCGCCGCGAGCTCCGCCTCGAGCCGCTCGACTTCGGCGAGACTCGGCCGGCGGAGCGCGAGCCTTCGGCTCATGCTGACCCGCATCGTTCGCAATACGGCCAAGTTCGGCGTCGCGCCGTCGCTGGTGTAGCCGGCGCGTCTGAACTCGTGCGCGGTCGAGTCCTTGAGCGAGGCCTTGACGAGGTCGGGAAGCTCGAGGTCCTCGAACAGGATGTCTAGGAATTCCGCCTCGGTGAGCGCGAAGGAGAACGGATCCTCGCCGCTGCCGGAGTCCGCCCCTTCCCGGCCGGATCCACCTCCCGCCCCGCCCTTCGGCTTGTCGATGCGGTCCCCGGCGACGAAGTCCTTGTTTCCAGGCAGAACGTAATGGCGCTCACCGGCTTCGTGCGAGAGATGGAACTGCGGTTCGCCGATGCCGTCGTTGGGAATAGAAACCGCGCCGCCCTTGCCCGCGTCGGCGATCGAGCGCTCGGCGACCGCCTTGTCGACCGCTCGTTTGACCTCGGCGCGGGCTCGGCGAAGAAAACGCTGGCGGTTGCCGAGGCTCTTGTCGCGCGGGTTGAGGCGTCGGTCGACGAACTGCGCCATTCTATCCGGCCTTGTTGACCCGCATGTACCACTCGACGAGGCGCCGGACCTGGCGCTCGGTGTAGCCGCGCGCCTTCATCCGCTCGAGGAAGTCCGCGTGCTGCTTCTCGGTCTTGGAATCCTGCTTGGCGCCGAAGCTGATGATCGGCAGGAGGTCCTCGACCTGACTGAACATGCGCTTCTCGATGACTTCGCGAATTTTCTCGTAGGCCGTCCACGAAGGGTTCCTGCCCTGGTTGGCGGCGCGGGCGCGCAACGCGAACTTGACGATCTCGTTACGGAAGTCTTTAGGATTGGCGATACCGGCCGGCTTCTCGGTCTTCGAGAGCTCCGCGTCGAGCACCTGTCGGTCGAACACCTGGCCGGTGTCCGGGTCCTTGTAGTCCTGGTCCTCGATCCAGGCGTCGGCATGGGCGATGTAGCGATCGAACAGATTCTGACCGTACTCGCTGTAGGATTCGATGTAGGCCTTCTGGATTTCACGACCGATGAAATCTGCGTAACGCGGCGCAAGGGTCGACTTGATGAAGTCGAGATAACGTTCCTCGACATCCTTCGGATATTGCTCGCGCTTGATTGCTTGCTCGAGCACGTACATGAGGTGGACCGGGTCGGCGGCGATCTCCTCATTGTCGAAGTTGAACGTCTCGGACAGAACCTTGAAGGCGAAGCGGGGGGAGACGCCCGTCATCCCCTCCGCAACGCCTGCGGCCTCACGGTATTCCTGCACCGATTTCGCCTTGGGATCGGCGTCCTTCAGGCTCTCGCCGTTGTAGACGCGGAGCTTCGAATAGAGCGGAGAATTCTGGTGCTCCTTCAGGCGGGTCAGGATGCAGAAGCGCGCAAGGAATTGGAGCACTTCCGGCGCGCACGGCGCCTCGCACAGCTCGCTCGTCTCGAGGAGTTTGCCATAGATCATAGCCTCCTCGGTCACCCGCAGGCAGTATGGCACCTTGACAACGCAGATGCGGTCGAGGAACGCCTCGTTGTTCCTGTTGTTCTTGAACTGCTCCCACTCGGACTCGTTGGAGTGGGCGAGCACGATGCCCTGGAACGGCAGCGCGCCGAGGTTCTCGGTGCCGGCGTAATTGCCTTCCTGGGTCGCGGTCAGAAGCGGATGCAGCACCTTGATCGGCGCCTTGAACATCTCGACGAATTCCAGGAGCCCCTGGGTCGTGCGGTTGAGGCCGCCGGCGTAGCTATAGGCGTCCGGATCATGCTGCGAGAAATGCTCGAGCTTGCGAATGTCGACCTTGCCGACGAGGGTCGAGATGTCCTGGTTGTTTTCGTCGCCGGGCTCCGTCTTGGCGACTGCAATCTGGCGCAGCTTGGACGGGTAGAGCTTGAGGACTGAGAACTGCGAGATGTCGCCGTTGAACGCGTCGAGCCGCTTGGCCGCCCAAGGCGAGCAGATGCCGGTTACACGCCTCTGGGCGATCCCGTAGCGGCTTTCGAGCGCCGCCGCCATCGTCTCGGGGCGAAAGAGGCCCAAGGGCGATTCGAATACCGGACTGATCTCGTCGCCAACGGCAAGCACGTAGATCGGCTGGGTTTCCATCAGCGCCTTGAGGCGCTCGGCGAGCGACGACTTTCCGCCGCCGACAGGCCCAAGGAGATAGAGGATCTGCTTGCGCTCCTCGAGCCCCTGCGCCGCGTGCTGGAAATAGCTCACGACGCGCTGGATCGTATCCTCCATGCCGAAGAACCCGGCCATGGAGGGATAGACTTTGATGGTGCGGTTGAGGAACATGCGACCGAGGCGCGGATCTTTGGACGTGTCGACGATGACGGGATCGCCGATCGCGGTAATCATGCGTTCGGCCGCGGTCGCGGTCACGCCCGGATCGTTGCGGCAGGCCTCGAGATAGTCGTTCAGACTCATCGCCTCGCGCCGCTCACGCGAGTAGGCCGACGAGAACAGGCTGAACACGTCGGAACCGCCTCCCGCCGCGGCGCGGGGTCCTCCGATCGAACCCGTTTGCGCGAATGCGTACGCAGCCTCGACGTTCATGTCGGTTCTCCGGCGTGTCTGGTTTCTTCTTCCGGCCGAATCAACTCTGCAGCCCAATGTTTAACAAAAACTCTAAATTGTTCCAGATTGAAACGACAAAAGTACCGCCCGCGATCGTCCCGGATTCTGTTGAAAACGGACAAAATCAATGCCTTATGTAAGGCCAAGAAGAATGTGCATAGCATCAGCAGAACTGGTCGCCCGATCGATGTTGACGCAGCGTCAACGAACTCCTCCGACGAAAGTTCCGCGCTTCGGAGATTATCGCGGGACTGCCGCGCCCCGCCCGCCGACGAATAGCCGTGCGGCGCCAGTATAGGTTTAGTTGTCACAGACGTAAAGACGACTAACAGACCCGGTACGCTCAATTCAGCCTCATTTGCGGTTTCACACAATCCTTTGCATTTAGAGGCTCCGCGAACGCAGCAGCGACCGCGACCGCCCGATCGGAGGCGAGCAAGAAGGGCGCCATGGACGCGCAAGGCGGCGCTACGAAGGCGATGCCGGACGGCGCCCGGGCGCTCGCACTCTTGAGGGTCGAAGGCTCGGCGTCGTCGCGCGCCAATGACCGCTCGTTCACGCGAAGCCGTTCCTGTCCTCGCAGGGCGCATGCATGCTTCTTCGCAACCTGCTCCAACGAGGTCAACTAATTTTCGCGCGAGGCGCCTACAAACTTAGCAGCCCTAGGTAATTTGTCGCACGCTCGCGACGCGGGTTTAGCCGCATTGCCTAGAAAAGAAGCAGCTCAATCAACCCGGCCGCACCATCGGGACCTGATGTTTCAATCGCTATCCCTTCCGACCCCTTCCGCGGGGCGGTCCGGCGACCACGAACGATGGGAGCGCTGAAGTACGCTCCCGTCGAGCCCGGCGGTGACGGAAGCCACGCCGGAGGGTGAGAGTCCAAATGAACGAATCTGATCCTTCGTCTGGTTGCGCTTCGAGCGCTCAAGGCGAGAGATATCCCTGCAGTCGGCCGAACAGGGGACCTTTAATTCCCAGATGGGCTGAAAAAAGTCCCTGTTCGGACGCATAGGGAATTTCCGCAACAGCCTAGAATCATTGGCGGTTTCGGTGCCCCTTCTTTCCGAATCGGCCAAAATTCAAAAGATTCCCAGCTATTTTCCCTGCGGCAGGGAATGGCCAGAGCGCGGCGGCCGGCGAACGCCGACAGCTCCCGCAGGTGAGGAAGGATCGGAGCGTTGGAGCCGCTGTGCTAGCGCATCGCGCTCTTCGCCGCCTCGAGCGTGTTGGCCATAAGCATGGCGATGGTCATCCTGCCCACGCCGCCAGGCACCGGCGTGATCGCTCCGGCGACTTCGAACGCCTCCGCGTAAGCGACGTCGCCGACGAGGCGCGTCTTGGGCTCGCCCGCCGCGTCGAGCCTCTGTCCGGCGACGCGGTTGACGCCGACGTCGATCACGATCGCACCGGGCTTCACCCAGGAGCCGCGCACCATTTCCGGCCGTCCCACGGCAGCGACCAGAATGTCGGCGCGGCGCGTCACTTCGGGCAGATCGCGAGTCCGCGAATGGGCGACCGTCACCGTGCAGTGACGGGAGAGGAGGAGCTGCGCCATCGGCTTGCCGACGATGTTGGAGCGGCCGACGACGACCGCCTCCTGCCCGGCGAGCGTCCTGCCGAGCGCATCGCACGCCCTGTCGAGCAGGATCATCGCCCCGGCCGGCGTGCAAGGCACGAGCGCGCGGCCCATCTCCCCGATCGAGAGCAGGCCGACATTGATCGGATGAAAGCCGTCGACGTCCTTCTTCGGGTCGATCGCTTCGAGTACAAGCGCCGAGCGGACGTGCTGCGGCAGCGGCAGCTGCACCAAGACGCCGTGGATCGCCGGATCGGCGTTCAGCCGCTCGACGAGCGCGAGCAAGTCCGTTTCGCTCGTCTCGGCCGGCAGGGTATGCTGCAGCGAGAGAAAGCCGCAGCTCTTCGCCGCCTTTCCCTTGCCGGCGATATAGGACTGGCTGGCGGGGTCTTCGCCGACCAGCACGACCGCAAGGCCCGGCGTCACGCCCAGCGTCGCGAGCGCGCGCGTCTCGGCGGCGATCTTCCCGATCACTTCGTCAGCCATCGCCTTGCCGTCGAGCACGAACGCCTGGGTCATTGCGCGGTCCTCCGAGGGTGCGGCGATCACGCCGGAGAATAGACGAAGCGCGCCTCGTGGCGCGCGGCTCCCCCAGGCGCAAGCACGAGCATCGACGGTTTGTCGAACAGATCGCCCTCAAAACCGTCCGGGTCGCTGTAGCCGGTCCAGGCTTCGAGGCAGATGAACGGCGCGCCGGGGCGCGTCCACAGCGCCGCGTGCTGGAAGTCGGGGAACTCCATCGCGATCGACGCGCCCGAGGCGTCGTGAAAGGCGAGCGAGCGGCTCGCGCAATCGAGGAAGCAGACGGCGTCGTTGGCGAAGAGGGCGTCGCCAAGCGGCAGGTCGCGGCCGTTCAGCGGGACCGACTTGGTCGCCGCGCGGACAAGTCCGCCGGGAGCGATCGCGGGAACCTCGCTACTTTCCGCCTTCTCGAAGCGCACGAAGGCCCCGTCGCGACCCTTTTCGCCGAGCGGCCAGCGGAAGCCCGGATGCAGGCCGCAGGCGTAGGGGGCAGGCTCGCTGCCCGGATTGGCGACCTCGAGCGCCATACCGAGGGCGTCCTCGGAGAGGCGGTATTCGACGGCGAACGAGAAGGCGAATGGATAGACCGCGCGCGTGCGCTCGTTGTCCCTCAGGACAAGGCGGACGAAATCCGCGTGCGCCGTCTCGACCGCGAAGGTCTCGAACCGTGCGAAGCCATGCAGGCCGAGAGCATACGGGCGTCCGCCGACCCGAACGCCGTCGCGAGTCCAGCCGACGACCGGATAAAGGATGGGGCTGACGTCGGCCCAGATCGCCGGATCGCCCGGCCAGAGGAGGTCGCGGCAAGCGAACCGCCAGCTTCGCGCCTCCGCTCCGGCGACGCTTATCGTCGCGTGGGCCGCTCCGCAAGCAAGATCGATATCGCTCACAGGATGATCCCCTCGATGGCGGCGGCCGAGATCAGCGCGTCCTTGACGCCCGGGGCGCAGGCGATGAGCGGATTGCCCTTGGTGAGGCCTTCCCCGCTCAGAAAATCGCTGACGTAGCCGCCCGCTTCGCGAACGAGCAGGATCGCAGCGAGGCAGTCCCAGGCATTGATATGATATTCGACGTAGCCGTCGCGCCGACCGGCGGCGACATAGGCGATGCCGAGCGCGCCGGATCCGGTGCGGAACGGCGCCGCGCCCCAAAGCGTGACACGGCGCACGAGATCGAGATATTTCGCCGCTCCCGCGCGCACGTTCCAGCCGACCTCGATCGCGGAATTGGCGAGCGCGGTCGCCTCCGAGGGCCTGATCGGCGCGCCGTTGAGCCGCGTCCCGCCGCCCCGCCGGGCGGAAAAGAGCTCGTCGCGCATCGGGTCGAAGATCACCCCGACTTCGATCCTGCCGCCCGCGACGCAGGCGATCGAGACGCAGAAGTGCGGGACTCCGCGGGCGAAATTCGATGTGCCGTCGATCGGGTCGACGACCCACGTCGACCCGCCCGCGCCCGCCGGCCGCCCCGCCGTCTCCTCGCCAATGAAGCCGTCCTGAGGAAAGGCGGCATTGAGGCGAGAGGAAATCGACTCCTCCGTCTCCCCGTCGACCTCGGTCAGATAGTCCTGCGGCCCCTTGAAGCGAACGTTGAAAGAAGCGTCGAGAAAGCGCCGGCGCGCCGCCGTTCCCGCCTCGCGGGCGATCGCCTCGGCCGCGAGCAGGCGCATCTGCATCGGATCGGCATCTTTCATGGGATTCCTTCCGATCCTCAAAAATGGCTGTAGGAGCCGCGCGGGAACGTCACCTGCGCCCCGTCCGGCGCCACAAAACGAGGCGGAGCGCAGCCTTTGACCGCCTCACCGACGCAGGCGACCCGGACGCCCGCTGCGGCCGCCTCGGCTTCGAACGCGGGCGCCCGACCGGGCGCGATCGCCACGAGGAGTTCATAATCGTCGCCTCCGGTCGCGGCAACGGCGAAAAGATCGGGCTTGGCGGCGATCGCCGTCCGTGCCGCCAGAGAGAGCGGCAGCCGGTAGATCGGCACGCGGGCGGTGACGCCCGAGACCGCGAGCATCTTGGCCAGATCGCCGACGAAACCGTCGGAAATGTCCATGCATCCGTTGGCGTGCCTTGAAATCGCCTTGGCCAGCGCGACGCGCGGTCTCGGCAAGAGGTATCGGTCGAGCAGGAACGCTTTTTCCGTTTTCGGGATGTCGGGGCCTCGGCCCTGGCGAATTCCGACGCCGATCGCCGCGTCGCCGATCGTGCCCGTGACATAGAGACGGTCGCCCGGCCTGACGCCCGACCGCTTCACCATGCGCCCGGCCGGGACGGCGCCGAAGGCCGTCACCGACAGCGTCAGAGGCCCGGGCGTGGCGACCGTGTCGCCGCCCGCAAGAGGGCAATGATAGAAGTCCGCATCGGCGCTCAGGCCTCCTGCGAAGGCCTCGAGCCAGTCCTCCCGCCAGTCGGACGGCAAGGCGAGCGCCAGCAGGAAGCCGAGCGGGCGAGCTCCCTTGGCGGCGAGGTCGGAAAGATTCACCCGAAGCGCTTTGCGCGCGATCGCCTCGGGCGGGTCGTCGGCGAAGAAATGCACGCCGGCCACGAGGGCGTCGACGGTCAGCACGAGGTCGTCGCCCGGCGGAGGCTCGAGGAGCGCGGCGTCGTCCCGAAGGCCGAGGCCGGCGGAACCCGCGAGCGGCGCGAAGAAGCGCGCGATGAGTTCGTCTTCACCGGGGCGGGAGGACATGAAGCGGACAGACGTGAGAGGCTGAATCGGTGGACCGATCTGTTAGCCGATTCACGTCCTGCTGTCGCCGCCGGCGAGCCGAGTGAGCCGAATTCGCTGAGAACAGCGATTTTAACAGCGGCGCGGACGGTTCGGCGACCGAAGCGTCCCCAAAAGATGAAGGACTTTCGGAGGTTGCGCGGACGAGGCGAAATTCCCGCGGCAATCGCTCAGCGAATTGAGCAGCGAATTTTTTCGGCGGCTGAGCGAATATTTTCGGCGAAACAGCGAATTGGGATTTCCGTGAATTAAAACGGCGCCCACGCCCGATTCGCGGGCGAGGGCGCTGGCGCTCGCGAAGCGAGGCCGAGGTTGCGCCGGCGGCTTGTCGCCGCCGGCGTTCGACTAAGCTACGGCCGGTGCGGTCCGCCGCCGCCCATGTGCGGCGCGCCGCCCATGTGTGGCCCGCCGCCGGCGAAGTGCGGTCCGCCGCCGCCGAAGTGTGGCCCGCCGCCGGCGAAGTGCGGTCCGCCACCGCCGAAGTGCGGTCCGCCACCGCCGAAGTGCGGTCCGCCGCCGCCGAAGTGCGGCGCGCCGCCGGCGAAGTGCGGCGCCGCGAAGTGCGGGGCGGCCGCGAAATGCGCCGGCGCCCGGGCCGCGAAATGCGGGGCGCGCATCGGCGCGCGGGCCGCCATATGCGGAGCGCGCATCGGGCCGCGCGCCGCCATGTGCGGAGCGCGCATCGGGCCGCGCGCCGCCATGTGTGCGGCGTGCGCCGTCGGAGCGTGCGCCGCGACCCGAGGCGGCGCCGTTGGCGCGTGCCTTGCGGCGTGTGCGGCAACGGCGCCTGCCGCCGCGCCGGCTGCCGCGCCCGCCGCCGCGGCATGCGTCGTGGCGCCCGCCTGCCCGTGGAACTCGCCCGCGCGCTGCGTCGCCGCCATGCGCGGGGCGCCGTGATTGTCGTTGAAGCGCATCCCGGGATCACGCCTCGCCATCTGCTCTTGCCGAACTTGCATGGCGGTCGGCCGCATGCCGTGCACCCGCGCGGCGGTCTGGACTGGCGTCGGCCTGGCGGTCGTCCCGCCCGGGCCGCCGTTGAAGGCTACCCGATTGTTCGTCTCGGCGACCTTCCTATTGAACGTTCTGACGGTGTTGATGTTGGCGAAGTTGTTGACGGCCGTATTGTACACGAATTCATTGTTCTGCCAGTAGCCGCCGTAGAAACCCGTGCCGGGATACCCGAATCCATAGTCGACGCCGCCGTAGAATCCGACCTCGGGACCCCAATAGCCGGCGTTGAACGCATACACGCCGTTGTCCCAGGCCCAGTACGGCGGCGTCCAATACAAACCGACCTCAGGCGGTGTCTCCCAAAAGCCCGGCACCCAATACCATTCCGCGCTGTCCCACGACCAATAGCCGGGAATCCAGACATATCCCGGCCCCGGGATAGGCGGCTGGGAGTAGACGGGGAGCGGCGGCGGCGCGATCGACGCGGTGATGCTGATGTCCTGCGCGTGGGCAGGCGCGATGAAGGAGAAATTGACGCCCGGCGCCGCGCCGGCGATCAGCGCGGCGGCCGAGGCGCAAAGGAGAAGACGTACGGGACGAAGCATGGCGAAAGGTCCTCTGTTTGGGGTCGTTCGACCCCTGATCGATCATCACGTTATGAACGACCGGCCAGACCGTCAGTTCCGTTGCAACGCCGGATTTGGGCCGATCACGGCCCGCGGATGGTCGCCGGATGCTGGGCGAAGTTTTTGACGGCGCCAGTGGCGGCCGTCGGCCCGTGCGAGCGGCCGCCCTCGGACAGGGGATTCCTGATGGCGGGGCCGTGAGGAGGTTTCGGCGCGCCGGCGATGGAATGCGGCCACGGCAGCCACGTGTTGACGCCGGTGAAGTCGTTGGCGCGCGCGACCGCAGAAATCGGCGGGGCGCCCTTGTTTTCGCTGTAACTCTGATTCCGAATACGGCTCGCCGTCTGTTGATGCTGGATCTGCACCGGTGTCGGGCCAATCTGCTGCTGGCGCGCCGTTGCGAGCTGGGCTTGGGTCGGCCGCGCGGTCGTTCCGCCGCGGCCGCCGTTGTAGCTTACGTGGCTCGCCGGCGCGAACGCCTGATTGGCGTAGCTTGCGACATGCGCCGTCCCGAGGTCGTCGACGGCCCGGTTGTAGACGAATTGATGGTTCCGCCAGAAGCCGCCGTGATAGCCTTCGCCGGTATAGCCGAAGCCGTAGTTGATCCCTCCGTAATAGCCGACGGTCGGCGCCCAATAGCCGGAATGAAAGACATAGTCGCGGTCCCTATCGTTCCAGGCCCAATAGCCGGGAGTCCATAGCAGATCGGCGGACGGCGGCAGCGCCCAATAGCCCGGAACCCAGTAGTATCCGGCGCCGTTCCACCCCCAGTAGCCTGGAGCCCAGATGTAACCCGGATCTGGAAGAGCCGGCTGCGAATAGGCCGGCAGCAGCGGCGGCGCGGTTGAAGCGATGAACGTCGTGGGCGCCTGCGCGTGCGCCGCGGCGATGAAGGCGAAATGGCCGCCGGGGACCGCGCTCAGGATGAGAGCGCCGGCCGTGACGCTGAGAAAGCGTAAAAGGCAAAGCATGGCGAACAGGTCCTTGTCTCGCTCATTCCCAGTCTTGTCCCACGCGAACAACAACCGGATAGGGCAGCGAGTTCCGGCGTTGCGCTCTGCTTCCCTCTTCCAAACATCTCTTCCGCTTCCCTTTTCCAAAGGGGAGGGTGGGACTTTCGCCTGAGGACATCAGGGTTGGCGGCTAGGGCCAAATCGAGATCCGTCGCCGCCATAATCGACGGCGGACACGGCGGGTCCGCGCGTCGCCGAGACTGCGCCCGACCCATGGGCTGCGGTAGTGCGGTATTCTGGAGCGAAGGTTTGCGACGGCGCGCCGTCGCAGTGACCACGCGCGACAGCGCGACCGCCCGCCTGCCGATCGTCAGGATCAAATTCCCACAGATTGTACAGTGAATTGCTTGCAATCAGCGCAATCATTGCTTACTTTTGCCATGGAGAGCATCGATCCGCCTATGTCGAGCGTCACGATCCGCAACATCGATCCTGGGGTAAAGGAACGGCTTCGCCTGCGCGCCGCCCGTCACGGTCGATCGATGGAAGCCGAGCTGCGAGCGATCATCAACGCCGCCGTCCACGAGGACGCCGCGGCGGCGCCGAATCTTGCCGACGCAATCCGCCGCCGCTTCGCGCCACTTGGCGGCGTCGATCTTGAGGCACATCCTTCCGTAACGCCGAGTGCGCCGCCCCCGTTTGAGCCGTGATCATTGTCGACACCAATGTCATTTCGGAACTCATGCGCCCCGAACCGAATCCCAAGGTCGTAACCTGGATCGCGGCGCAGCCCCGCGCGCGGCTCTATACGACCCACATCAATCAAATCGAGATTCTATACGGGATCGCCGTTTTGCCCGAAGGGCGGCGGCGTGACGCCCTGAGGACGGCGGCTGAGGAAATGTTTGCCGAAGACTTCGCCGGCCGCCTTTTGCCGTTTGGGGCTTCTGCCGCCGCGCGCTACGCCGAGATCATGCTGTCACGGCGTCGGGTCGGAAAGCCGATCGAGGGCTTCGACGCCCTCATTGCCGCCATAGCGCTCGCCGCAGGAGCAACCGTGGCCACGCGCGACGTCGGCGGCTTCTCAAACTGCGGCCTGAGCATTATTGATCCTTGGGCTGCGGCTTGAGAGGCGCCGCCTCCTTCGTGTCATAGACGCTTTGCCGTTCCTGGCCGCCCGATCGCACGGAGTTGCGCTCCGCCTTCCGCTTCCCTAAAGCACCCGGCACGCTCCCCGAGGACATCAGGCGTGACCGACGCGTTCCAGCCCCGATCCGACTTCCTACGCGTTATGCAGGAGCGCGGCTTCGTCCATCAGTGCTCCGACCTTGAGGGACTCGACGACAAGGCGAGGTCGGGCTCGCTCGCCGGCTATATCGGCTTCGACGCCACGGCGCCCTCGCTGCACGTCGGCTCGCTGGTGCAGATCATGATGCTGCACTGGCTGCAGGAAACCGGCGGCAAGCCGGTCGCGCTGATGGGCGGCGGCACCACCATGGTCGGCGACCCGTCGGGGAAGGACGAGGCCCGCAAGCTTTTGACCGTCGAGGCGATCGAGGCCAACAAGGCGGGCATCCGCAAGGCCTTCGCCCATTTCATCCGTTTCGGCGAGGGCAGAAATGACGCGATCATGCCCGACAACGCCGACTGGCTCGCCTCCCTCAACTACATCGATTTCCTGCGCGAGGTCGGCCGGCACTTCTCGGTTAACCGCATGCTGGCGATGGACTCGGTCAGGCTCCGGCTCGACCGCGAGCAGGAGCTCACTTTCCTCGAGTTCAACTACATGTATCTGCAGGCTTACGACTTTACCGAGCTCCACAAGCGCTACGGCGTGACCCTGCAGATGGGCGGCTCGGACCAGTGGGGCAACATCGTCACCGGCCTCGACCTCGGGCGGAGGATGGGGCTCGAGCAGTTCTACGCCCTGACCTCCCCGCTCATCACCACCGCCTCGGGGGCGAAAATGGGCAAGACCGCCGCC
>DASRSL010000259.1:0-13089 GCA_035656495.1 Roseiarcus sp.
CGATCCCCGCGACGACGGAGACCGCGCCGAGCTTGATCAGGCTCTTGGCGAACTCGACCGCCCCCCGCGCCCCGAACATGCGGCGAAACCCGGCGCCGGGCGAGACGCGCGAGAAGTCTGGCAAGATCCGGTCGGGCACGATGCGGGGGACGCCTTGCGCGGCGGAGGCGACGACGCCGGCGGTCATCAAGAGGGCCACGACCGGCCAGAGAAATCCAGCGGCCGCGCCGAGCAGCGGGCCGGCGAGCGCAAGCGCGTCGGGCCCGCGCTCGATCCGCCAACCCGCCGGGTCGTCGATCACGCCGATGAGCCCGGCGACCAGGCTCGCGGCGCGTCCGGGGATGACGAAGACGAACGCGACGAGCGCCGCCGACAGTGCGGCGAACAGCGGCGCCTCGCGCGAGAAGGCGATCCGCCCGCGCTCGATTGCGTCGTGAAGCCGCTTCTCGGTCGGCTCTTGGGTCTTGTCCTCGTGATCGACCTCGGCGCTCATTTTGCGGGGCCCACTTCCTTACGCCGCAGCCTCCCTCGCCCCGCCGAGCTCGATCTCGTTGCGGGCGGCCATGCCGAGCACGATGTCGGCGATCGCCTTGCGCGCCTTGGCGACCTCGCGCGGCGGCGCCGCGGCGCCGGAGGCGAGCTCGCCCTCCACCAGACGGCGACCGCGCGAGGGCATGGACGACAGTATGGCGTTGCGAAAATCCGCGTCGGTTCCGCGCAGCGCCATGACGACGACGTCGATCGAGGCGCGATCGAACAGGAGCGCCCGCGCGCGCTCGCTCAGTCTGGGCAGGTCGTTGAAGGTGAAGAGCATCGTCTTGATGGCGGCGAGCAGGCTCTGCTTGACCAGTGTGAACAGCCGCAGCTGCTTCTGCCGCACTCCCTTCATCTTCTGCGCGATCGGCCCGACGACCGCGTAAGCGAGAAAGATACCGGCAAACGTGCCGACCAGCGCTGCGCCGATGAGCCCGCCGAGCGCCTCGGGCGACTGGTCGAGCGCGCCCATCGCGTGGATGATGCCGAGCACTGCTGCGACGATGCCGAGCGCCGGCAAGCCGTCGGCAGCCGCCTGAAAAGCGTGGGCCGGTTTGAAGCGGTCGTGCGCCAGGGTCTCGATCTCCTCGTCCATCAGCGCCTCGATCTCGTGGGTGCGGGCGTTGCCGATGATGATGAGGCGGCCGTAGTCGCAAATGGAACGTTACCAGCGTCTTGTTGGCGAGGAGGTTGGGGAACGCCTTGAAGATCTCGGATTCGCCGGGGTTGTCGAAATGGCCTTCGACTTCGCCGCGCGATTTGGCCCGCAACTCGCGCATCAGCGCATGCAGCGCGCTCAGCACGTCGAGATAGTCTCGAGGCTTCGGAACCTTGTCGAGCACCGCCTCGAGAAACGCCCTGCCGCAATCCTTGATGGTCGACGTCGTGTTGCCAACGACGAAGATGCCGAGCGCCGCTCCGGCGATGATGACGAATTCATAAGGTTGAATCAGCACTTCGAGGTGGCCGCCGAGCGCCGCGTAGCCGCCGAGAATGCAGCCGACCGCGATCAGAAGCCCAATGGCGAAATTCAAGACACGCTCCCGAGCGGAACCGCGATCCAGATGTGCGGCGCGGGGCTTACGCCAGGCTGTCAGCAGCGAGGTCAGCCTGGGACAAGGCGCAAGCAAGATCGTCGTGCTGCACCTGCGGGACGCTGAGTGCGGTTCGCTCCGGAAACGCTTCGTGCAAAACGGACTCTATGTCGCCGCGGCGGCGCAGGTCGCCCTTGAACGGCGGCTCGAGACGATCGCCGACAATATCGCGAACATGAATACGGTCGGTTACCGCGCGACCGGCGTTGCGTTCGAAACGGAAGTGATCAAGGCGGGCGACGCTTCCATCAGCTACGTGTCGCCCGGCTCCGACTACCTGTCGCGGCGAATCGGCGGACTGGTCAAGACCGACAACTCTCTCGACTTCGCCATCCAGGGCGACGGCTGGTTCGGAATCAAAACGCCGTCGGGCGTTGCCTACACGTGCTGCGACAGACGGCGCGTTGCGCCGTTGAGCCGCACGGAGAACGAATCGCTTTCCGCCAGATGCTTCTGGATGAGTCTGGCGATCGAGCGCAAAAGCTGATCGACCGCCTCCGATTTCTGGGCCGGTTCTCCTGCTCCGGCGGAAGCGGATTCGCTCGACTCGGTCTTGGCCGTCAGGCGTCCAACCGCCGCGCCGAGCGCGGCGAACAGGAAAAGTTCGATACTGGGCGCGGCGGCAGGAATGTCGAGGCGCAGCGCCGCCAACGCCGCCGCGCCGAGAAGCAGGACGAGGAGCGCGGGAACTGCGGCGCGGCGCGAGCGAAGCAGCAGGAGCGCGTTCATGGGTTCCCTGTAGACGGCGCTGGACCGCCGGCGGCGCGAATTGATGGAAAGGCCGTGGCGCGCGAAAAGCGACTCATGCGCCAGCCCTGCCAGTGGCGCCGGCCGACCGCCAGGCGGCCTGCGCAATGCCAACTCATTCGGATCGCTTCTTTTTCTAACGCACTGCTGTTTGGTAACCGGCCTTGCTCTGAGAGCGCGTTTACAGCGCGCCTCGCCTTCGATAAGAGCGAAACTCAACGCCGCAGGTTCGCCGATGCCGGTCCTCACACTCGCGAAGACGCTCGCCATCGCCGCGCCCGAACGGGATCGCCTCATCGAAGCCGACGACGCGATCCGCGACGTGGTTTCGACGATCGAGGAAGCAGCCCGACGGGACGGGCTCGATGATCGGCTCGTGTCGCGCGCGCTCGTCGACGTCATGATTGCGGCGGCCGCCCGAAAGGCGCTGGCCGCCTATCCTTCGATCCCGCGCGATGCGCTCGCAGACGCCTTTGGCGCTCTGGCCGCGGAGGCTTTCGAACATGCGCTGAGCCGCGGGATCGGGCCAATGCGCCGCAAACCTTGCTGATAGCGGGGATTCTGCCGAGCAGGTCGACCGACGCGCCGCCGCCAGCCTGACGCTGGGAGCGCATAGAATTCCGGCGGGCGCCCCTTTTTACGGACGAGACGTCGCCGATGTCAGGCGAGCGGACAGCCGGTTCAGCGCGTCAACTATCCGACCGTCAACTAGCACTGGCGCGTCAGCCGATGGCGGCGCCTATCAAACCGTCGGCCGCGGAGCGGCCGTGGCCGGGAACAAAGAGCGATCCCACGCGTTTGTCGTGTCCTGGGAGTAGGATGACAAATGAGCGGTCGCCTGATTGTCGTGTCGAATCGTGTGGCCGTCCCAGGGAGGCTGCGCGCCCCGAGCGCGGGAGGCATGGCGGTCGCGGTCAAGGCCGCGCTGAAGAACCGCAGCGCGGTATGGTTCGGCTGGAGCGGCGAGGTGGCGGCGGCCGCAAGAGCCGAGACTCGGACGGTGCGCGTCAACAAGGTTGATTACGTTTTCTTCGATCTGACAAGCGTCGACATCCGGGAATATTACAGCGGCTTCGCCAAGAGCGTATTGTGGCCGGTCCTGCATTACCGCGTCGACCTGCAGCAATATTCGCGCCTCGATGCGAGCGGATATCTGCGCGTCAATCGCCTGTTCGCAGACCGTCTGAGCCCGCTCCTCGAAGACGACGACGTCGTCTGGGTGCATGATTACCATTTGATGCCCTTGGCTCGCGAACTGCGATCGCGCGGCTGCCGCAACGCGATCGGCTTCTTCCTGCACGCCCCATGCGCTCCGCAGGATGTGTTGCAAGCCATGCCGAGCCACGACGTGATTCTGGGCGCTCTCGCCCACTACGATCTCGTCGGCTTCCAGACGGAGAACGACCGGGACAATTTCGAGCAATACATGGTCGCTCGCGGCGCGGAGCCCATGCGCGACGGCGCAATCGAAACGGGCGGGCGGCGCGTGCGCCTCGGCGTCTTTCCGGTCGGCATCGAAACACTCGCCTTTCACCGCCTTGCGCGCTTTGGCGCGCGCTCGACGCTTGTGCGCCGGGTTCGAGAGAGCCTCGGCGAGAGCCGGCTCATAATCAGCGTCGACCGGCTCGACTGTTCCAAGGGCATCCTCAACCGGATGAAGGCGTTCGAGCGGTTCCTCGAGATCGATCCCGCGTGGCGGAGCAAGGCGACCTTGCTGCAGGTGACGCCGGCGCGCGCTGAGGACGACCAGCGCTTGCGCGGGATGGCGGCCGAGCTGGCGGGCCTGATCGGCAGAATCAACGGGCGTTTCGGCGACGCGGCCTGGACGCCGATCCGCTACGTCAACCGATCCTACTCACGCGGCGCGCTCGCGGGCCTCTGCCGGCTCGCCGACGTCGCCCTGGTGACGCCGCTGCGCGACGGCATGAACCTTGTCGCCAAGGAGTTTGTCGCGGCCCAGGATCGCGAAGATCCCGGCACCCTGGTGCTATCGCAGTTCGCCGGCGCCGCCAACGAGCTCGACCGCGCGCTGATCGTCAATCCCCACGAAACCGACGCCGTAGCCGTCGCGCTGAAGCGCGCGCTGGAGATGCCGCTGCCGGAGCGGCGCGAGCGTCACGCGGCGATGCTCGATCGCCTCATGACCTCGGACATCGAAACCTGGGCCGAAAGCTATGTGTCGGCGCTCGTCGAGAGCCACCCCGCACGGGGAATTTTCGACGGCATTCGTTCGCTGGTCGGCATGCTGGGCGAGCAAAGAGCTTTCGCAACGCAAGGATCCCTCGCATCCCGGTGAGCGGCAAAACGCTCTCCTCGCCGCTGCAGCAAGCCAAAACGAGCCGTCGACCAGGAGAACGTGATGCCCGGATCTGCCCGGATGGTCGGCGCGACCGGCGCCGGGGCGCGTCTCTCCGCATCGCCCGCCACGCCCGGTCCCGAGGCGGCGCCGAGCGATGTCTACGTCTGGCGCTGGACCGTCGACACCATTCTCGACGCCCAAAAAGAACCGTCGCCCCCAGACGCCCCACCGCCGCCCGTGAACGACTGCGGCGAGCATTCATGGTCATCCATCGGCCGACCGATCTCCGTCGCCGTTCCCTTTCGGGGGCACGTCGTGTTCCTGACGGCCCAAAGAGGCCCACGAGCTACGACTGCGTCGACCTGCCCGCCCCCCTCGACAAGATTTCGGCGGCGCCGCGCTCTATCTGATGAGTGCGCTGTCTTTTATCACACCGCCGACTGCCTGGCGGTCGACGGCGGCTACAGCGTATTCTGAAACCGTTGGCTCAGGCGCTCCGGAACTTCGCCAGGCTGACCGACGGGATCGAATCGTCCGGCACGAAGAAATCCGGCGCCAGATCGACGGTCGGATCGACGCGGTAGCGATCGAAGTCGCGGACGCCCTTGTCGAACAGGAACGTGTCGTCGATCAGGAAATTGCCGGTGAAGGATCTGGCGTCCTCGAGGAAGATCAGGCGCGCCGCGTCGGCGAGAATGTCGGGCGTGCGCGATGCGCGCATCATGGCGTCGCCGCCGAGCAGGTTCTTGATCGCCGAGGTCGCGATGGTGGTCCGCGGCCAGAGCGCGTTGACCGCGACGCCCTTCCCGCGCAACTCGCCGGCGAGGCCGAGCACGACGAGACTCATGCCGTATTTCGCCATCGAATAGGCGGTGTGGCGGGCGAACCACTTCTCCTTCAGGTCGAGCGGCGGCGACAGCATCAGGATATGCGGATTATCCGATTTCTCGAGGAACGGCACGGCGAGCTTCGAGGTCATGAAGGTTCCGCGCACGTTGATCTGATGCATCAGATCGAAGCGCTTCATGTCGGTCGCCTGCGAATCGGTGAGCGAAATGGCGCTCGCGTTGTTGACGAGGATGTCGAGGCCGCCGAAGGCGGCCGCCGTCTTTTCGAGCGCCCCGCGCACCTGCGCTTCGTCCCGGATGTCGACGGCGAGCGGCAATGCCTTGCCGCCGGCCTTCTCGATCTCCTCCGCGGCGGAATAGATCGTGCCGGGGAGTTTTGGATGGGGCTCCGCCGTCTTGGCGGCGATCGCGACGTTGGCGCCGTCGCGCGCGGCGGCAAGCCCGATCGCAAGCCCGATGCCGCGCGAAGCGCCGGTGATGAACAGGGTCCTGCCGGAGAGTGTCGGCGCCATCGGCGATTTCCAAAGTATCGAACCGGCGATCCATGGCGCCGCCAGCCGGCCGCCGCAAGTCCTCATCGCTCCGGCGCCGGATCCTTGGGATTGCGCCTGACGCGGCCCGCAGATCGACCGACCCCATTCCGATCCGTCCGCTTTTTGATCTCTTCACATTTGTCTTTTTGGTGAGCGGCCCTGTCTCCGCGTAGCTTGCGCCGAAGGATGCGGGAAACAAATCAACGCCGAAAAGTTGAGCAAAATGGCTGGGGCCGCTCGGAATCGACGCGGCGACCCGGATCGTCGGCTTCTTCGTTTCGGCGATCGGCGTCGGCCTCATCTTCGACGGCGTCATCGAGGCCCTGGAGACGCATGGCGTGAAGGGGCTGCATTGAGCGGCGAATTCCCTCGAAAAGACACGAAGAGCCGGTCACTATCCAGGACAGGAAAGATGAAAGCCGGTAACGAACCGAAACGACAGCGAATTATATTGCGGCTCGTCCGGGATGGAAGACGGGCCGTCGTTAGATGAAGCCGGAACTCGCACAGGAGGCCTGGATGAGTAAGACGCCGTCGACGAAAGAAACCCACACCCGCGAGCGGCTCGGCACGCCGACCGACCTGAAGCCCGAGGCCACGCGGGACATCTCCGCCGCGCTGGCCGGATTGCTGGCCGATGTCTTCGCTCTCTATCTGAAGACCAAGAATTTCCACTGGCACATGAGCGGCCGGCATTTCCGCGACTACCACCTTCTGCTCGACGAGCACGGCGACCAGATTTTCGCGATGACCGACCCCATCGCCGAGCGGGCCCGCAAGATCGGCGGCACGACTTTGCGCTCCATCGGCGACATCGCGCGGCGCCAGCGCATCCCCGACAACGACGCCGACTACGTCGACCCGATGGACATGCTCGCCGAGCTGCGTGACGACAACCAGCGCCTGACTTCGATCCTGCGCGAGGTTCACGACGTCTGCGACGGCTACGGCGACGTCGCGACGACAAGCCTCATAGAAGTCTGGCTCGACGAGACCGAGCGGCGGACCTGGTTCCTTTTCGAATCGACGCGCAACGGTCCCGGAGCAAACGACTGACCGAGGCTGGCTGGTCCATCCCGCCGAAGAGGTGGTCGCTTCGCTGTCAATCCCCGGCCGAGGCCGAGGGCTAATAACCCGCGCCGGAGTCGGCGTGAGCGGGCGCGAGCGAAACGGTCACGCCCGCCGCGACGCCGCACCCCATCGTGACGACCACAAGAAGAACCAAGAGTTTCCGCACCCTCGCCTCCATCGTCCGGCGCAGCCTTGGCGCCGACGGACAGGGTTTTCGCACGATGTCAGGCGGCTGGCTGTGACCCGCGTCACTGCGCGCGGCTTTCCTTGGCGATTGTCAACCGTGTCGAAGCTGCTCGCCGGTGGAGAGGGGGTGGTAAGTCAGTCGTTCGACAAGAAAACCAACCCGATGCCGGCGTGCATGAGCTCAGTCGTGATCGTCGCCCAGCGCTGTTTCGACGGCCGACACGATGAGGTTGACATCCGATGCAGCCGGCTCGACAGCCAAGTCGCCGTGGATGACCCGATTTCGAAGCGTAATCAGATCTCGCATTCGCCTCTCCATTTCGGGTTGGATATAACCGTTCATGGCAAGCGCCTGTACGACGGCGCCGGGTGTTAGCGGTCCAGCTTCTCTGCCTCTGTCAAGCGCTCGAACGACGGCCTCGAGCACCGACCAAGCCATGATGAAGGCCGCGCGAAAGTGGCCTTGGGCAACCAATGCCCGAATTTCACCTACCTGAGGACGAATCGCCGTGGCCGGCGCCGTCGGGATCGACAACGACTGCAGCGGATCGGCGCCGGTGAACACAACCTGCAACTGCCAGTCGGGGCGGCCAGCAAACAGTCGCTGGAGATCCTTCACTGCTGTTCCGGTCTGCGGACCCGGGCGAGATTTAACCTCGATGGCTACGTTTTGCCCCGGCTTTCGGGCGAGGGCATCCGGAATATATGAGCCGAAGAAATCGGGCAGTTCCGCTCTCGTTGGACGCTCGGTGAAAGCGAAGCCATTTTCTTCGTATTGGATCCGGAGACGGTCGATAATCCGTACCTCGGCGTCCCTTTCGGAAGAGTGAGCGTATGAAGCCATCAAAGCCTCCTCCAGCTCAGATCGTCGTCGACTCTTATGTACACCACCGGCGAGCGTAATCCAACGCGGCGGCAAGCTGTGGGCCGGGGTTCGCGAATGCCCACTCAACCTGAGGCTCGAACTTCTGCACAATGACGCGTTCAACGTTCTTGTCATCCAGGTAAGCGACGTGGGTAAGCGCGTCCATTATCGGCTTCACGATATTGTCGATGTCTCCCAACATTTGCGCCAACGGGAAGTAGTAGATGACGAGGCCCACTGGCCGGGGATCAAGGAACCCGAGTTCGTCCGTTTGCCGCACGCGTTGACGAGCCGCTTCCGAAACCGTCAGCTTCCATCGCGCTTTCGACGCGGGACTCGCTTGGAGCGATAGCGGCGTCGCAGCGATGAAAAACTCGACAGGATATAAGGTGTTTTGTTCAGCCAACCCCGCCACCTTGTAAGGCTGCCGCGGAATTGCGTCTCACGGATTTCGCGGCAACTCTTACCCCCGTCCGACGAACGGCATCTTGGTCGCCATGATGGTCATCGTCAGGATGTTGGTGGAGAGCGGCAGGCTCGCCATGTGGACGACCGCGGCGGCGACCTCGTCTGGGTCCATCATCGGCTCGACGGCGATGCGGCCGTCCGCCTGCGGCACGCCCTTGGTCATCTTGCGGGCCATCTCGGTCAGCGCGTTGCCGATGTCGATCTGGCCGCAGGCGATGTCGTGCGCGCGTCCGTCGAGGGCGATCGACTTGGTCAGTCCCGTGATCGCGTGCTTCGTCGCGGTATAGGGGGCAGAAAAAGGTCTCGGCGCATGGGCCGAGATCGAGCCGTTGTTGATGATTCGCCCGCCGCGCGGGTCCTGCCGCTTCATCAGGCCGATGGCGCCTTGCGCGCAAAGGAAGGCGCCGTTGAGATTGACGTCGACCACCGCCTTCCATTGCGCATAGGTCAGCTCGTCGAGCGGCACTCCGGGAGCGTTCGAGCCCGCGTTGTTGAACAGGAGGTCGAGCCGGCCAAATCCCTGTTCAACCGTCGCGAACAGGCCTTTCACCGCCTCCGGGTCGGCGATGTCGCAGGGCGCGGCGATCGCCCGCCGGCCGAGTCCGATGATCGCGCCGGCGGCCTCATCGAGAGGCTCGAGGCGCCTGCCGGCGAGCGCCACATGCCAGCCGGCGCGCGCCAGCGCCATCGCCGCCGCTCGGCCGATCCCCGAGCCGGCCCCGGTCACCAGCGCGAAACGTTCATTCGTCATAAGTCGCTCCACTTTACAACAGCCCTTCCCGCATGAGGTCCGGCGCCATTCGCCAGAGCGCCGCGCCGAGCACGATCCCGCCGCCGGCGAGGGTCGCCGCGCCGGGGTTCTCGCCGAAGGCAAGAAACACCCAGATCGGCGCCAGCACAACGTCGAGCAGGCTGATCAGGCCGGCCTCGGCCGACGGGATGAGCTTGGCCCCCTCCATGAACAGCACGAAAGAGAGGCCGATCGTCGTCAGGCCGAAGACGAGCAGCACCGCGAAGTCGTAAAGGCCCAGCGCCGGATGCGGCGAGTTGATCAGGCCGAAGAGGCCGGAACCCAGCGCGCCGATCGCATTGACGGCGATCATCGACGCCTTGGGCTGGCGGCGCTGCAGGACGACCATGCCGGCGAAGGCGAGCGTCATCAGGGCGCTCAAGCCCTCTCCGGCGAGCCTGCCCGATCCGAGCCCGTTGGCGAAGATCACCACGATGCCGGCGAACGCCACGGCCGAGGCCGCGAGCGTGCGCGGCGAGACGCGCTCGCGGTTGACGAGCCAGCCGATCGCCGCCGCGACGAAGGGCAAGGTCGCGTAGATGACCATGACGTCGGCGATGGTCGTCGTCATCACGGAGGCGGTGTAGGCGGAGATGGCGATCATCGCGAGGAGGGCGACCGCCGGCGAGAGCGGCCCGAAGCCGAACGGCTCGTCGAGCCGCCCGCGCCGCCACTCGATGAGGCCGACGACCGCGATCGAGGCCGAGCCGAGCAGCGCCCGCCAGCCGAGCACGGTCCACACGTCGAGATGGGCGAGCAGGCGGGCGAACACGCCCGCCAAACTCCACAGCACGGTCGCGATCAGCACCAGCATGACGCCGCGCCGGCGCGCGAACGTTTCGCCCGAACTCCCTCTCCCCGCTCGCGGGGAGAGGGCTGGGGTGAGGGGCGGGGCAACTTGCTGTTGGCTCCTTCTCACCCAGCCCCTCATCCTAACCTTCTCCCCGCAAACGGGGAGAAGGGACAAGAACCGCCTCCGCCCATTCGCAACACGCCCAAAAGCAGCGACCAGGAGGGGCTTTCGCCGCCGGGTGGAAAGAGGGCGCGCTCAGCCGCGGCTTGTCGGCTCGGATCGGCTCTGCCCGGTTTTTTGGCGGGCTCTCGCCGCGCCGCGCCGCGCCGTCGCCTCAAGCGTGCGTGATGGTCGTCGTTGTCGCTCCCGAGGCGATGTTGAAGCTGCTGGAATCCCCATAGACCCCGTCGCCGTTCGACACGTTGATGTCGGCGCCGCTCCCGAAGGTGATCGGGTTGTTGGAGGTGCTGAGGTAGTAGGTGGCCGTCTGGACCGGATTGACGGTGGACATGGCGTTCTCCTCCCCAACGGCGACGCCCGCATCGAACCCTTTTGGTCCATCCCGCGCCGCTGACGCTCATGACCTTTAGCTTAAGGTTTCGGCTGGGAGCAAGTATACGATTGTGGCGAGCCGTCGGGCTTTATGCGTTCAGCGTCAGGCTTTTGCCCCGTCGAATCGCCTCGCGCAAACGCCCTTTGCCGCGCGGCCGTCAGCCGCTAGGGTCCGGATCATGACATCGCCATCGCCATCGCCGAACGACGAGCGGCCGCTCTGCGCCTGCGGCAGCGGCCTCCTGGCCGACCGCTGCTGCGCCCTCGACTGGACGGCGCCCTGGCCGCCGACGACGCCGGCGGAAGACGTCCAACGCGCCCGCGCCTCAGGGCAAAAGGGCGACATGGCCGAAGCCGCGCGGCTGCTCGTTCAATTCCTGGGCCGCTCGCCGCAGCATCTGGGCGCGCTCGCCCTCCTCCAGGAAATTCGCGCAGGCGAAGGCAAGGCGGCGGCGAGCGAGGCGCTGCTTCGCCGCATCGTCCGGCTCGCCCCAAACGACCTCGCCATGACCCAAGCGCTCGCGCTCGCCCTCTTCGGCCGGCGCGCCCTCGACGAGGCGGAAGTCCATGCCCGCAATACGGTGCGCATGGCGCCGCTCGATCCGCAGTCGCACAATCTGATGGGCATGATCCTGACCGAGGCGCACCGCCCGCATGTCGGCGAGTTCCATTACCGCCGCGCGATGGAGCTCTTGCCGAAGCCGAACCCGGTCCTGTTCGCCAATCTCGCCTGGAACCTCAAGAACCAGGGCCGGATGGAGGAATCGCGCGCATTCTACCAGCAATCGATCGCGCTCGATCCCGACATCTTCCAGACGCTTTACGGCTGGGCGCAGATGGAGGAGACCGACCGTAATTTCGGCCGCGCCGGCGAGTTGCTCGACGCGGCGGAAAAATTGTCGCCGAACAATCCGCATCTCGACCTTCAGCGCGCGGTCCTCTACGGACGGACCAAGGACTACGACAAGGCGGTCGCGACCCTCGACGCCCTGGAGGGCCGGCGCGGCGGGCGCGGCCTGGGGCCGCTCGAATGGAGCCAGAAGGGGCTGTTGCTCGACAAGATGGGCCGCTATCCGGAGGCCTTCGCCGCCTTCGTCGAAGGCAAGCGCGTCCTGCGCGAAATTACCGGGCAGGCCTATCTCGATGAGGAGGCCGAAGGCCTCGTCAAGCGGCTCGCCGGGTTCTTCGTCGCGGGCCGCGTGAATATTCTGCCGCGCGCCGGCGTGCGCTCGGACGTCGCGCAGCCGATCTTCATCGTCGGCTTTCCCCGCTCGGGCACGACGATGGTCGAGCAGAGTCTCAGCGCCCACCCGTGCATTGCGGCGGGCGACGAGCTGCCGATCGTCAACGAGCTGACCGCGCTCATGCCGCGCATGCTCGCAAGTCCGCTCGCCTATCCGGAAGCGCTCTCGGAGCTCTGGCTCGGCGATCAGGCCGAGGGGCTCGACAATCTGCGCGACTATTATCTGCAGCGGGCCCGCCAGCTCGGCGCGATGCGCGAGGGCGCCGACCGGTTCACCGACAAGATGCCGCTCAACGAGACGCATCTCGGCCTGGTCGGGCTCATCTTTCCTCAGGCGCCGATCATCCATGTGGTGCGCCATCCGCTGGACGTGACGCTGTCGGTCTTCTCCAACCACCTGACGCACGGGTTTTTCTGCGCCTACGATCTCACGACGATTGCGCGCCACTATGTGCGCGTGACGGACCTCGTCGAGCACTATCTGCGGGAGGCGAAGCTCAGCTATCTCAGGGTGCGCTACGAAGACGTGATCGACAATCAGGAAGCGTGGGTGCGCGAGATGCTCGATTTCGTCGGCTTGCCGTTCGATCCGCGCTGCCTCGATTTTCACGAAAACAAGCGCTACGCGCGCACTGCGAGCTACGCCCAGGTGACCGAGAAACTCTACGATCGCTCCCGCTTCCGCTATCGCGCCTATCGGGAGGAGCTCGCTCCAGTCATCCCCGTTCTCGAGCCGACGATCCGGCGGCTCGGCTATGGGATCGACTGATCCGGATCGGTTGCTTACGTCGCCGAAGCGCGGCGATCTTTGAGCCACGGGGCCGGTTCTGGCCAGGGACGCGACCGGACTCCGCGAGCTCGGCATAGCCGTTGTCGAGAAGGCTCCGGCGGAGATGCCCCGCGTCGATCCGAAAATCGGCGCGGCCGCCGCCGGTCTTGATCGCGACCTCCCAGAGGCTGACGACGCTGAATGTCACTTCATTATCCGGATCCTCGATAAGAGCGGCGGCCGACCCGGGCAGCCTTTCCGACTCGACCGCGCCCCAAAGAAGGATGTGGGTGTCGA
>DASRSL010000260.1:0-3178 GCA_035656495.1 Roseiarcus sp.
GAGGGGTTCTCAATGGCTCTGACGAAGCACAACCGCATGACGGTCGGCGACCTGCGAGCGCTCAAGGGCAAGCGGCAATTGACCATGCTCTATGTCGACACGCTCGACGAGGCGGCCGCCGCTGCGGCGGCGGGCATCGACATCCTTTCGATCATCGAGCCGGTCTTTACGCCTGAGATGCGCGAGGCGGCTGGCGACTGTTTCGTCCAGGTCGGCCTCATCTATGGCCAGCATTGCACCACCGAGGACTATCTGCGCGCCGCCCACGCGGGACTGATGAAGGGCGGCGACGCCTTCTATTGCGCGGCGAGCCTGGAGACGATCGCAAGACTCGCCGCCGAGGGCATTCCCGTCGTCGGTCATGTCGGCCTCATCCCGGCGCGGGCGACCTGGACCGGCGGCTTCAAGGCGGTCGGCAAGACCGCGGCGCAGGCGATGCAGGTCTATGAACACGTCAAGCAGCTCGAGGCCGCCGGCGCGGTCGCGGCCGAGATCGAGGTGGCGCCCGCGCGCGTCGCGGCGGAGATCTCGAAGCGCACCTCGCTCATTCTCCTGTCGATGGGGGCGGGCGCCGGCTGCGACGCGCAATATCTGTTCGCCGAGGACGTGCTCGGCTACACGCGCGGACATCAGCCGCGGCACGGCAAGGTCTACCGCAATTTCCGCGCCGAATACGACCGTTTGCAGAAGGAGCGCGTCGCGGCTTTCCGGGAGTTCCGCGCCGACGTCGAGAGCGGCGCCTTTCCGGAAGAAAAGCACCTCGTGCCGATTGCCGAAGCGGAGTTCGACGCGTTCGTGAAGGCCCTGCCGAAACAGGATGCCGCGAGCCAAACGTCTCGATGACGTGGTCGCGTTGGCATAGCGCATCGTGGGGACGGAGCGACCCGTACGCTCGCCCTCCGGGCGGCGCCTCATGTGATGCTGGAGACTCGGCGCCGCCGCCCGCGCGACGTCCGCCTTTTCACCAGCGCAAAAACGTCGCCTCGACTTTGCTGAGGAACGCCGCGCGCCGCTCCGTGCGTGTGTGGTCCATGTTGTAATGGGCGAGATAGTCGACACGCGTCCGCGGCGAGCAGGTGAACCGCAGCGTCCGCTTGATGAAATGGCGCGGCGGATCGCCGGCGAGGAAGGTCGTGACGCGCAGGCCGCCATAGGTGCAGACGACGCCGAGCCGCGTGACGTTCAAGAGGCGCGGGACATATTTGCCGTCCTGCCCGATGTCGAAGCTGACGCCTGGCAGGAAGACCTTGTCGACAAAACCCTTGAGGATGGCTGGGAACCCCATGTTCCACACCGGGAACGAGAATACCAGCGCCTCGGCGACGAGCAGCCGGTCCACATAAGCGGAGACGCGCCGCCGGTTGAGACCGACATCGTAATATTCGTTCCGGTCCTGACGGCTCATGACCGGGTCGAAGCCTTCGGCATAAAGATCGCAGTCGTCGACCTCGTGGCCGCTTTTGCGCAACGCCTCGACCGCCTTGGCGTGCAAGGCCGCCCCATAACTCGTCTCGACCGGATGGGCGAAAAGGACGAGGACACGCATCGGCGGCTCAGCGCGGCCCCGTGGAGCGCGCGAGGTGACTGGCGACGAATTCGTTCGCGCTGAGACGCGTCGGCCGCGTCCGGCCATCAGGATAATGGCGCTTGAAGTAGAGGGTGCGCTTGTTTGCAAAGAGCTTGCGCATCGTGTCGACGATGAAGCGATTGGCGCCGGGCGTGTCGGCCGCAAAGGCGTTGACGATGACGCAGTCGACGTCGCGGCATTCGTCGTTGCGCAGCCCCGCGCGGCCTTCCACCCATTGCTCCGCCAGAGCCTGGGGCGTCAAAGCCCAGCCGAGGAACCCTCGCACCCTTCGATGCTGATTGACGACGAAGAAAAAGTGTCCGCAGGCGACTTGGTAGAAGAGCACTTGCGACCATTCGCCGAACTGAAGCTTGGCGAACGCCGGCTTCTTGCTCAGAAACTCGACTGCCAGTCCCAGCGCGGCCGCAGGGTCTTTCGGCCTCCACGCGGTGAGGCGAAAGTCGTCTTTCGCCCCGCTTCGATCGGGCACGGTAGGAGACCCAGCGTAGGATAACGGGGAAGCGGCGGCGCGTTCGCTGACCCCTGCGCGCTCCATCGCGGCGAGATTGTCTTTCGCCGCGGCATGGTCGGGAGCGTAGCGGAGCGCCTCACGCATGGCGGCCTTGGCCCCTTCGATCGCGCCTTGGCGATAGCGCGCGGCGCCGCAGAGAACCCAACCGTCCGCCCACCGGGGATGAAGCCGAAGCGCGGCGGCGAAGGCCTGCTCGGCTCGATCCGGCTCGTTGAGCGCCATCAAGGCCTGGCCAAAGGCCGAATGCGCTTACGCCATCTGCGGCGCGAGCGCGCAAGCTTCCCCCCCGGCCTGGAGCGCCTCCCTGGCCTTGCCGAGGGCCAACAACGACAGCGATGCGTGCAGGAACGGCAAGGGATCCTTCGGCGGAGATTTCTGCGCCCGTTCAAGAGGCGCCAGCGCCTCGGCGTGTCGCCGCATTCCTTGCAGCGCGATTCCAAGACCAAGCTGCGTCTGAGGATCGCCGGGATCTTGGGCTCCGGCGCGGCCGAGAAGGTCAATAGCTTGCGCGAGATCGCCGGCGCGCAACCTTTGCAACCCCTGCTCGCGTAGTGAAGCCGGGTTCCCGCCGTCTTCCGAGACGGCTTGGACTGTCGAAGAATTCATTGCGTCAACAGTCACGGGTTCCCCGCGGGCTCTTCTGACGAATCCACTCATGCCTTGGATCGCGTCGTCTGCGCCCGTCGGAAAGGTAACAGACAAAGGTATTCATGAACAGACTGGATTTCCAGTGTTTCCGAGCCGGAGATCAAACAGCCGCCTCGGCTGCGCATTTTTCTGGAGTGTTCTTCTGGAATCGACGCGAGGCCGCAGAGCCTGAGGCAAGACCGGGCTGTGATTAGGCGACGCCGCAAAACAATTGAATCGACTTGGATACGGGCTGACCGGGTTCGGACCGCGGGGTGGGGATTCCCCGTTTTGCTCCGGATGGCTATCACGGCGGCATGATTGATGAAACAGCGATTCGCGACCGTTTCGAGGCGATGCGCGTGCGTCTGGACGAACGGGAGCGGCGGTTGTTCGCGGCGGCGGAGGCGCGCTCGGCCGGATACGGCGGCGTGAGCGCCGTGGCGCGGGCG
>DASRSL010000261.1:0-17409 GCA_035656495.1 Roseiarcus sp.
GACGAAGCCGACGCGATCGCCCAAGCCAACGACACGCAATACGGCCTCGCCGCCTATTTCTACGCCCGCGACCTCGGCCGGGTCTGGCGCGTCGCAGAAGCGCTCGAATACGGCATGGTCGGGATCAATTCCGGCGCCATCTCGAGCGAGCTCGCCCCCTTCGGGGGAGTGAAAGAGTCCGGCATCGGCCGCGAGGGCTCGCGCTACGGCGCCGAGGAGTTCGTCGAGATCAAGTACATGTTGATGAGCGGGCTCGATCGGTAAGGCGACGAGCTTCGGACTTTTCTCGGCTTGTCCCGCCGCCTTTTTCTTTCCCGCATCGCCGGTTCAGGCCTTGACCGGCGGCTGCTCGTGCTGGCGCACGATGTCGCGCAGCGCGACGAGCCGCGCGTCGAGCGCCGCGAGGTCGGCTTCGGTCATGCGTCCGAGCGTCGAGGCGATCCACTTGTGCTGGACGTTGATCGCGCTCACGGCCATGGCGCGCCCCGATTCGGTGAGGTAGAGCGAGTATTGCCGCCGGTCCGAGGCGGCCGCGCGGCGTTCGACGAAGCCTGCTTCCTCGAGCCGGTCGAGGAGGCCCGAAATGTTGCCCTTGGTCACGTAGAGGCGCTCGGCGAGCTGCTGTTGGCTCATTCCTTCCCGCTCGCTCAACGTCGTCAGCACGTCGCATTGCGGAATCGAAATGCCGATCTCACGCAGACGGCCCGAGATCGCAACCTGCATGCGCCCCATCAGGCGCGCCAGGCGAAACCAGACGCGGATCGACATTTCAGAATTGTTCCGGTCTGGCATCGGCATAGTTCTTCTTCCCTGTGGCGGGCCGCGATGCGTTGCAACCAGCGGCCGGGAATTCCGCCCCTTAAGATTGCAAATCGGCTCGGCCTGCGCCAAAGTCTAGACATGAACAATTCGCGTGTCGCGATCAAGTCGTGGCTGAGCGAGGGAGGACCGAAATGTTCGGACGGATGCAGGAATGGCCCCTGCTCATGCACAAGGTCATCGATTTCGCGGCGATTCAGTTTCCCGATCGGGAAGTCGCCTCACGCATGGTCGAGGGTCCAATGCACCGGACGAACTACCGGGAGATCCGCGAGCGGGCGCTGAAGGTCGCCAAACGGCTGGAACGCGACGGGATCAGGCTTGGCGACCGGGTCGCGACGCTGGCCTGGAACGGTTTCCGTCACCTGGAAGCCTGGTACGGCATTGCGGGCCTCGGCGCCATCTATCACACCGTCAATCCTCGTCTCTTCCCAGAGCAGATCGCCTGGATCGTCAACCACGCCGAGGATCGGATCGTGATGACCGATCTGACCTTCGCGCCCCTCATCGAGGCGATCGCCGACCATTTGAGGTCGGTCGAGCGCTACGTCGTCCTGACCGACGCCGCTCACATGCCGTCGACGAAGCTCAAGAACGCCGTCGCTTATGAGGAGTGGATCGCCGAGGTCGACGCCGACTTCAAGTGGAAGGAGTTCGACGAGCGCACCGCGGCGGGCCTCTGCTACACCTCCGGCACGACCGGCCATCCCAAGGGCGTGCTCTATTCGCACCGGTCGAACGTCCTGCACTCGCTGATGGCGACCGGTCCCGAAACCCTGAGCCTCAACGCGAATGACTCGGTCCTGCCGGTCGTGCCGATGTTTCACGCCAATTCCTGGGGCCTTGCGCTCGCCTGCCTCGTGCGCGGCGCCAGGATGGTGTTGCCGGGGGCGAAGCTCGACGGCGCCTCGGTCTTCGACATTCTGGAGACCGAGAAGGTGACGATGACGGCGGCGGTGCCGACGGTCTGGCTCGGCCTGCTCGACCATATGCGCAAGGAGAACAAAAAGCTTTCGACGCTCAAGCTGGTCGTCATCGGCGGCTCGGCCTGTCCGCCGGAGGTAATCCGAACATTCCAGGACGACTACGGCGTCGAGGTGCGCCACGCGTGGGGCATGACGGAGATGAGCCCGCTCGGCACGGTCGGCTCGCTCAAGCCGGGCCAGGCGTCGCTCACGCCCCAGGAAAAGCTCGGGCTTCAGGCCAAGCAGGGTTGGGCCCCGTTCGGCGTCGAGATGAAGATCGTCGACGACGAGAACAAGGCGCTGCCCTGGGACGGCAGGCGGTTCGGCCGCCTGAAGGTGAAGGGCTTCGCCGTCGTCGAGACCTATTTCCGCGACGAGGGCGGCAGGATCCTTGACGATGAGGGTTTCTTTGACACCGGCGACGTCGCAACCATCGACCCCAACGGCGTCATGCAGATCACCGACCGGGCCAAGGACGTGATCAAGTCAGGCGGCGAGTGGATCTCGACCATCGACATCGAGAATCTCGCAGTCGGCCATCCGGACGTGGCCGAGGCGGCGGTCATCGGCGTCGCCCATCCGAAATGGGACGAGCGGCCGCTCTTGGTCGTCGTGCCGAAAGAGGGCCATCAGGTGAAGCGCGAGGACGTGCTCGAGTTCCTGAAGCCCAAGATCGCCAAATGGTGGATGCCGGACGACATGCAGGTGGTGAGGGAGATTCCACACACTGCGACCGGCAAGATCAACAAACTGAAACTGCGCGACACGTTCAAAGGCTACAAGCTGCCGACCGGCTGACGGTCGGCTCGATGGGGGACGCTGTCGGCCGGCTCGGAATCTCGTTTCGGGTCGCCGCCGTCTCGCGATATTTCTGTTTTCGACAGCTTACCAAAAATGTAGTGCCGACTTTTTGGCTAAGACGCTGATTTGTCTCAGCCGGACCCCCGACTTTGCGCAAGTTGGGCTAGGAGCGAAACGGTTTGTCATCAGTTGATCATCGTCAGGCCCGCCAGACGCTGAAGCCACGCGGCTCGACGTCGGAGGCCCCGAGCAGCGGCGGGCCGCCGAAAGGCGCCGGCCAGGGCGTTTCGCCATAGTTAAAGGCGAAGGCGAGGTCGCCGCGGCGGCGCAGGCGCACGTCGGTCGGCAGTTCGATGGTCGCGAGTCCCGCCTTTCGGCACAGGAGCGCCATCAGCGAGCGGAGCGCGCCAGCGTCCGGCCAGCAGGCGAGATAGAGATAATTGTCGCTGGCGACGAGGGCCGGCGCACCTTCGGCGAAGGTCGCGAGCGTTTCGGCGCGGGTCTCGATCACCTCGCGCCAGCGCTCGGCATGGCCCGATATCGCGCCCGTGATGGGGCCCTTCACGCCGGGCCTGAGCGACGAGACCTCGATCACGCGAGAATGCAGGAGCCGCTGCAGGGGCCCCGGCGGCAACTCGTCTGGAATCGAAAAGCGGCGGGTCTTCGAGCCGGAGCGCGGGCCGAATAGGACGATTCCGGTCGCCGCGGCGAAAGCCCTTTCCTCTTCCTCCGAGACGATCGGCAGGGACGGCGCCAGAACGAGGCGATAATCGTCGAGCCTTGCGCCCGGCCGCGCGAAGTCGACGTCAAGGCCGAGGCGGCGGATCGCCTCGTACCAGCGGAAGACGAGTTCAGCGTAGCGGAAATCCTCGCCCTGCGGCTGGATCGCGGTGACCCAATGCGCCTCGTAGTCATAGACGATCGCCACCGGCGCCCGCCCGACTTGAGGCAAGTCGCCGAGCCGCACGAGGTCATGGGCCGCCGCGGCCGCTTCTCGGCCGCCAGGCGAAAGCTCGTGCGAGCTCGGCAAGTTGAGTCCGGCGTGCATCTGTTCCTGCGCGAACGGCGCCTGGCGCCAGCGAAAATAGCTCACGACCTCGGCGCCGTGGGCGTGTGCTTCGATCGTCCACAAGCGCACCATCCCGCGCGCCGGCGCGGGGTTCCACCGCGCCCAGTTGACCGGTCCGGGCTGCTGCTCCATCACCCAGAAGCGCCCCCGGCCGACGGCGCGATAAAGGTCGTGGTGAAACGGTGCGAAATCCGGGTGCGAGACGTTCTGCCAGCGCAAGCGCTCGGAATCGTCCAGCGGGAAGCGCTCGACGAGGCCGATCGGATAGGAGTCCCACGCGGCGAAATCGAGATGTTCGCCGAGCGGCCAGTGATCGAATTCGTTGAAGAAGCCCATGAAATTGTGAGTGACCCAGCGGCCGGGCGAATGACGGCGGATGATCTCGCATTGCATGCGGTCGTAGGCCGCCACCTGCTCGGACTGGAACCGCCAGAAGTCGAGCCGCGCCGCCGGATTGGGCTCCGTCACAGTGAGATTGGGCAGCGACACTTGGTCGAAATTCTGCACTTCCATGGACCAGAACGACGATCCCCAAGCCTCGTTCAGTTGTTCGGGCGATTGGTAGCGGCGCCGAAGCCACTCGCGGAAAGCCTTGAGATCCTCCGCGCCCCACGACAGCACGGTGTCATGGCAGCCGTATTCGTTGTCGGTCTGCCAGCCGACGAGCGCCAGATGGCGGCCGTAGCGTTCCGCCAGCGCGTCGACGATCCGCTCGCTTTCGCGCCAGTAGACCTGCGATGAGAACGTGGTGTGCCGGCGCGAGCCGAACCCGCGCGGCCGGCCTTGGTCATCGAGGGGCGCGATCTCCGGATGCTCGTCCATGAGCCACTTAGGCGGCGCAGCGGTCGGCGTGCCGAGCACGATCCCCAAGCCCGCGTCGCCAAGCGCATTCATCGCCCGATCGAGCCACCCCCATTGAAAGTCGCCGCGCCTCGGCTCGTAGCGGGACCAGGCGAATTCTCCGATGCGCACGAAGGCTAAGCCCAGCTCGCGCATGCGCCGCCCATCCTCGGCCCACCACTCTTCCGGCCAGTGTTCGGGGTAGTAGCAGACGCCGAGCATGGCTCGAATCCTGCCGAGGATGGTTTCCCAAATCAAGCAGACGAGCAGCTCGCTCTCGCGCGCAGCCAGCCACTCGGCCCGCGCCGCACCCTGGCACTTCGGGCAGTGGCGGTTGCGGCAGGAGTTGTAGGCGATGCGGGTTTTGCCGCAGTCGTCGCACCGCTCGACATCGCCCGCCGAGCGCAGCGGTGCGGCATGCCGCAATCGCGCTCAGGACGCGCCGCTCGACCCGTGAGAGATGTCCGGCGTTCGCTTGTTCGTAGGCCTCGCGGCGAAGGACGGCGGCCAGTTCGAACGCCGGCCGCTGCGTCACCGGCTATTCCGGCGGCATCGCCTGCAACGACAGCCGGTCCAATGGGCTCGCGACCTCGGCGATGAGGTGCGTCGAGACGTGCGTGTAGCGTGCCGTCGTCGACAGATGCTCGTGCCCAAGCAACACCTGGATGATCCTGATGTCGACGCCGCTCTCCAGGAGATGCATGGCGAAACTATGCCGCAGGACGTGTACGCTGACGCGCTTGTCGCGCCGCGCCGCGGCGGCCGCCGCGCGGCAGACCGCATGCAGCGCAGCAGTCCCGATCGGCCTGTCGGGCGTGCGGCCCGGAAAGAGGAACACCGGCGGCCGCGCCACCCGCCAGTAGCGGCGCAGAATGGCGACCAATGGCTTCGACAGCATCACATGACGCTCTTTGCCGCCCTTCCCGCGCTCGATCCGCATCACCATGCGCCGGCTGTCGATGTCGGCGACCTTGAGAGCGGCGACCTCGGAAACCCGCAAGCCCGCGGCATAGGCCGTCGTCAGCGCGACGCGCGCCTTCAGGCTCGACACCCCCTCTAGAAACCGCACCACCTCCTCAGCGCTCAGCACCACGGGAAGCTTGTGCGGTTCGCGGGCGTGGGCGATCCGATCCGATCCGGGATCGTCGGCTGCCTGAGCGTCACGCCGTAGAAGAAGCGCAGGGCGCAAACCACCTGGTTGAGCGAGGACCAAGAGACCCCCTTTGAGGCCAGATGGACTTGGTACGCGCGCACATCCTCGAGGCCGAGCCGGTCGGGCGAACGGCGAAAATATTGGCTGAACCTCGAGACCGCTTGGATGTAGGATCGTTGTGTCGCCGGCGACAGATTGCGGATCGTCATGTCTTCAATCATCCGACGACGCAGAGGGCTCATCTCGGCCATCTGAAACTCCTGTCTGAGAGTGGGCTGAAACACCCTGATCCTCTCAGACAGGAGGACCCTCACGCCATGCGGTTAGACCCGCGACGTCCCGCCCGCCGCGCCAGCGGCTTCGTTCAATGCGACCGCGCTCGAGGCTCGGCTTCGCCGCCGGTCACGACGCTAGCGGCGCTGCGCGGTCAGCCATCCGAGCAGGCGCTCGTTCACCAGACGCGGGCTTTCGATATGCGCCAGGTGAGCCGCGTCAGGAAGGATGAAGCTTTCCGCGCCAAAACGCTCGAGGCGGTCCGGATCGAGCGGGATGATGGCGTCCGCGGCACCCCAGAGCGCAATGCGGGGCAGCGTCGAACGGGAGACGGCCTGGAAGGACGGTTCGATTGCGGAGTCGATGCGTCGAAGCTCATCCGCGATCGCCATCAGCCCTTCGCGGACGCCGGGGCTCTCGAGCTGCTCCAGCGCCCTTGCGGCCATCTGCCCGCTGATCAGGCGGGGACGCGTCACGAGACGACGCAGCAAAACCTCCGTCGACTCGGCGGACGAGCATTGCGGGTAGTCGGTCAGAAACCGCTCGTCCACGCCCCGCCCGAGACCGGCGCCAGCGATCAGCGCAAGTGATCGGACAAGATCCGGCCGGACGGCGGCAAGCGTGATCGCGACAGCGGCGCCAAGGGAATGGGCGACGGTGTGAACGGGACCGATGTCCAATCTGTCGATCGCCTTTTCCACCGCGCCGGAGGGGTCGTCTGGATGGCCGGGCCCCATCAACGGCGTTTGTCCGTGACCGGGAAGATCGAGAGCGTAGATCCGCCCCGCCGCCGCCAGCACCTGCTGGTTGACGAGCCAGCTCAGGTGATCGGCGCCGTAGCCATGGAGAAGGAGAACGGCGGGACCATCCTGCCCCGCCACGGCGAAGACCGTGGGGATGAACGGCGAGGCCGCACTCACTTGGCCTCGATGACGCCTAGTACCGCGCCGACAGGCGCGATCTCCTCCGCCTCTACCAGGATCGCCTTCACGATTCCCCCCGCCGGCGCCTCGAGCTCGAAAGTGACCTTCGGCGTCGTGATCACGGCGATCTGCTCGTCTTTCCCGATCGTGTCGCCGGGTTTCTTGAGCCAGGCGTCGATCTGCGCCTCCTCGATCTCGTTGCCGAGCTGCGGCATCACAATGTTGACGTCCATACCGCTCGTCCTCCCCTGGAGTTTTCAGTCATAGGCCCCGTCGGGCGAGGTCCAGATCGTTCCAGCGCCTCAAGCCACGCCTCTCGCGTTTGCGGTCCGGGAACATTTCCAGGGCGACAATATCGACGATGTCGTGCGCCTGGGGAAAGTAGGTCGATTCCATGTCGGCCCCGGGAACGATCCAGTTCGGCGAGCCGATGACCCTCGGCGGCGCCTTCAGATCGCTGAAGGCAAAACGCGCCACATTGGCCGAGAGCGTCATCGCGAAGCTGCCTCGCTCGCAGGCCTCCGTCACGATGACCAGCCGCCCGGTCTTGCGCACCGAAGCGAGGACCAAATCGTAGTTGAATGGCACGAGGCAGCGCGCGTCAATGAGTTCGGCCGAAACCCCGTAGGCTTGTTCGAGTTCGGCGGCCGCCTCCATCGCCGGGTAGAGCGAGGGACCGATCGTGAGGATCGTGACATGCTCGCCGGGGCGCTTCACGTCCGGCTCGCCGGCCGGGATTCGATAGTAATCTTTGGGCACGCCGCCGGCATGGAAGAGTTCAGGGGTGTCGTAGAGCCGCTGGCTTTCGAAAAAGACCACCGGGTCTTCGCTCGACAGAGCCGTCGCCATGAGGCCTTTCGCGTCGTAGGGCGTCGCGGGGTAGAAGACCTTCAGACCCGGAATATGGGTGACCAAAGCCGTCCAATCCTGCGAATGCTGGGCGCCGTACTTGCTGCCGACCGAGCAGCGCAGGACCACCGGAACATTGAGCGCGCCCGCGGACATGCCCTGCCACTTCGCCATCTGGTTGAAGATCTCGTCGGCTGCCCGGCCGATGAAGTCCGCGTACATGAGCTCGATCAGCGCTCGGCCGCCTTCGAGCGCATAGCCGACCGCCGTCGCGACGATCGCGGCCTCGGAGATGGGCGCGTTGAACAGCCGGTGATAGGGCAAAAGATCGGAAAGGCCACGGTAGACCCCGAAGGCTCCTCCCCAGTCCCGACATTCCTCGCCATAGGCGATCAGACGCTCGTCGTTCAGCATGTGATGGAGGATGGCCTCGAAAAGGCCGTCGCGCACCGTGATAGCGCGCATCGTCGAGAGCCTGACGCCTGATCCCGACAGGCCGAAGCGGCTCTTTTTCGCGTTCTGAACGACTCTGGAGTTCATGGCGGGATTGGCCGCCGTCGGAGCAGCCTTGGACGGAACCGGGATTTCCGCGTTCGAAAACATTAGCCGGCCGATGAGGTCGGGGCGCCCCTTCACGTCGACGATCGGGGCGATCGCCGGATCAGCCGCGGCCTTCACGATGCGCCGAATGGTCTCCCCGACTTCGGCCTGCATCGCCTCGATGGCCGCGCTCGAAATGACACCCGCCCCCGATAAGGTTCTGGCGAACGAGCCGATCGGATCGTAGGCCGACCAGCGCTCGATTTCCTCCTTCGTCCGATAGGCGTTGGCGTCGGTGGTCGAGTGGCCCGTGCTGCGGTAACATTCGACGTCCAAGAGCGCCGGTCCCTCCCCGGCGAGAAGCAGGGCCCGCTTGCGGGCGACGGCGTCCGCAACGGCGAGCGGATTGGTTCCGTCAACCGTCTCGGCGTGCATCGCCTCCACGTTCATCGCCGCGCCGATGCGGGACAGGCGGTCCCAGCCCATGGTCTCGCCAATGGTCTGGCCGCCCATCGCGTAGAAGTTGTTGTTGAAGAAGAAGAGCACCGGCAGGCCCCCCCTCCGGGCGTCCCAAAGGGTGCGATACTGCGCCATCGCTGCGAAATTCATCGCCTCCCAGACGGGGCCGCAGCCGGTCGATCCGTCGCCGACGTTGGCGACCGCGATGCCGTCGCCGCGCAGAGCCTTCTTCGCGAGCGCGGCACCCGTGGCGATGGCGGTCGACGCGCCGACGATCGCGTTGTTGGGGTATGCGCCGAAGGGTCTGAAAAACGCGTGCATCGAGCCGCCCATGCCGCCGTTGAATCCGTTCGCGCGCATGAAGATTTCCGACAGCAGGCCGAACAGCAGAAAGGCCTCCGCGATTTCCGTCTTGGTCTCCCCGCCGATGTGGCGCTCGACGGTCCTCAAAAGCGAGCCATCGCGAAACCCCTCCATCACGCCCGAGAGCTCGGCCTCGGGCAGCTTGTCGATCGCCGAGAGCCCCTTGGCGATGAACTCGCCGTGGCTGCGGTGGCTGCCGAAGATGTGGTCGCATGGCTCTAGGGCGAGCGCCGCGCCGACCGCCGCTCCTTCGTGGCCGATCGAAAGGTGCGCGGGGCCTTTGTAGTTGTGGGCGACGCCGGCATAAGCGCCGGTCGCCTTGAGGGAGGCGAGCATGCTCTCGAAAGCGCGGATGACCATCATGTGGCGTAGCGCCTCGAGAAGGGCGGCGTCGCCGCGGGCCGCCCTCTCCTCCAAGAGAGGCGTCCGGTAGGCGTGGACGGGAATTTCTGGGAAGGCGAGTTTCGACGGGCTGCGCAGGATGTCGGGGTCGACCAAAAGGGCCTTGGGCATGCGGGGCATTACCTGGACTAGAAAATCTGGCGGCAGACGGCGCTTTTCTCCCGGCGGCAAGTCCAAGTCAATGACATTTGCTTCATCTGAAGGCACAAATGTTCTAGACTCGGCTCCAAGGGCGACCACGATCCCTCCCGATCCCTCCAGATGGGACGCTTGGTCCGGACTGGAGTGGACGGATCGCCTGCCGCTTAGATGAAGATCAGATGAAGATCGTTTTCTCCTTGCAACGGGGGGCGAGCTGCCCTATATGGCCCCTAACAACGTCTCATAGCTCTTTGTCGGTCCCGATGAAGAGAGTTTTTGAGAGTGGGCCCGGGCCGGGACCCGCTCTTTTTGTTTGTGCAAGGTCGATGGCCGAAGCTCTGCCCCTTTATCCCGCCCCCTCTGTCGAAGGGCTGAACGAGCCGCGTCTGATCGAGGACGCCGGGCAGGCCTTGCGGGTCGGACGCATCGCCGAGCCGGTCCTTCGCGACCTCGGGTTCAGGTTGGTTCGAGCAAAAATATCCACAGCGGCGGGAGCGGCCGTGCAGATCATGGCCGAGCGGCCCGACGGCGTGATGACGATCGACGACTGCGAACAGGCCAGCATGGCGCTGTCGCCGGTGTTCGACGTCGAAGAGATCATATCGCAGGCTTGGCGTCTCGAAATTTCCTCGCCGGGCATCGACCGCCCGCTGGTGCGCCTGTCGGACTTCGAGCGCGCCGTTGGACACGAGGCGCGCATCGAGATGGCGGCGGCGATCAACGGTCGCAAGCGCTTTCGCGGTCGGATCGAGGCGATCCAATCCGGTCCCGACGGTCCGTCGGCGCGTCTTGTCGTCATCGCCGACGACAAGAGCGAGAGCCGGGTCGACCTGCCGATCCACGCCATGGCCGAAGCGCGACTCGTATTGACCGAAGACCTGATCCGCGCCGCACTGAGGCGGGAAAAGGCGGCGCTGAAGGAAGCCAGGCGGCGCACGCACCCGCGCCACGAGCCGAGGGCGAAACCCGACCAGAATTTGAAAGGCAAAGCCACCCGCGGCCCGGCGTCCGGGCTCGGGTGTGACGAAGGAGACCCCAATGGCCGTTAGCGCCAACAGGCTCGAACTCTTGCAGATCGTCGACGCCGTCGCGCGAGAGAAATCGATCGACCGTGCGATCGTCCTCGCCTCGATGGAAGACGCCATGCAAAAGGCGGCGCGCTCGCGCTACGGTCAGGAGACCGAGGTCCGGGCGGAAATCAATTCAAAAACCGGCGAAATCCGCTTCTCGCGGCTGCTGCTGGTGGTCGATCAGGTGGAGAACGACGCCACTCAGATCACTTTGGCCGACGCACAGAAAAAGAACCCTTCGGCGCAACTCGGCGACTGGATTTCCGAATCGCTGCCTCCGTTCGACTACGGCCGGATTCCGGCGCAGGCTTCGAAGCAGGTGTTGGTGCAGAAGATCCGCGAAGCCGAGCGCGACAAGCAGTACGACGTGTTCAAGGACCGAATCGGCGAGATCATCAACGGTCAAGTGAAGCGGGTCGAGTACGGCAATGTCGTCGTCGACCTCGGCGGCGCCGGCGGGGAGGCGGTCGTACGACGCGACGAATTGATCCCGCGCGAAATGTTCCGGCCGGGCGACCGCATCCGCGCCTATGTCTACGATGTTCGACGCGAAGCCCGCGGACCCCAGATTTTCCTTTCCCGCACCCACCCGCAATTCACCGCCAAGTTGTTCACCCAGGAGGTTCCGGAGATTTACGACGGCATCGTCGAGGTGAAATCCGTCGCCCGCGATCCGGGCTCCCGCGCAAAGTTCGCGGTGACGTCGAACGATTCCTCCATCGATCCGGTGGGCGCCTGCGTCGGCATGCGCGGCTCGCGCGTGCAAGCGGTGGTCAACGAGCTTCAGGGAGAGAAGATCGACATCATCCCGTGGTCGCCGGACGCCGCCACCTTCATCGTCAACGCGCTACAGCCGGCCGAAGTGATGAAAGTGGTGCTCGACGAAGACTCGACCCGCATCGAGGTCGTCGTGCCGGACGATCAGCTTTCGCTGGCGATCGGTCGCCGCGGACAGAACGTGCGCCTCGCTTCGCAGTTGACCGGTTGGGATATAGACATCCTGACCGAGGCCGAGGAGTCCGAACGGCGCCAGAAGGAGTTCGCGGAACGGACGAGTGTCTTCATGGATGCGCTCGACGTCGATGAGACGGTGGCGCAGCTTCTTGCGTCGGAGGGCTTCCGCAGCGTCGAGGAAATCGCGTACGTCGAGCCGCGCGAGCTCGCTTCGATCGAAGGCTTCGACGACGAGACGGCGGCCGAGATCCAGTCGCGGGCCTCGGCGCATCTCGCCCAGATCGAGGCGGAATTCGACGAAAAACGCAAGGCGCTCGGCGTCGCCGACGAGCTGAAGGAGATCGAGGGCCTGACCTCGCAAATGCTGGTCAAGCTCGGCGAAAATGGGGTCAAGTCGCTCGAGGATCTCGCCGACTGCGCAAGCGATGATTTGGTCGGCTGGATCGAGCGGAGCGATGGCGGGGAGACGACGAAGCCGGGCTTCTTCAGCAGCTTCGGGGTGACGCGGGCGCAGGCTGACGCGATGATACTGGACGCGCGCGTGCGAGCGGGCTGGATTGAGGCTGCCGAGCCTGCAGCCGAGCCCGCCGAAGACGAACCTCACTCGACAGAGTAGGAAGGAACCGGTTGCGGACGAAGACAAATCGCAAGGAAAGCGAGTCGGAGCGAACCTGCATCGTTTCGGGCGCCACAGGCGCACCCGAGACGATGTTGCGTTTTGCCCTCGCGGCCGACGGCGCGGTCGTTCCCGACATCCGCTGCAAATTACCGGGCCGCGGCGCGTGGATGCGATTGAGCTCGGAGGCGGTGCGGCGTGCGGCGGACAAGCACGCTTTCTCGCGCGCCTTCCGCACCACGGCCAAGGCGTCTGCGACGCTGGCGGACACGGTCGACGCGCTGCTCGAGCGCGACGCCCTGCAGTCTCTGTCCATGGCCAACAAGGCCGGGCTGGCCGTCACCGGAGGGTTCAAAGTCGATTCGGCGATCGGGAACGGGAACGTGGCCGCCATGGTTCAGGCGCGCGATGGGGCTTCGGACGGCGCGCGCAAACGGGCCCAGGCCCTGAAGGCGAAATTTGGCGTGGCCGCAGGAACAGTCCCGTGGATCTGTCTTTTCTCGTCGACCCAATTGGGTTTGGCGTTGGGGAAGGCAAATGTGATACATGCTGCGCTCAAATCCGGCGCGGCGACTTCTGCCTTTCTCGCAAGGGCAGATCGTTTGCGCCATTATCGCGCGATCGAGACGGACCTGACTTTAACAATGGACAGCGCCGGAGCGCCGGCCCGCAGCATCGACATGCTTGGCCGGCTGGACAGTTTGGCTGAAGGGCCGAGCGAGTAGGAAAAGGCATGAACGAAACGAGCAACAGCGACAAGCCGGCCGGCGTCCCCTCGCCGAAAGCGACCCTGCATCTCAAGCGCCCGGTCGAGCAGGGGACCGTTCGGCAAAGCTTCTCGCACGGGCGCAGCAAGGCTGTCCTCGTTGAGAAGGTGAAGCGTCGCGTGCTCGGGCCTGGCGAGTCCGCGCCCGCTGCATCCGGGATGCCTGCCGCCGCGGCCAAACCGACCCTCACGATTGCGCCAAAGGGGCCGGGCCCGGCCGCGTCGGCGAGGCCGGCTGCGCCGCCGCTCCCCAAGACAGGCGTCGTCCTGCCGACGTTGACCGTCGAGCAGCGCGAGGCCCGGGCGCGGGCGCTTCTCGACGCGCGGGCGCGCGAGGATGAGGACCGGCGGCGGCAGGAGGCTGAAGCCGAGGCTCGCCGCGAGCGCGAGGCGCGCGAGCGAGCCGAACGCGAGGCGGCCGAGGCGCGCAAGCGCGAGGAGGAGCTGCGCCGCGCGCAGGAGGCCAGTTTCAAGCGCCAGTCCGAAGAGGAGGCGCGCCGCCGTCTGGCCGGCGGAGAACCTGCGCCATCGCCTTCCATCCCGCGCAAGCCGCAGGCAGTTGGGGTCGCGACGTCTCCTGCTGCGGCGCTCAAGGGCGGCGAAGAGGAGCCGCGCGTGGGGCGACGGACGCTCGGACCCGTGCTGCCGCAGAAGGTTCTTGCTCCGACGCCGCGTCCTGCGCGGAGCGGCGAGCAGCGTAACCGCGGCAGGCTCACGGTCGCCAATGCGACGGCGATCGAGGAGGAACGGACCCGTTCGGTCGCCTCCTTCCGCCGTCGCACGCAGCGCCTGAAGACTATCGGCGCGCAAGACCACAAGGAGAAGATTTCGCGCGAGATCGTGCTGCCCGAGGCGATCACCATCCAGGAACTCGCGAGCCGCATGTCCGAGCGCGCAGTCGATGTGATCAAGCTCCTGATGCGTCAGGGCCGCATGGTGACACTGACGGACGTTCTCGACGCCGACACGGCGGAGCTCATCGCTGAGGAGATGGGCCATTCGGTTAAGCGGGTCGCCGAGTCCGACGTGGAGGAGGGGCTGTTCGACCGTCCCGACGAGGAGGGCACGACCGTTCCGCGTCCGCCTATCGTCACCATCATGGGCCATGTCGATCACGGCAAGACGTCTCTCCTCGACGCCATCCGGCACGCCAATGTCGTGGCGGGCGAGGCCGGCGGCATCACCCAGCATATCGGCGCCTATCAGGTCGTCGCCCCGGGCGGAGAGACGATCACCTTCATCGACACGCCGGGCCATGCGGCATTCACCGCGATGCGCGCCCGCGGCGCCAAGGTGACGGACATCGTCGTCCTGGTCGTCGCGGCGGACGACGGCGTCATGCCACAGACGATCGAAGCGATCCGCCATGCCAAGGCCGCCAAGGCTCCGATCATCGTCGCCATCAACAAGATCGACAAGCCGGACGCCAATCCCCAACGCGTCATGCAGGAGCTCCTGCAGCATGACGTGCAGGTCGAGGCGTTTGGCGGCGATGCGCTGGCGGTGGAAGTTTCGGCGACCAAACAGATCAACCTGGACAAGCTGCTCGAAGCGATCGCCTTGCAGGCCGAGCTTCTGGATCTCGTCGCCGACTCGGACCGTAGCGCGGAGGGGACAGTCATCGAGGCCCGGCTCGACCGCGGCCGAGGGCCGGTCGCGACCGTTCTCGTTCAACGAGGCACGCTACGCGTCGGCCAGCTGGTCGTCGCCGGCTCTCACTGGGGCCGCGTGCGGGCCCTCCTTAACGACAAGGGCCAGGCCGTTCAGGCTGCCCGTCCATCGACGCCCGTCGAGGTTCTCGGCTTCGACGGCGCGCCGGAAGCGGGCGATCGTGTCGCGGTCGTCGAAACGGAAGCGCGCTCTCGCGAAATCACCGAGTACCGCGGGCGCCAGAAACGCGAGAAGGCGGCTGCGCGCGGACCGGCGGTGCGGACTTCCCTTTCGGATATGATGAGCAATCTGAAGGCCGCGGGCCGGAAGGAGCTGCCGATCATCGTCAAGGGCGACGTGCAAGGCTCGGTCGAGGCGATCACCGCCTCGGTCGAGAAGCTTGGCAACGACGAAGTCGTGGCGCGCGTCATCTATGGCGGCGTCGGCGGCGTCACCGAATCGGATGTGACGCTGGCGGAGGCCTCTAAGGCCGTCATCGTCGGCTTCAACGTGCGCGCCCACAAGGAGGCTCGCGATCTCGCCGAACAGGCGGGCATCGAGATCCGTTACTATAACATCATCTACAATCTCGTTGACGACATGAAGGCGGCGCTTTCCGGCATGCTGTCGCCGACCCTTCGTGAGACGATGCTCGGCAATGCGCAGATCCTCGAGATTTTCCACATCTCCAAGGTCGGCGCCGTCGCGGGCTGCCGGGTCATCGACGGCGTCGTGCAGCGCGGCGCACATGTACGGTTGATCCGCGACAACGTCGTGGTGCACGAGGGCAAGCTCTCGACTCTCAAGCGTTTCAAGGACGAGGTCGGCCAGGTGCAGGCCGGTCAGGAATGTGGCATGGCGTTCGAGAATTATCAGGACATGCGCGTCGGCGACGTCATCGAGTGCTACAACGTCGAGGAAATCCACCGAACTCTGTGACGGCGGATCGGACGACGGACATGAGGGCCAACGTGACCCGCGCCGCCGAGGGTTTCGACCGGCGTTTCTTTACGGTGGTCGAGATCCTGCACATGCAAGAGTCCGGCATCATCTCGGAGGACGAAAATTTCGAGCTGATCGGAGGCGGAATCGTTTCGATGCAGGCGAGGAACCATGTCCATGTGCCGGCTTTCGCCGCGCTGCCGTGCTTTTCGGCCGGCTGGGGGCGATCTGAACGGCCTCTGCACACCTAAAGGCGCAATTGTCGCCTAAATCCCTTAAGGCGCGCCCAAGCGCCAGGTCAGATCCCGATGTCTCGTTCATCCTCCAGATTCCATCCTCCCACCCACCGCGTCGAGCGGGTGGGCGAACTCGTTCGGCATGCGCTCTCCGAGATTCTGGCGCGCGGCGAAGTCCTCAACGCCGAGCTCGGCCGTCGTCCGGTGACCGTTCCGGCAGTCCGCATGTCGTCCGATCTCAAGCTCGCCACCGTCTCGGTCATGCCGCTCGGCGGCGAGCAGGCGTCGGCGACCCTCGAGGCCCTGAACCAACACAAAAAGGAGTTGCGCGCGCTAGTTGCGCACCGGATCAATCTCAAATTTGCGCCGGATCTGCGCTTCGGGCTCGACCCGAGCTTCGACGCCCAGGCGCGCATTGAGGCGATCTTGAAATCGCCGGAGGTGGCGCGAGACCTCGGACCGAGCGAAGGAGACGACGGATGACCGGCGTACCGATCGCGCGTACGCCGGCTGGCCGCGGCGAGGCGGGTCCACACCGCCAGGGTCCGCAGAAGAGGTCGACCAGGGCCGAGGTCAACGGATGGGTCAATCTCGACAAGAGCGTCGGCGTCACGTCGACTCAAGCGGTCGGGCGACTCAAGTTTCTCTTCAACGCCAGGAAAGCGGGGCACGCAGGGACCCTCGATCCGCTTGCGTCGGGCGTCCTGCCGATCGCATTCGGTGAGGCGACGAAGACCATGCCGATCGTCCAGGAGGGAACGAAGGCGTATCGCTTCCGCGTGCGTTGGGGCGAGGAAAGCGCGACCGACGACTCGGAGGGCGAGATCGTCGCTCGCTCCGACAGGCGGCCGAGCGAGGCCGAGATCGCGGCCCTTCTGCCGCGCTTCGTCGGCCTCATCGAGCAGACGCCGCCCACCTACTCCGCCATCAAGATCGACGGGGCGCGCGCCTATGATCTCGCCCGCGACGGCGAAAGCTTCTCGATCGCCGCGCGTGCTATTTGGGTCTACCGGCTCGACCTCGTCTCGGCCGAGCCGGATTCTGCAGTCCTGGAGGCGGAGTGCGGGAAAGGCGCCTACATCCGGGCGATCACCCGTGATCTTGGCCGCGCGCTGGGATGCTACGGCCACGTGATCGAACTGAGGCGCACGCGCGTTGGCCCGTTCTCGGCGGATGAGGCGGTTCCCCTCGGCCGCCTACCGGACGACGCCGATCTGATGGCGCGCGCAATTCTGCCGCTCGAGGCGGGCCTCGCCGAACTCCCCTTCATCCCCGTCGATCGCAACGGCGCGGCGATCCTGCGACGCGGGCAGCCTCTAATGTTGCGCGGCGCGACTCCGACGCCGGGCCCGGCCTGGATCGCCTGCTTCGGGACCCCCGTCGCCTTCGGCGTCATCCGGGACGGCTATTTCGTCTCGAGCCGGGTGTTCAAAGGCAAGCCCTAGTCGCCAGCGTCAACGAATTGGTGGTGTTTTTCTGAATCTCTGTCGCCGCGAGAGCAGCGATGGAGGTGATTCGTGGCTAAGAAGGAGATTGCGGTCAAGAAGTATGTAGTGAAGCTGAGCGCCGAGGAGCGCG
>DASRSL010000262.1:0-4297 GCA_035656495.1 Roseiarcus sp.
GCGGCCTGCCCGGCGCGGCCCGCGCGGCGGTCGAGGCGGTGGTCGCCATCGACGATGCCCTGGGAGGAGTCAATCGCCAGCTCGCGGGCGAAATCGCCGAGCCGCTCCGGCTCGCGATGGGCCTGCACGGCGGCCGGCTGGTGATCGGGCGGATCGGCTGGGGCGCGGCGGCGCTGCCGACGGTCATCGGGCCGGCGGTCAACATCGCGAGCAGGCTCGAGAGCCTGGCGAAGGCGAGAAACGTCGCACTCGCCGTTTCGCGCGAATGCGCGATCGCGGCCGGACTTTCGCTGGAGGGACTCGCTGTCGACGAGGTCGACATTCGCGGGCTGGAGGCGCTGTTCCCCGTCCTGCTGGTGGCGGAGGTCGCCGGGCTCAGGCGGGCAAAGGCCACCGCGGCGGAGTCATCGACCTAGGGCAGGGTCACACCGTCATTGCGACCGCAGCTTCGTCGCTTCGCTCCTCGCAATGACGATCCAGATGCCTCACGGCTTGAGTCGCCAGCCGGTGCGGAAAATCCACCACAGCAGGAGCAGGCACACCGCGATGAACAGCGCCGTGAAGCCGAGGCTGACCCCGACGCCGACGTCGCCCTGACCGTAAAAACTCCAGCGGAAGCCGCTGACGAGATAGACGACGGGATTGATCAGGCTGACCGTGCGCCAGAACGGCGGCAGCATGTCGATCGAATAGAACGAGCCGCCGAGGAAGGTCAGCGGCGTCACGATCAGGGAGGGAATGATCGCGAGCTGCTCGAAATTCTTCGCCCAGATGCCGATGATGAAGCCGAACAGGCTGAAGGCGATCGAAGTCAGCAGGAGGAAGGCGATCATCCAGAACGGGTGGAGAATTTGCACCGGCACGAACAGCGTCGCGGTCGCCAGAATGATGAGGCCGATCATCACCGATTTGGTGGCCGCCGCGCCGACATAGGCGAACACGATCTCGGCTGAAGACAGCGGAGCGGAAAGAATCTCGAATATCGTGCCGGTGAATTTCGGGAAGTAGAGGCCGATCGAGGCGTTCGAGATGCTCTGCGTCAGCAGCGACAGCATGATCAATCCCGGCACGATGAAGGCGCCATAGCTGACGCCGCCGACCTGCTGGATGCGCGAGCCGATCGCGCCGCCGAACACCACGAAATACAGCGCCGTCGTGATGACAGGCACCGCCACGCTCTGCCAGATGGTGCGCCGCGTGCGCGCCATCTCCTGGCGGTAGATCGCCCAGACGCCCTCGGGGTTGATCGGAATGAAGTCGTTCACGCGGCGCGCCCGATCAAGCCGACGAAAATGTCCTCGAGCGTGCTGGTCGAAGTTTCGAGGTCGGTGAAATCGACGCCTATCTCGCCGAGCCGCCGCAGCAGAGCCGGAATCCCGCCGCCCTCGGCATTGGCGAAGGTGTAAGTCAGACGATTTCCGCCGTCCTCGAGCGCGAGCGGCCAGTTCGCCAGCGAAGGGGGCAACGCCGTCATGGGCTCGTGCAGCTTGAGCGTCAGTCGCCGCTTGCCTAGCTTGTGCATCAGCGCCGTCTTTTCCTCGACCAGTACCAGGCGGCCGCCGTTGATGACGCCGACGCGGTCGGCCATCTCTTCGGCCTCTTCGATATAGTGTGTGGTCAGAATGACCGTGACCCCCTTTTCGCGTAACCTGCGCACCAGCGCCCACATGTCGCGCCGGAGGTTGACGTCGACGCCCGCCGTGGGCTCGTCGAGGAACAGCACTTCGGGTTCATGGCTGAGCGCCTTGGCGATCATCACGCGCCTTTTCATTCCGCCGGAAAGCTCTACGACGCGGCTGTCGCGTTTCTCCCAGAGCGAGAGGTCGCGCAGCAGCTGTTCGAGGTAATGGTCGTCGGCGCGACGGCCGAACAGGCCCCGGCTGAAGCGCACCGTCCTCCAGACCGTCGAGAATATGTCGAGCGCGATCTCCTGCGGCACCAGCCCCACCTTCGAGCGCGCCGCACGATATTCGCGCGCGATGTCGTGGCCGGCGACCAGAACCCGCCCAGAAGTCTTCGAAACGATGCCGCAGACGACCCCGATCAGCGTCGTCTTGCCGGCTCCATTTGGCCCTAGCAACGCGAAAATCTCGCCCTTGTCGATCGTGAGATCGACCTCGTCGAGCGCGACTAGGCCGGAGGCGTACTTTTTGGTCAGGGCGGCGATGGAGAGGATCGGCGACATGGCGGGCTTGTAGCGCGGGGGGAGCGGCGAAGCGAGGCGGCGAAGGGAAGACCAGCGCTGTTTTCCCGTTTGCTCGGAGAGCGGGGACGCCGGGGAGGAGGTTTGGCGCGGCGCAGAGTGGGCGCCGCCTATCTAAAGGCGCGAGCATCCAGAATACAACGTCGCTACAAGGCTTGCCGCTTTGCGCCGCTTTCGACGGCCTTGTCGCCCCTTCGTCGTGTCCCACGGCTGGATCCCCGCTTTCGCGGGGATGACACAAGTGCGCTAGTCAGCCGATAGCCGTGGCTCGCGATGACGGAGAGCGCGGTAGACAACCGAACTGATGGGAACAGGTCGGCCGCCGGAAATCGCCCGCTCATTTTTGGGCGTATCCTCAGCTCCGCCGGAGTCAAGCTCCCGCCAGCGCCTCGCTCGCCTGCCAGAGCCGAGCCGCCGCCGAGTCGTCGCGCGCGGCGGCGGAACGATCGGCGATCTTGCGGTTGGCGAAATATTCGCCGCTGAAATTGGCGGCCTCGGGCGCCGAGGCGAGATAGACGATCGTGTCGGCGCCCTGCTCGGGGGAGATCGCGAACCATTTGGCGAACGGGATCAGCCGACCGAGCCAGCCGCCGGCCTCGTCGCCGAACCGCGAGGCGACGAAGCCGGGGTGCAGGCAATTGGCGACGACGCCCGTCCCGGCGAGCCGCCGCGCAAGTTCTCGCGTGTAAAGGACGTTGGCGAGCTTCGAGCGCCCGTAGACCTTGAAGCCGCTGTAGTTTTTTGCGCTTTGCAGGTCGTCGAAATCGAGCGTGGCGCGGAAATGGGCGGCCGAGGCGGTCGAGACGACGCGCGCCGGCGCCGAGCCTTTCAGCCGCTCCAGCAGCGTCCGCGTCAGCACGAAATAGGCCATGTGATTCAAAGCGAAGGTCATTTCGAGGCCTTCCGAAGTGGCGCGGCGCTCCGCGAACATCGCCCCCGCGTTGTTGATGAGAACATCGATGCGCGGCTCATTCGCGGCGATCTCGGCGCCGACCCGCTTCGTATCGGTCATCAACGAAAGGTCGGCGAGAAGCGAGCGATGGCCGAGGCCGGGCGCGATCGCCTCGAGTTTTGTCCTCGTCGCCTCGGCGCGACGCGCGTCGCGCGCGATGAAGACGATGCGCGCGCCCTGCCGCGCGAGCGACTCGACCGCGCGTTCGCCGATCCCCGACGTGGCGCCGGTGGCGACGACCGTCTTGCCCTTCATATGCGATGCTCCGCGAACCCGTCGAGACGAGGGGGAGATGACCAGCCTCTAGCGGGCGCGTCAACTCTCGGCGCGCGGGCTTTCCTCTCTGTCTGGAGTTCCGCCGAATGCACCGTCATCATCGAAGCCCCAGCTCCCCTGCCACAGCCTACAGACAAAGACGCGTCCTCGATTGCCGCGACCTCTTCGCCAGTGAACTAGCCTGCATAAACAAGAAGGCCCCGAGACGCTCATGACGCCGCGGGGCCTCCGATTCGATACGCGCGCACGAACGCAGGACGGCGCCCGACTACGCCAGCGCGAGGAACAACCGAGCGAGTAGTTTCTTCGTCGGTCAGTTTCTGAATCTTAGTAGCCGTAGCACGCCAAAGCGGAGCTAGCAACCAAGGACGACCCGGCAACGACAGTCAGAAGCGTGAGGGCGAGAGCAATGTACTTGCGCATGGGAGTTTCTCCGAAAGAAAGGTCGAACCGTGTGTGGCGCGACCAACGAGGAGTACATGGCACGCGCATGAACGGCTGAAAATCGGGCTGACCTCCTTTTTATTTGGAGGGGTCCCAACGAACTCCAAAGAACAGAGCACTGTCGCCCTCCTGGAGTGAGAAAGTCCCCCGAGTCGCTGAATTGGATGGGGTCGGCGGGTACTCCCTCCCCCCTTGTGGGGGAGGGTTGGGGGGATAGCCGGACACTCTCAGATAGAAGGCCTATGCTTCAAACTAGGTACAGCCGCGCGACCCCCCTCCCTAACTCTGCGCGCGCAGGAACGCCGGACGACACCCGACTACGCCAGCGCGCGGAACAACCGAGCGAGTAGCTTCTACCTCAGCCGCCGTAGCAGCTGCCGTAGCAGGCCAACGCGGGACCAGCAACCAAGGACGAGCCGGCA
>DASRSL010000263.1:0-45991 GCA_035656495.1 Roseiarcus sp.
GCGATCTGCTTGCTGAAGTCGATGACCTACACTCGATGTTCGCAGGCGATCGCGTGGCACTTCGCGGGCGTTTACGGGTCGATCTTCCGACCGAGGTGGCGCGCACAACGATCGTGCCGGCCTTGCCGGATTTCATGGCGATTCACCCCGAGTTGGAGCTGGAGGTGTCGAGTACGGATCGGCAAGTCGATCTGGTTCAAGAGGGGTTTGACTGCGTATTGCGACTTGGTCCCATCCGGGACGAGACGCTGATTGCCCGCCCGCTGGGCCTGTTGCGCATGGTCAACGCCGCCAGTCCCGCCTATCTGGCGCGCTATGGCGTCCCTCGATCGCTAGAAGATCTCCAGCGTCAAGAACATCGGACAATTCATTTTTCGACGATGCTGGGCGCAAGACCCTATGGATGGGAATATCCGGACGGCGGCAGCTACGCGACGCTTCAGTTGCCAGGTGCGCTACACGTCAACAGCGCGCAGACCTACGAAGCCGCTGCCCTCGCCGGCCTTGGCCTGATTCAGGCGCCGCTCTTGGGGATTGGCCGATACTTAGAGAGTGGAGCGCTGGTGGAGATCATACCCGATTTTCGTCGCCGGGCGCTCGCCGTGTCCCTCGTCGTAGCACATCGGAGCAATCTGTCTCGCCGAGTCCGCGCATTCATGAAATGGATCGAAGTTGTTCTGACGCCGTATCTGGAATAGCGAGACGAACATCTTCGTCCGGCCCTCGAAATCAACATTCTGAAGTTATATCTGCCGGTCGGCGGCCTTTCGGCCTCTCTCAAAAGCCCCGGTTTTCGGGCTTTTGCAAGTGCGAAATTCTTGATGGATGCCCTATTTCTTGGCGAGTGCCGGTTCAGGAGGAAGTGATGGGATGGAGGGTCCTCGTCGCGCTCACGGCGCTACCGACCATGTCGTGTGCAAGTTCGTATACTGTACCGGTGGCCGTGGTTAGCAAGGGCATACCGGGAGGAATTATGCGGGGCACCAATACCGCTTCGATTAGCGGTGGCTCTTTCAATGTTTCCAACGGAACGCTGTCTTGCGTGGGGAGCTATAACACCGGCAATCCGTCGCCGACCATTTCGATGCCTGTTCTATTCAACGATGGGCGCAAAGGAATCGTCACTGCCACACGCGAGTATGGCGGGATAAGCGGCGGAGGCCATTTTACCCTCTCTGACGGGACGACCGGCGACTTTATTTTCGGCGAAGCGGCCGGAAAGCTTTAGGTCACTACGGAGCCGGAAATGCAAGCGAACCCACCTTGCCATGAAGCGAATTCGGCTCTGCGACGGCGGCCCGCGTACCTATGCCGTACCTATTCCAGCAATCTCGTGGGTCTTCTTGTCCGTAACTCGTTAATATAATTGGTGCCGCAAGAGGGAATCGAACCCCCGACCCCATCATTACGAATGACGTGCTCTACCAGCTGAGCTATTGCGGCGCCGCGATCAAAAACCCAAAGAAGGTTCGATCGGCGCCGCTGTCTATGCCAATTCCCGCCGCTTTGGCAATATGCCGGCCGCAGAGCGTAGGGAGCCGCGCGGATCGGCGAGCGGACTCGCGCGCGTAACACCTCGAAGGGAAGGAGCGATTTCGATGACGGGACGGTTGAATGGGAAAGTCGCGGTGCTGACGGCGGCGGCGGCGGGCATCGGCCGGGCGACGGCCAAGGCCTTCCGGGAGGAAGGGGCGCGGGTCGTGGCGACCGACATCGACCTCGACGGCCTCGCCGGACTCGATGCGGAGAAGCGCGGGCTCGACGTGCGCTCGGGGGAGGCGGTCGCAGCGCTCGCGCGCGAGCTCGGGCCGATCGACATCCTGTTCAACTGCGCGGGTTTCGTCCATCACGGCAGCGTGCTCGACTGCGCCGACGAGGACTGGGACTTTTCCTTCGACGTCAACGTCAAGTCGATGCATCGGACGGTCCGCGCCTTCCTGCCGGGGATGCTCGAGAAGGGCCGAGGCTCGATCGTCAACATCGCCTCCGGGGCGTCCTCGGTGCGCGGCATCCCCAACCGCTACGTCTACGGGGCGTCGAAAGCGGCGGTGATCGGGCTCACCAAGGCGGTGGCGGCCGACTTCATCCGCAGGGGCGTGCGCTGCAACGCCATCTGCCCCGGCACCATCGAGAGCCCGTCGCTGGACGGCCGCATCGCAGCGCTGAGCCGCTCGAGCGGCCAGCCGATCGAGACGGTGCGCCAGGCCTTCGTCGACCGCCAGCCGATGGGCCGCCTGGGCAAGCCGGAGGAGGTAGCAGCGCTCGCCGTCTATCTCGCCTCCGACGAGAGCGTCTTCAGCACCGGGCAGATTTTTTTGGTCGACGGCGGGTTCGCGCTTTAGGCCGGTTTAGCGCAGGTTTAGCGGCGGCCTCCAATATTGTCAGAGGCTTACGACCCCGTTTAGCGTCGAGCCGATTACCGCCGCCTTTGCCTGCGGCCGCGCCCGGTCGTTCGTCCAATACAGCACGTAGATAACATGTAATTTAACCAATAGAAGAACCGACGCGGAGCGCCTCGAACTCGGCTTCCGTGGCGAAGGATTTTTGCGCGCCGCGCCTGGTCACCGCGTCGGCGGCATAGAGGGCGGCCTTGTCGAGCGCCTCCTCGATCGGCAACCCCGCCACATGGTAGCGCGCGAAAGCGCCGATGAAGGCGTCGCCGGCGCCGGTCGTGTCGACCGCGTTCGCCTTCGCCGGCGCGATCCGCTTTTCGCCCTGCGGCGCCGCCAGAAGGGCGCCGCGCGCCCCCATCGTGACGATCGCCGTCTCGAGGCCCCTCGCCACGAGACTCCGCGCCGCGGCGGCGATCTCATCCTCTGACTCGACCGGCATGCCGGTCAGAATGGCGAGCTCCGTCTCGTTCGGCGTGAGAAAAGTCGCGAGGCGGACTCTTTCCATGTCGAGGCCGCGGACGGCGGGGGCGGGATTGAGCGCGGTCCTGACGCCGTGCTTCCTGCCGAAGGCGAGGGCGGCATAGACCGTCTCGAGCGGCACTTCGAGTTGAAGCAGGATGAGGTCGCAGGCTCTGAGGTCCTCGCCCGCGGCCTTGACGTCGGCTGGGGTCAGGTCGCCATTGGCGCCCTTGACGATGAGGATGAAATTGTCGCCCGACGCGTTGACGAGGATCGTCGCCGTTCCGGTCGATTGGCCCGCCACGCGCTGAACGTGCCGCGTATCGACGCCGGCGGCCTCGAAGTTGCGGAGCACGCCCTCGCCCAGCATGTCGTCGCCGACCTTCGACACCATGACGACCTCGGCGCCGAGCTTCGCCGCCGCGACGGCCTGGTTGGCGCCCTTGCCGCCGTTGCTCATCTCGAAGCGCGCGGCGGCGATCGTCTCGCCCCAGACCGGCATGCGCTCGACATAGGTCACGAGGTCGACGTTGCTCGAGCCGACGACGCCGATGCGGGGCCGTTTCTGCGCCATGAGGATCCTTTCCGTTCCTTGCTCGACCGCGCCATGCTGACGTCTTGCGCGGTTGGCGCGAATGCGATGACGACGATCGGATCACGAGCTTATCAGACTGGTCGCGATCGATCGCCTTCGACCCGTTCCTGCATCCCGGAAGGGGCGGAGAGTAGGGCAATCGGGCGAAGGCGATTTCCTCCCCCTTGTGGGGAAGATTAAGGTGGGGGTCGCGCCAGACCTCGAAAGCTACGTGTCGGCTTACCTAATCGGAAACGGCGGCGCGACCCCCCACCCCTGCCCGCCCCCACAAGGGGGGCGGAAGCGCGTCCAACCGTCACAGTGCCCACTTCGCCCGATTGCCTGGGGCCGGAGAGGGCAAGAAAGCGACCATAGGCGCTACGCGCAGGATGCACGCGAGGTGCAGAAAATGGATGACTGTGAGCGCTGGCCGAGATCTTCCCGATAGTGTCCGACCATTCGGGGCGTCGATGACATAGATCGCCAGGTCAGGCAAAAATACATCGACTCGAAGGCCGACCGCCGAAACGTAACTCCCAAACTCTCGCTCGGTCGGTCCGTCTTCGAGAGCTGGCGACACCCCGCCGACCTCGTCCTGAGGCGCCGCGAAGCGGCCTCGAAGGACGCTCCAGATCGCGCCGACGCGAGAATCCGGATCGGCCGCCAGGGCGCTCTGGAGCATCCTTCGAAGCTCTTGCTTCGCAAGAGCGCCTCAGGATGAGGTCGATGAACTTTAGACCCGACTTTTCGGGAGACTGCCTGGGAGTTACGCCGAAACACAGAAGGGCCTTAAGTGGGAGCCAGTATCAGCGTCGCCAACGGCGGCAGAATCAAGCTGAGCTCTGCCTGCTCCGCCGAGAGATGGGCGTCCAGCGCGCCGCCGTTTCCCAGATTGCTCCCGCCGTAATATGAGGAGTCGGTGTTGAGCACTTCGCGCCACGCGCCGGAAATGGGGACGCGAATGCGATACCCATAGCGAGGAACCGGCGTCATGTTGCTCGCGACCAGAACGATCGAGCCGTTAGGACCGCGGCGGATGAACGCAAAGACCGAATTCTCCTTGTCGTCTGCGACCGCCCATTGAAATCCGCTCGGATCGTTGTCGGTCCCGTACAGCGCCTGCCATGTACAGTAGATGGCGTTGAGGTCGGCGATCAGAGCTTGCACCCCGCGATGAAGCGGAAAGTCGAGCAGGTCCCATTCGATCGAACCGTCGCTCCTCCATTCATTCCATTGCGCAATCTCACCGCCCATGAACAGCAGTTTCTTACCGGGGAACGTCCACATCCAGGCGAAATAGGCCCTGAGGTTCGCAAAGCGGCCATAGACATCGCCGGGCATCTTGGCGATCAATGATCCTTTGCCATGCACCACCTCATCATGGGACAGGGGCAGCACAAATCGCTCAGAATAAGCATAGATCATTCCGAATGTCATTGAATGGTGTTCATAAGAACGATGGATCGGATCTTTCTCCATGTAGTGGAGGGTGTCGTGCATCCAACCCATGTTCCATTTCAAAGAAAATCCAAGACCATCTGCTGACGGGGGCGCGGTCACCTTAGGCCAGGCGGTCGACTCCTCCGCGATCATGAGGACTCCGGGGTCCCTATGAGCAACGATGCTGTTCAGGTGCTTGAAGAATTCGATCGACTCCAGGTTCTCTCTGCCGCCGTACCGGTTGGGGATCCACTCGCCCGGCCCCCGGCTGTAATCGCGGTAGAGCATGGAAGCGACGGCGTCTACGCGCAGCCCGTCAAGATGATAATGTTCGATCCATTCCAGCGCGCTGGCGATGAGGAATCCCTTCACCTCATTGCGGCCGATGTTGTAGATCAGCGTATTCCAATCCCTGTGGAATCCCTCGCGCGGGTCCTCGTGCTCGTAAAGCGCTGTTCCATCGAAGCGAGCCAGTCCCCATACGTCCGTCGGAAAATGGGCGGGGACCCAATCGACGATCACGCCGATGCCCGCCTCGTGGCAACGGTTGACCAAAGCGGCGAAGTCGGCCGCGCGGCCGTATCGGCCGGTCGGGCTGAAAAGGCCAAGAGGCTGGTAGCCCCAGGAGCCGCCGAACGGGTATTCGGCGATCGGAAGGAATTCGAGATGGGTGAATCCCATCTCCACCAGATATGGCACCAGACGTTCGGCCATTTCCGCCCAGGTAAGGCTTCGGAAGTCTTCTTCGACCATGCGGAGCCACGAACCGGGATGGACCTCATAAATGGAGATCGGGGCGTCCAGGCTTTGACGTTCGCTTCTTTTTGCGATCCAAGCTTGGTCGGTCCACTCGAAAGGAGCGCTCGAAGCGACGATGGACGCCGTGCCGGACGCGCCCTCGCTGGCGCGCCCTACCGGATCCGCTTTTTGCGGAAGGAGCGCGCCATCCGGGCCGAGCAACTCGTATTTATAGAGGGCTCCCGCTCCAATTTTGGGAACGAACAGCTCCCATACGCCCGCTCCTCGACGCAGCCGCATCGGATGGCGTCGGCCATCCCAGGTGTTGAAGTCGCCAACCACGGAAACGCGTCGGGCGTTCGGCGCCCAGACGGCGAACCGGACGCCTTGCACGCCTGCGAGCGTCAGGGTTTGCGAGCCGAGGCAGCGCGCGAGCTCATAATGAGTGCCCTCGGCGAGCAGATGCAGATCCAACTCCCCGAGCAGCAGACCGAAGCTGTAAGGGTCCTCGGTCTCCTGAACGGCCTCCGGCCACTGGATAACCAGACGATAAGGCCGATCGCCGACAACGGGACCGGCGAAGAGTCCGCCGGGATGAGCGAGCTCCAACCGCCCGAGCCGGCTGGAGTCTTCGCGTGCAACGACCTCTATCTTTTGCGCGCCGGGCGCAAGAACGCGCACGACCGACATCGAGCCGCACTGATGTGGGCCGAGGATGGAGAAAGGATCGCCATGGCGTCCGTCCACGAGAGCCTGCACAGCGGCGGAAGGGATCCCGAACAGGCAGTCTTGTCCGAGCGTCATGACAACCGCCTGGTTTTCAGGCGATTGGCGATCGCTGCGAATCCTCGCAACGGAATGGCCAACCATTTCGGCCGATTGGCGGCTTCGTAGCTGATTTCATAACTCGCTTTTTCGAGGATCATGAGGTTGAGGAGAGGCGCTTGCGCCACGCCAAGGCCGAGTTGCGGAGCGGCTTTGACCGCAAGCCAATAGGCTTCCAAAAAAGCTCTAGCCGTTTCGCGCCGAAACTGCGCGAGTAGACCCTCCCGGCGCCCGCGAACAGGTTGGGGGCTGGCGTCGTTTTCCGGCAGCGAGAAGGAGGCCGCCGCGTAGTCGAGTGACCGGAGAAATCCGGCGACGTCGCGCATCGGCGTCGTCTTGTTCCGGCGCTGGTCCAGGGGCCTCAGAGGCTCCCCCTCGAAGTCGATGATGTAGGCGTCCGATTGGGAGACGAGAATCTGGCCAAGGTGAAAATCGCCATGAACCCGGATCGCCAATGAGCCTCGCCCTGCCTCCGCGAGCTTCGGCATGCTCGCCATCAGATCCGGCGCGCGCGCAAGAATCGAATCCGCGAGCGTCAGGAGCGAAGGGTCGAGACTGCTTTTTTCGCTCTCGAGATCCTTCAGGCCTCGCTCGATCTGGTTTGCGGCGTCTCTCGCCCAGCCTGAAACGAGCTCGTCGCCGGCGATGATGGGCGCAAAGGCCGGATCATCTGTGTCTGCGGCGAGCGCTGCGTGCAGTTGCCCCAAACGCCTACCCACGACGCCGGCAAAGTGGTTAAGCGGCCCGAAGGCGTTCGGCGAAGGCGAGGCTGCGTCGTTCTCCAATGTTGCGTCTTCGAGCGCGCGTCGGAGATTGTCGAGAGTCCAGGTCCAGGCGTCACCTTGGTTCGGAATGTTGCTCTGAATGATGAACAGCGTGTGGGGGACGTTTTTCTTGTCGACCCGGACAATCTCGCCCAGGAGTTGGGCAGCATTGGCGAAACCGCAAACGGTGAGACGTCGCGTCATCTCCGCCTCGGGGTGCACGCCCGGCGAGACGCGCCGGATCAGCTTGATCATCGCCGCGTTGCCCAAGATCAGCGAACTGTTGGACTGCTCCGCCGACAACCAACGGACAGCGCCGTCGCCGAAGTCGGGCAAGGCGTCGACGCCCGGTTCACCGAGGCAACGGATCTCGCCGTCCCGCGTCGCCAAGACTGCGCGCTCACGCAGGCAGGTCATAATCGCTCGCGGCAGGGCTTCGAGCACAAAAGCGTCGGTGATATAGCCGACTGAGCGGCCGCGCCTCACGCGGGCCATTGCGAGCTGTTGCGCCAAGGCCTGCGGCGTCGACCCTTCCCATGCGATGCCGGCTGGAACGAGGTAACGCTCGGCGCGGTCACCCAAATGGACCTCGATTTCGGTGAGCAGAATTTCTCGAACCGAAGGAACTTCCACCGTGTAAGCGATATACACGCCGGTTATGGTCTCGTTCTTGGAGGAGAACCACCGCCGGCGTTTGAGATACGAGGGCAGGAGATCTCGCAGAATAGTCGCGGCATAGCGCTCGCCGAGCAGCTCGCGTAAGCTTTCGCGCACGACGAGAGTCTGAAATTCCGGCAATTGCTCGGGGGGGTCGTCGTGCCAGCTGGGCGCTTCCTTGCTCGAGCCCTTCAATTCAAACCACTGGAAGCCGTAAGGCGGAAGCGTCAGCAGATAGGTAAGCCGTCCGACCGGCGGAAAGGGCGATGGCCCCGTCATTTCCACCGGCACACGTCCGGCAAAGTCGGCGAGATCGAGCTCGACGGCCTGAGGCGTGCGGGCGAGATTAGCGACGCAGAGGACGGTCGTCTCCTCATATTCTCGCAGGTAAGCGAGAATTCGACGGTTCCCCGGATAGAGAAAGCGCAGAGCGCCGCGACCGAACACCCTATTGTTGCGACGCAACAAAAGCATGCGCCGCATCCAGTTCAGAAGCGAGTGCTGGTCCTTCGTCTCGGCCTCCACGTTTACGGCGGCGTAGCCGTAGAGCGGGTCCATGACGGGCGGAAGGACAATGCTGCCTGGATCGGCGCGCGAAAATCCGCCGTTGCGGTCCTCGTTCCACTGCATAGGCGTGCGCACCGCATCGCGGTCGCCTAGGTGAATATTGTCTCCCATTCCAATCTCGTCCCCGTAGTAGATCACGGGGGCGCCAGGCATGGATAGAAGAAGAGCATTCATCAGCTCGATTCGTCGCCTGTCGTGCTCGAGGAGGGGGGCGAGCCTGCGCCTTATGCCGAGATTGATGCGGGCGCGGCGATCGGAGGCGTAGGCGTTCCAAAGGTAGTCGCGCTCCGCGTCCGTCACCATTTCGAGCGTGAGCTCATCGTGATTGCGCAAAAAGATCGCCCACTGCGCGTTGGGCGGGATTTCCGGGGTCTGTCGAAGAATGTCGGTGATCGGGAAGCGGTCTTCTTTGGCGATCGCCATGTACATGCGCGGCATCAGAGGGAAGTGGAACGCCATGTGGCATTCGTCGCCATCGCCGAAGTAAAGCTGGGCGTCCTCCGGCCACTGATTGGCTTCGGCGAGGAGCATCCTGTCGCCGTAGCGTGCGTCCAGCTCCGCCCGGATCCTCTTGAGAATCTGATGGGTCTCGGGAAGATTCTCGCTCGATGTCCCTTCCCGTTCGATCAGGTAAGGGATGGCGTCGAGGCGCAGCCCGTCAACGCCGATATCGAGCCAAAAGCGCATGGTGCTGAGAACCTCCTTCAGCACGCGAGGATTGTCGAAGTTGAGGTCCGGCTGGTGTGCGTAGAAGCGATGCCAGAAATACGCGTTGGCGACCGGATCCCAGGTCCAGTTCGATTTCTCCGTATCGATGAAAATGGTTCGGGTCCCGGCATAGCGTTTGTCGGTATCGGACCAGACGTAGTAGTTGCGGGCCGCGGATTTGGCGGGGCTATTGCGGGCTCGCTGAAACCATGGATGCTGGTCGGAGGTGTGATTGATTACGAGCTCCGTGATCACCCGAATGCCGCGCGCGTGAGCCGAGGCGACGAAGTCTTTGAACTCGGCCAGAACGCCGTAATCCGGGCTTACATCCCGGTATTCCGAGATGTCATAGCCGTCGTCCTTTCGCGGAGAAGGGTAGAACGGCAGGAGCCACACCGTGTTGACGCCGAGGCCTTCGATATAGTCGAGCTTGGCGTTGAGGCCGGCGAAATCGCCGATCCCGTCGTTGTTGGCGTCAAAGAACGACTTAACATGCAGCTGGTAGATGACTGCGTCTTTGTACCAGAGGGTATCATGGGCCAATTGTGACCTCGGTCGCGTGACCATCGCTGACCTCAACAAGCGCGCCAAATCGAAAAGGGCAGGTCTTCGGGATCGAGGCGGACCCGCTGGTGTTTGCCGGTCCACACGAGCTGACCTCCGCGCATCAGATCTTCGACCCGGAGGTCGCCGTGATCGGGCAGTCCGAATTTCCACAGGGGAAGCTCAATATCCGCCTCCTGCACGGCGAACGGATCGAGGTTGATTGCGACAAGAACCACGTTCTCGCGGCCGGGCGTCGCCTTTTCGAAGAAGAGAACATTGTCGTTCCCTGCGTGATGGAAGGAAACGCCGAGATGCGAGTGCAGCGCGGGATTCGCGCGGCGAATGCGATTGAGCGCCGTTATCTCGGACACGATGTTTCCGGGTCGATTCCAATCCCACGCGCGGATTTCATACTTCTCGCTGTCCGCGTATTCCTTTTTTTGCGGGTCAGGCCGACCCTCGCAAACCTCAAAGCCGTTGTAGACGCCCCAGAGGCCGGACAGCGTAGCGGCCAAGGCGGCTCGGATAAGGTAGGCCGATCGGGGCGCGTTCTGCAGAAAGTCCGGATTGATATCAGGCGTGTTGACAAAGAAATGCGGTCGGAAGAAATCCCTCTGTGGCTCGTTGGTGAGTTCCATGAGGTAAGAGACGAGCTCTGACTTGGTGTTTCGCCAGGTGAAATAAGTATAGCTCTGAGAAAATCCGACTTTTGCGAGTCGATACATGACTTTTGGCCGGGTGAACGCCTCGGCCAGGAAGATGACCTCGGGATGGTCCCTGCGTATATCGTCGATGACCCACTGCCAGAAGGGAAACGGCTTGGTGTGGGGATTGTCGACCCGGAAGAGCGTGACACCCTTGCCGATCCAGAAGCGGATCGTGTCGCGAAGCGCGACCCACAACGAGAGTGTTCCGCCCTCCCCATAGAAGTCGAGATTGACGATGTCTTCGTATTTTTTCGGCGGGTTCTCGGCATAGCGGATCGTGCCGTCGGGCCGCCAAGTGAACCATTCCGGGTGCTGCCTGAGCCAAGGGTGATCCGGCGAGGCTTGAATGGCGAAATCAAGCGCGATTTCCAGATCCAGCTTTTGCGCCTCGGAAATGAGGCGATGGAAGTCCTCGAAAGCGCCAAGCGCAGGGTGAATCGCGTCATGGCCGCCCTCGTCGGAGCCGATCGCGTAGGGGCTTCCCGGATCGCCGGGGCCCGCCTTCAACGCATTGTTGCGCCCTTTCCGGTTTGTCTGTCCGATGGGATGGATTGGCGGGAAGTAGAGAACGTCGAAACCCATGTCTCGAATCGCCGGCAGCCGACCGATGACGTCAATGAACGTGCCGTGACGGCGAGGATCGCCGCTCTGCGAGCGGGGGAAGAGCTCATACCAGCTCGCAAAACCGGCCCTCCGTCTTTCGGCGTCGATCGGGACGGGCGGATCGAGGCGCAACCGGAAGGCGCGCGCATCAGCCGCTGCGAAAGCCCTGGCCGTTTCCGCGGCCATCAGCATGGCCAGGCGACCCGGGTCGTCGGCGGCGCGGAGTCGATCGACGATTCGCTTGAGACGGGCTCCTGGTTCTCCCGAAGCCTGCTTGGCGGCGCGCTCAAGAAGGATTTGGCCTTCCTGCAATTCCAGCGCGATCGGCAGACCCGCGTCATGCTTCTTTTGAAGTTCGGCCCGATAGATCGCGAATTCGTCGCGCCAAGTCTCGATTGAGAACAGGTGGCGCCCGAGGCGTTCGAGAGGGATTTCGGCCGACCAGCGGTCGTTGCCGAGCGACGTCATGGGCTTCTCGCGCCATTCGGAGTTGTCGGCGGCGCGCCAGAGAAGCGCGACCGAGATCGGGTCGTGCCCTTCGCCGTAGACGTCCGCTTCGATGCGGGCCGCCTCGCCGACAATTCTCTTCGCCGGACATCGCCCGCCGTCCACACTCGGCGTGACGCGCTCGATGACGAGACGCGGCGCGGCCACGGCGCGCTCGGGGTCGATGGGAGATTGGTCGAGAGGTTGAATGGGAGCGCCGCGCCGTCCCTCGAAGATGAGCACCTCGAGGGGACGCAGGGCGACCGCCCGGTCCGGCGTCAGATTGGGCTCGGAACGAAGCGCGTCTCGCAAAGGCAAGTATTCCCCAACCTCGCAGCAGATCGAGGAAGCGCGCACGGCGAGGTCGCGATCGGCAGCGGGGTTGGCGAGAACGACTCTTATCCTGGATTTGTCTTCGGAATCGCGCGCGGCGGCCAGCCCTTTCGCGGTCACGGGCCAGATCGGGCCCACAGATGAGCGTTCGAATAGTTGAGCCTGACTCGAAATAAACGCATTGGCGGCCGCGATGTCTTCGCTGAGATCGAACAAACGGTCCGCGGCGAGTCGCAGCCAGGATTTCGTCGAGCGCCGCAGGGAATCGAACTGATCATCGACACCATATTCAAAGCCCATCGGAAGGATGACGCCGTCGCCGAGCGCGGCCGACAGCCAGAGGAGGAACCGCGAGCGTCTCTCGAGGGTCGCCGCGTCCCAGTTCGCCCTTTCCAGCTTCTCCCTGGACGACTCGCCGGGAGAGAGGACAACGTTCCCGAAGACCTCGGAGGCCTTGGCGAGCAGGGAAAATTGTCGCGCCTCAAAGAGGCTGACGACGGGCAGGAACGCTCCTGCGAAGCCCGCCCCTTCGAAGTCCAAGACGGAACCGAGACGGGTGAGGCGCACCCAAATGTGGATGGTATGGTCCGTGGGGCTTCGACCGCCGCGGCCGGTGAGAACGGACCATATCCAGGTCGGCGTCTTTGGCCCGGCCGCGCAGGCAAACCCGGCCACTCCTCGTCTCTCGAGCTCAGACAGCCGCCGTCGGAGGTCCTCGAGCCAAATCAAGGCTCTCGTTTCGTCGAAGAATGGTATGGGTAGATTCTGCCGGTCGGCCGGAGAGACGCGAGGATCGCGTAGACTCAGACTGCTTTCGGAGAGACCAAGTTTTGCGGCCTCGGGGGCGCCGGCTGGAACGGACGCAACAGGAACCTCGACGAAGACTTTGAGCGATCGATCGATCGCGAGGCCGACGAGCTCCGACAGGTCAAGGTCGGCGGCGATCTGATCATTGAAAATATTCTGGTGAGGAAGAGACAGTACGATCGCGTCGAAGCCAAGTCCGACACGTTCTGCGAGAATGGATGTCCAATCCGCCAGGCTTTGCAGTGCGGAAGCCTGAATAGCGTACACACGACGTGTCCGCGTTTCTGGTCCAGCGCCCATTTTACAAGCCGTGCCCGCACCCCGCATGGAAAACATATGTTTGTTGGGGGCTTTTTGTTCCAGCGCCACGTGTCCGGCGGTCGACGTCGCGCAATAGCCGTCGCATTCCGATTGAGCCAGGCAGCGAGATCGTCCCTGTTCTCAGCCTCGGCCGGCGTGAGGACGAAGGCGGTGGTCTTTTGAGCGGGCGCTCTGCCTGCTTCACATTCCTCGGCGCCCAGAGTGAAATGTGTTCCGACCTTTGAGACGCCCGGATGAAGATCGCCACTTTCAACATCAACAACATCAGACGCCGCCTGACGAACCTCACCGAGTGGCTTCGCGAAGCCGAGCCCGATGTCGTCTGTTTGCAGGAAATCAAGGCCAGCGACGCCGAGTTTCCGGCGGAAGCCGTTGGCAAAGCAGGTTATAAGGCGGTATGGCGCGGCGAGAGGAGCTGGAACGGGGTGGCGATCCTGTCTCGCTGGACGCCGGTGCTCACGCGCATGGAATTGCCGGGCGACGCCGCAGACAAGCAGAGCCGCTACCTGGAGGCGGCCGTCAATGGCGTGCTCGTCGCATCGATCTATGCGCCCAACGGGAACCCTCAGCCGGGCCCCAAATTCGATTACAAGCTCGCCTGGCTCGAGCGCCTGGCGGCTCATGCGGCCGAGCTCCTCGCCACGGGGGCGCCCATCGCGCTGGCGGGCGACGCCAACGTCGTCCCGACGGATCTCGACATCTATCCGACGAAATCCTGGAATCGCGACGCCCTGCTGCAGCCCGAAAGCCGCGCGGCTTATCAGCGCCTCCTGTCGCAAGGGTGGACCGACGCCGTCCGGACGCTCCATCCCAAAGAGCCGATGTACACGTTCTGGGATTACAAGCGGAACCGTTGGCAACGCGATGCCGGCCTGCGCCTCGACCACATTCTGCTCAGTCCCGCGCTCAAGGAGCGCCTGCAGGAGGTCGGCGTCGACCGTGAGACACGGGGAAAAGAGGGCGCGAGCGATCACGCGCCGGTCTGGGTCAGACTTCGCGACCCGACAAGACGCCGGACCGTACCCTCTCGAAATGCGAGAACGCCCGGCGCGCCTCCTCCAATCCTTTGGAGTCAATCGGAGCGACCGACGCGTCCAGCTGGCGATCAAGCTACGCGCCCAGGTCGGTTGCAAGCGGCGAGCTCCGCGAAGCGGAAGGTCGCTCGCGCTCCATTGCTCGCGATCGACGGCGACTCCTTCGCGCATCGGTCGTACCACGCTTTGCCGAAGACGATCCGCCGGAGCGACGGCAAGGGCGCCGGAGCGATCCTCGGCTTCGCCAACATTCTGTTGCGCCTGTACGCCGACGAGCATCCCCGTGCGGTCGTTGTCGCCTGGGACACCCTGGAGGCGCCGACCAGGCGCCACGAGCTCTTTCCCGCCTATCAAAGCGGACGAGAGTTCGACGATGAATTGATCGAGCAGTTGAAGGCGCTGCCTGAGCTTGTCGCAGCCTGCGGGTTCGCCAACGCCAAGGCCAGAGGGTTCGAGGCGGACGACTTTCTCGCCGCCGCAGTTTCCGCCGAGGAACGCGCGGGCGGCGCGGCGCGAGTCGCAAGCGGAGATCGGGACGCGTTTCAGCTCGCCTCGCCGAGTACGACAATCCTCTATCCCTTGCGAGCCGGCGAAATCGCGCGCATCGGCCCCGAAGAGGTCCGCAAGCGGTATGGCGTCGATCCGGAACAAGTGCCGGATTTCATCGCGCTTCGCGGCGACCCTTCCGACAGGCTGCCCGGCGCCGTCGGGGTCGGCCCGAAACGCGCCGCGGATCTGGTGCGACGTTACGAGACGCTCGACGGCGTCCTTGCCGCCGGCTTCTTCCCCACTCAGGCGCCGATGCTTCGCCTCTTTCGATCGATCGCCACAATGGATGCGTCGGCGCCGCTCCCCTCGTTGGCCGACCAGACGCCAACGTGGGCCTCCGCGTCTGAGCTTGCGCGGAATTGGGGACTCAAACAATTGGCCGACCGTTTGGCGGAAAAGGCGCAAGGCGCCTGATGCAGGCGTGACGGCCAGAGCTTCATCCCGGGCTCATCGTCTGGCGGGTCCTGTAGCCGCGTTCCATAGCCCGTCGATGGACGGTCGTCCTTCCGAACGCCCTAGGAAGCGCGGCGGCGCGGTCAGCGACCGCGCAGGCCGCCGGTCCAAGCCCCGATGGGAGAGGGCTTCTACCCCCCGAGCTCCGCCGAGCGCGCCCAGAGGTTGACCCCGGCGTCGACTGCGTAGCGGTCGATCTCGGCGAGCTCTTCGGCGGTGAAGTCGGGCTTGTCGAGCGCCTCGACGCTGTCCGTGACCTGCTCGGGGCGGCTCGCGCCGATCAGCGCGCTGGTCACGCGCCTGTCGCGCAGCGCCCAGGCGAGCGCCATCTGGGCGAGCGACTGGCCGCGGCGCCTGGCGATCTCGTTCAGCCGGCGCACGCGGCCGATGGCGCCGGGCGTGAGAAACTTCGGATCGAAGAAATGGGACTTGGCCGCGCGGCTGTCGGCGGGAACGCCGTCCAGATACTTGTCCGTCAGCATCCCCTGGGCCAGCGGCGAGAAGACGATGGCGCCGATCCCCTCCGCTTCCAGAGCACCGAGCAGACCGTCGGCCTCGATCCAGCGGTTGACCATCGAATAGCTCGGCTGGTGGATGAGGCAAGGCGTGCCGAGCCGCTTCAGGATCGCCGCGGCCTCCTTGGTGCGGCGCGAATTGTAGGAGGAAATTCCCACGTAGAGGGCCTTGCCCCGGCGGACGACGGCGTCGAGCGCGCCCATCGTCTCCTCGAGCGGCGTCTCGGGATCGAAGCGGTGGGAATAGAAGATGTCGACATAATCGAGCCCCAAGCGCTTGAGGCTCTGGTCGAGGCTGGCGACGAGATACTTGCGCCCGCCCCACTCGCCGTAGGGACCTTTCCACATGTCGTAGCCCGCCTTGGTCGAGATCACGAGCTCGTCGCGCAAGCCCCGGAAGTCGCTGCGGAGGATGTCGCCGAAGGCGATCTCCGCCGAGCCGGGCGGGGGACCATAATTGTTGGCGAGGTCGAAATGGGTGACGCCGAGGTCGAGCGCCGTGCGGCAGATCGCCCGCATCGAATCCAGCGACTTGTCGAAGCCGAAATTGTGCCACAAGCCGAGCGAGATCGCCGGCAATTTGAGGCCGCTGCGGCCGCAGCGGTTGTAGGTCATCGTGTCGTAGCGGTTCGGCGAGGGGATGTAAGTCACGAGATTTCCTCACGGAGCCTTCGCGGCGGCGCGTCTCTCGTTCGTCTTTATCCGACCTCGCGGACGCGAACAACCGCTGAGCGATGGCGTTCTGGAAGGCGGCGTCAGACGACCGATCCATTCGGGCCGACGCAGCATCGCTTCCAGCCGGCCGACGTGGCTCGCTCGCTCCCGCCGACGCTGGCCAGAGCGGCGCACTTTGTGCCGGTCTCGTCATAAGAGAGGACACGGACGTCGATAAATCCTACTCTCGGGGCCCGGGCGTGGTCCCGCGGGCAGGTCTGCCGTCTTAATCTTTTCACTCCGGCACGCTAACCTCTCCCCGCCAACCTCGAGGAACTGCGCCTCATGTCCACGCCAATCGGGAAATTCGTCTGGTACGAATATATGGGCGACGACCTCAAGGCGGCGGTCGATTTCTATTCCCACCTCCTCGGCTGGACGACGCAGGACGCCGGCATGCCGGACCTCGAATATCAAGTGGTTTCGGCCGCCGGCGCGCCGATCGCAGGAATGATGACCATTCCCGCCGACGCGAGGGCGATGGGGGCGAAGCCCTCATGGGCGGGCTACATTTGGGTCGAAGACGTCGACTCCGCGTTGCCGAAGCTGATGGCGGCGGGGGGAAAGGTGTTCAAGGCGCCTTCCGACATTCCCGGCATCGGCCGCTTCGCCGTGGTCGCCGACCCCTACGGCGGAACCTTCATGCTTTTCCACGACTCGGACGGCAATCCGCCGCCGCCCGCCGCACCGGGCGCGCCTGGCACGGTCGGGTGGCGCGAGCTGCACGCCGACGACGGCGCCAGGGCCTTCGCCTTCTATTCGGATTTCTTCGGCTGGAACAAGGAGGGCGAGTTCGACATGGGGCCGATCGGCGTCTACCACCTGTTCAACACCCGCCATGGCGAGCACGGCGGCGTCATGACCCGCACGGCCCAGACGCAGGCGGCGTTCTGGCTCTACTACTTCAACGTCGAGGCCGCGGACGCGGCGGCGGGTCGGATCACGGCGCTCGGCGGCCGGATCATCAACGGTCCGCAGGAGGTTCCCGGCGGGCAATGGATCGTGCAGGCGCACGACCCGCAGGGCGCGATGTTCGCCGCGGTGGCGCCGAAGCGATGACAGTCTTCGCCTGCCTCGGAGCGCTGCAAGATCGCGGGACAACCGGCTCCCAAAGCGGCTTGACAACATACCAACTGGTTGGTACGAGATCCGGCATGGTCAAGCCGATCGGAAAATCCGTCGAAACGATGGCCGCCAAGGGAGAGGCCACGGTGGAAAAGCTGCTCGACGCGGCCGTCCACGTGATCCGCTCGAAGGGCTATTCGGCCGCCCGGATCGAGGACATCTGCGCCGAGGCGGGGCTGACCAAGGGCGCCTTCTTCCACCACTTTCCCAGCAAGGAGGCCTGCGCCGTCGCGGCCGCCGCGCATTTCGCCGCCCGCGCCGACGCAATCTTCGACGGCGCCCCCCACAGCCGCCTCGCCGATCCGCGCGCCCGCGTGATGGGCTATGTCGATTTCCGCAAGGCGATCCTTCAGGGCGACCTGCCGCAGTTCACCTGCCTGCTCGGCACGATGGTGCAGGAGGCCTACGACACCCATCCGGCGATCCGCCAGGCCTGCGACCGCTACATCAGCATGCATGCGGAGCGGCTCAAGGCCGACATCGCGGAAGCGAAGGCGCTCCATGCGCCCGACGCAAAATGGAGCCCGGCGAGCGCCGCGCTGTTTTCCCAGGCGGTCCTGCAGGGCGCCTTCGTCCTCGCCAAGGCCAGGCACGGCCCAAGTGTCGCCGCCGACTGCCTTGATCATCTGAAGCGCTATTTCGAAGGGCTGCTGCCGATTGCCTCGACGTCGCGAACATTCAACAGGCCTTTGGGCCGAACTGAAGGAGGAGAATCATGACTAACCCGTCCGACACGCTCGGCAGGTTCATCTGGTACGACCAAATGTCCAACGACCTTGCGGGGGCCGAGACCTTCTACACCAAGGTCGTCGGCTGGGCGCTCGCGCCCAACACCATGAACGATCAGCGCTACACGCTGCTCAAGGCCGGCGATAGGATGGTCGGCGGCCTGATGCCGATCCCGGTCGACGCGGCGAAGATGGGCGTGCAGCCCGCCTGGATGGGCTACATCGCCGTGGACGACGTCGCCTCCTACGCCGACAAGGTGAAGGCCGCCGGCGGCGCAATCCATCGCCCGCCGAGCCCGATCCCCAATGTCGGGACCTTCGCCGTCGCCGGCGATCCGTCCGGCGCGGGATTTCTGCTGTTCAAGCCGAACGGCGGCGAGGCGCCTCCGCCTCCCGCGCCCGGGACGCCCGGCCACATCGGCTGGCACGAGTTGCACGGCGGCGATCCGGAAGCCTCATTCGCCTTCTACTCCGGTGTGTTCGGCTGGACGAAGGGCGAGGCGATGGATATGGGCCCGATGGGCAAGTACCAAATCTTCACCACCAGGGGCCAGCAGACCGGCGGGATGATGAAGAAGATGGCGCAGGAGCCGGTGGCGCACTGGCTCTACTATATCAACGTCGAGGCGATCGACGCGGCCGTGGAGCGGGTCAAGTCGGCGGGTGGCCAGGTTCTCAACGGGCCGATGGAAGTCCCCGGTGGAGCCTGGATCATCCAGGGCCTCGATCCGCAGGGCGCGGTGTTCGCCCTGGTCGCGCCGAAGCGCTGAAGTCGAGCGGGCCCTGCGTCGGCGGGGCCCGCAATATCCACCCGGCCCTTCGTTCAAGGAGTTCAAGCCCATGAACGCCAATGCTCCGCTCGTTCCAGCCATCGAGCTTGCGCGCGCCAACCCGGTTCGCATCCCCAATGAAAGCCCGGAATATCGGGCGGCCCGCACGGCCCTGCTCGCCGAGGAGATCGAATTGCGCCGCCACATCGAGCGAGTCGCCGCGCAGCGCCGGGCGCTGCCGTCGGGCGGCCGAGTGGTCGGCGACTATCGCTTCGAGGGCGAGGACGGCCCGACTGACCTCGCCGGACTGTTCGGCGACAAGCCGACGCTGATGATCTACAGCTACATGTTCGGGCCCGAGCGGGCGCGCCCCTGCCCGATGTGCACGAACCTGCTCGGCGCGTGGGAGGGCAACGCGGCCGACATCGGTCAGCGCGTCTCGCTCGCCGGCGTCGCCCGCTCGCCGATCGAGCGGCTCATCGCCTGGAAGCGCGAGCGCGGCTGGAAGAATCTGCGCCTCTTCAGCGATCTCAACGGCGCCTATTCGCGCGACTATTTCGGCGTCGCCCCCGACGGCTCGGACATTCCCGCCCTCAACGTGTTCACCCGCCGCGACGGGACGATCCGCCACTTCTGGTCGGGGGAGATGACCGGATCGACCGCGGACCCAGGCCAGGACCCACGCGGCGCGCCTGACCCGGCGCCGCTGTGGATGGTGCTCGACATGACGCCGGAAGGGCGCGGCGGGGTGTGGTATCCGAAGCTCGAGTACGACGCCCGAGTCCGGCCCTCCCCATCATTGCGATCGCCGAGCGCTTACGACGGGGGAGGCAAGCGCCGTCCCCGCGGCGGTGGATTGCTTCGCCTCGCAAGGACGGCCCCGACAGAACATGGCTCATGAAACAACCCTGAATTTCGATTCTCCGGAGAAACCAGAATGCGCGTCATGGTCATCGTCAAAGCGACCGAAGATTCGGAAGCCGGCAAGATGCCGAGCCCAGAGCTCATCGCCGAGATGGGCAAGTTCAACCAGGCGCTGATCGAGGCCGGCGTCATGCTCGACGGCGGCGGCCTCAAGCCGACCAGCAAAGGCGCGCGCGTCGCCTTTTCCGGCCAGGACCGCGCGGTCGCGAAGGGCCCGTTCGGAAACGTCGGCGAGCTCGCCTCCGGCTACTGGATCTGGAAGGTCAAGGACCTCGACGAGGCGATCGACTGGGTCAAGCGCTGCCCCAATCCGATGCCGGGGCCGTCGACGATCGAGATCCGCGAGCTCTATGAGATGGAGGATTTCGCTTGATTGCGGGGACTGTCGGAGTTCGTCCTGCGGGCGGCCCAATCCCTGCCGCAGGGAAAAGATCAGCGAAACTCTTGAATTTGGGCCGATTCGGGGGGAAACGGAGCCGAAAAGCTCAATGATTCTGATTGTTTCCGGCAAAATTCCCTACGCAGGCGAACAGGGACTTTTTTCGGCCCATCAGGGAATCAAAGTTCCCTGTTCGACAAAATGCAGGGACAACTCGGTCGTTGCTCCCGCAAGCGGGAGACGGCTGCGCCCGGGGCCGCCGTCAGTAGAATCCGATCGGAAAGTATTTGAGATAGAGCTCCGTATAGACGCCCTTCGAGAAAAGCTGGGCGAGGGCCCAGTTCAGCGCCTTCCGCAGCACGACGTCGTCGGTTCGCACTGCAATGCCGACGCCCTCCCCGAAATAGCGGCTTTCGCAATAGGGGCCGCCGACGAAATGGCAGCAATCCGCCGAAAGCCCGCTGTTCAGCCATACCGCGAGAGTGAGGCTGTCGGCGAAGGCGACGTCGATTTCGCCCATGCGCAAAGCCGTCTGCAGCGCCGGGACGTCCGGATAGGCTTTCGGCTTCGCGCCTGGGAAGAAATCCTTGATGTAGGCTTCGTGCGACGATCCGCCGACGACGCCGACCGTCTTTCCTTTCAGCCCGCCCGCGGTCACGTCGAAGGGAGCGACGCCTTTGCGGACGACGAAGCGGGCGGGGGTCTGATAATAGGGCTCTGAGAAGTCGATCCGGGCGCGGGTCTGATCCGTCGCGGCGATCGAAGCGACGACGGCGTCGCCCTTTCCCGCCACGAGCGCGTCGATCAGAGTGTCGAAGCGGCGCGCCTGGATCGTGCAGGCGATCTCCAGTTGCTCGCAGACCGCGCGGGCGATCGCGACGTTGAACCCGGCCAAGTTTCCATCCTTGAGCGCGAAGTCGAGCGGCGGGTAATCGTCGCTGGTCAGGAAGCGGATCGCCCGGATGCCGGAGAGGTCCGGCTTCTCGAGACGCAACCCCGGATCGGCGAAGCTCGGAACCTCAACCCCGTCCATTGCGGCAGCCGCGATCCTTCCGCTGGGGAAGGCGAGCGCCAGGACCAAGCCTACGCAAAAAAAGATTGATCGGACGCCAAAGTTTACCATGACAGCACAGAAAATCTCGTATCCAATGGAGGGGCGGTTCGATCGCGCGCGCCAGGGGGGACGCAGCGCCATGGTTGACGTCTCACAGGAAGCTCGCGCGCCATCGACGGTCGCGGACCGCAGGTTTGCCCGGCCGCCCTCCGTCGGCGACCGCCCGATCAGGCCGTTTGGCTTCCCGCTTCCGCCGGAACTCGAATTTCTTACCCGGCATGGAGTCTCCCGGAACAGTCTGTTGCGCGCCCTCGCCACCACGCCGCAGGGGGTCGAGCCGCTGGACGCCCTTCTCGGAGAAGGGATCGTCGCCGAAGAGCATTATTATCACGCGCTGGCGCAATATTTGGGCTGCGCGTATTTCGTCGGAGAGCAGCCATTCGCCAAACATTTCGACGCCGTCAAAGGCCTGAGATGCGGCGTTGCTCCCCTCGCTCCGCACGGCGGCGGGCCGCGGGCCGTCATTGCGCCCCGCGCGCCGTTGGTGCCGGGCCTCATCGAGATGAGGGCGTCGGGCCGGCTCGCTCCGGAGAGTTTCGCCGTCGCTTCCCCGAGCCGATTCGCGGCGCTTGTCCGGATGCGGCGCGGAGAGGCGATCGTCGCGGACGCGCTCCGGCGCCTTCCCGACCGCCTTTCGGCGAGACGCGCGATGAGCGGCGCCCAGATCGCCGCCGCGGCCCTTGTCGCTGTCTGCGCCGCCGCGCTCGGCGCCGCAGATTTCCATGCGCTGACCGGCGCAGCGTCAGCCATGCTCTGGCTGCTGTTTTCGGCCTCGATCGTCCTGCGTTCGGCCGCCGCCATCGCGCATGCGGACGACATTCGGCCGAAAGCGCTCTCCGACGACGAGCTCCCGGTCTATTCGGTGGTCGTCGCCGTCTATCGCGAGGCGGACGTCGTCGAGGATCTCGTCAGGGCGCTCGACGGCTTCGACTATCCGAAGAGCAAGCTGGACATAAAGCTCGTCGCGGAGCGGCGGGACGACGAAACGCTGTCGCGCATTCTGGGGCTGCGGTTGCCGGCGCGCTACGAGCTCGTCGTTGCGCCCCCGGGAGCGCCGGCCACGAAGCCGCGCGCGCTAGACATCGCCTTGGCCACGGCGCGTGGCGAGCTCATCGTCGTCTATGATGCGGAAGATGCGCCCTCGCCCGACCAGCTGCGGCTCGCCGCGTCGCGTTTCGCGGCCGACCGCGGCCTCGACTGCCTCCAGGCCCGTCTCACGATCAGGAACGCCGACGACTCGTGGCTGTCGAAACTTTTCGCCGTGGAATACGCCGTCCTGTTCGATCTGATCAATCCGGGCCTCTGCGCGCTCGGCCTGCCGGTCCCGCTCGGCGGGAGCTCCAACCATTTCCGCGTCGCGAGCCTGACCCGCGCGGGCGGCTGGGACGCATGGAACGTCGCCGAGGACGCCGATCTCGGCGTCCGGCTGGCGCGCTGCGGCTGCAGAGTCGGCAGCCTGAGCTCCGACACGTCGGAGGAAGCGCCTCACGAGCTCGTCAACTGGTTCCGTCAGCGCGTGCGCTGGCAAAAGGGCTGGATGCAGACCTCAATCGTCCACTCGCGCGAGCCGGCCAGCGTTCTCTCGGCCCTCGGCGGGCTTGGCGCCCTTTCCGCGACGGTCCTGATCGCGGGCTGCGTGCTGAGCGCGCTGTTCTGGCCGGCCTTCGCCCTCGACGTGCTCATGCGCGCGTTCGAGGCCGGGCGCGGCGTCGCCTCGGCCTGGCGCGAGGCGACGGACGTCTTCGTCTATATCCTCGCCCTGGCCGGAATCTGGGCGCTGGTCGTGCCGGCCGTCGTCGCCGCGAAATTGCGCCGGATCGATCTGACCGCGAAGATCTTTGCGCTGGCGCCCCTCTACTTTGTTCTCGTTTCCCTCGCCGCCTGGGCCGCGATCCTCGATCTCGCGCTGCGTCCCCATTATTGGTCGAAAACCGAGCACGGCCGCGCGCGCCTGACGGCAGCCGCGAAACCCTCGCGCCGACCCCTCTCCCGCAAGCTTGCGACGGGCTTTTCCTCCTCCCGCACAGCTCGTTTTTAGACGGGAGCGCTTCCGGCTTTCGCGCGAGCGGAGAACTTAGCGAGTATGCGGGCCCCACGCGCGGACGCCCAGAAGCACCTTCGGCGCCCGCCTGAGGCTTTCTCGATCCCGGTCTCTCCCAGCGAGTTCAGAATATATTCAGCGGCCCTATAGAGACCGCTCCGCATATGTCGATAGCCTGTGGCTGACCCCGAGCCCAGCCTATTTGCACCATAACGGTCTGCCTCGCCGCTCGGGGTTCAGCGTGTCTCGCGATCCGTCAGCCAGAAGGCGCTGATCCAACAATTACGAGGGATGGAGGCGCACGGCGTCGTCGGTCGGAAAGTGCGCCGATAGGCGCCGCCGAGGGCCCAATCCCGACGCGACGATGACTTCAGCGACTCCGACACGCTGGCGCCATCCTAAACCGCTTTCTGTTGCCCTTCGTCGCCCGTCCAAAGGCCAAACGGCGGTTTGCCGAGCCCACGGGTTTTGAAGGCGCGCTCGAACCGCTGTGGATCATTGTGGACGCTATTGCTCGAACGGCTGTCGACGGCGCCAGCCTAGGCTCACGGAAAACGGCGAAAATCAAACGTGACGGGTCGTGATCATCACCTCGCGGAGCACATTCACCTCCTCACGCGAGTCCCTGAGCCGCCAGGCCATGACGTCCCGGATGGACAGTATGCCGACCACCTTCGCGCCGTCGACGACCGGCAGATGGCGGATGTGATGCTGGGCCATGAGCTTCTCCGCCTCGCTCATGCTGGCGTCCGGACGGCAGGTGACGACCTCGCGCACCATCAGATCGCGCGCGCGCCGCTCGACGAGCCTGGCGCCGTCCCTGGCGAAGGCGCGCACGATGTCGCGCTCGGAGAGGATTCCGACCAGCGCTCCATGTGCGTCGACGACCGGCATGGCCCCGATGTGGAGCGAGCTCAGCCGCGTCGCGAACGCGACGATCGACTCTTCGGGTATGCAGGTCGCCAGGGTTTGCCGGTTCAATTGAAGCGCGTCCGACGCCTTCATGGTGACTCTCCCGTCCATTGCTCCTAGCCCAGCTTGCGCCCGAACTCCGACTGAAAAACGACATTCGCCGGATGGCTGGGGATTGAGAGGCTCGGTCTGAGAGAACTCAAGGCTTGCGACAATCCCCGCTGCGCCGCTTCGCCCCCTCCGTCCAGGCGGCTTGCGCTGCGCCCGAATTTGGTGTTCGACCGCCGAAGAAAATCCGCTGAGCGATTACGGCGAGAATCGGGGCCGCTTCCGCGCAACCGCCTCAAAATGCTTTAATTTTTGCTGGACGCTTCGATCGCCGTGCCGTCCGCGCGAGGAGAAATTTGCTGTTAAATCCGCTGTTCTCAGCGATTTCGGCCATGGACGGACCGGCACGACCTGGGAACAAGCCGCCGCCTTCGGCGCTGCGACAAGCGGATTGACTTGCAATTCGAGGCCTCTAGGGTGCGCGCCCTTCGCTCGGGCCTTTGCGAGAGGTCCGGGCGTTCCTTGAGAGACGGAATGATAATGTCGTCGCAGTCCTTGCGCGAGGCCGCAAATGCGTCAAAGGCATGGCCCTTCGAAGAGGCGCGCAAGCTGATCGAGCGCCTCGAGCGGTCGAAAAAGTCGGAAGCGCTCTTCGAGACGGGCTACGGGCCGTCGGGCCTGCCGCATATCGGCACTTTCGCCGAGGTGGCGCGCACCACCATGGTGCGCAACGCGTTCCGCACGCTGACCGGCGATACGATCAAGACCCGGCTGGTCGCCTTCTCCGACGACATGGACGGCCTGCGCAAGACGCCGGACAACATTCCCAACCGTGACCTCATCGAGCGCCATCTCGGCAAGCCGCTGACTCAGGTTCCCGATCCGTTCGGCGAGTACGACAGTTTCGCCGCGCACAACAACGCGCGCCTGCGAAAGTTTCTCGATGAGTTCGGCTTCGACTACGAATTCATGTCCTCGACCGAGGCCTACAGGTCCGGCCGGTTCGACGCGGCGCTTCTCAAGATGCTCGAGCGCTTCGACGAGGTGCAGGCGATCATGCTGCCCTCCCTTCGGGAGGAGCGCGCAGCGAGCTATTCGCCGTTCCTTCCCCTTCACCCCAGGACGGGCGTCGTCATGCAGGCGCCGGTCCTCGCACATGACGCGAAGGCGGGGACCATCCGCTGGCGGGATCCTGAGAGCGACGAGATTTTCGAGACGCCGGTGACGGGCGGCCATTGCAAGCTGCAATGGAAGCCGGACTGGGCGATGCGCTGGTACGCGCTCGGCGTCGATTACGAAATGGCGGGTAAGGATCTGATCGATTCGGTGAAGCTCTCGTCGCGGATCGCGCGCGTCCTCGGCGCCGAGCCGCCGGCCGGTTTCAACTACGAGCTCTTCCTGGACGAAAACGGCCAGAAGATCTCCAAGTCGAAGGGCAACGGGCTGACGATCGAGCAGTGGCTGACCTACTCGAGCCCCGAGAGCCTCTCGCTGTTCATGTTCCAGAAGCCGACCGCCGCCAAGCGGCTCTATTTCGACGCGATTCCGCGCACGGTCGACGATTACCTCGGGTTTCTCGAGGCTTATCCGCGGCAGGAATGGAAGGAGCGTCTCGGCAATCCGGTCTGGCATATTCACGCCGGCGCGCCGCCGGCGCCGGAAACCCTCGTCCATGACGGAAAGGCCCAGGCGAGCGTCTCCTTCGCCATGCTGCTCAATCTGGCGGCGGTCGCCAACAGCGACAATCCGGCGGTCTTATGGGGGTTTTTGCGCCGCTACGCGCCGTCGGCGTCGCCCGAGAACCATCCTCGTCTCGACAGCCTGGTTCGTTACGCCGTCGCCTATTTCCGCGATTTCGTCGCTCCCAAGAAGCGTTACCGGGAAGCGGACGCCGTCGAGCGCGACGCGCTCCTGAAGGTTTCCGAAAGGCTGGCGGAAATGCCGGCGAGCGCCACGGCGAAAGAGATCCAGCACGCTCTCTACGACGTCGCGCGGCCGATCCCGCGCTACCAGGACCTCAACGCAAAAGGCGCGACGCCCGAGCGCCCGGGCGTCTCGAACGACTTTTTCAACATGGCCTACGCGATCCTGCTCGGCGAGGAACGGGGACCGCGCCTGGGGTCCTTCATCGCTCTCTACGGAATCGACGAAACCCGGGCGCTGATCGACAAGGCCCTCGCCGGCGATCTGGTCGGGCGGGAGGTGAAAGATCACTGAGCTCGCCAGTCGTCCCGGCGAACGCGCCGGAGAGGCGCCGAGGAAAATCTCAGAGTCCTGTTTCAAAAGTCGTGGACCTCATCCTTGAGGCGCCCTTTGCGAAAGCAAATAGCCTCGAAGGATGCTCCATAGGACGCTTGCTGCACCCCACGCCACTGGATCGTCCTTCGAGGCCCTTCGGGGCGCCTCAGGACGATGGCGGTGGGGGTTTGAAACAGACACTCAGCAGGCCGCTCCGCGCGCCGCCTCGTTCTCCACCAGGCGGTTGATCTTGTTCGCCAGACTCTCCAACTTGCGGGGCGTCGCCGTTATGTCGATGGCGAACCAGGCGATCGCCCGGCGCACGATGCGGCCTTCGATTCGTCCAAGCCCGTCGAAGTAGGCGACGACGCGATCCCCGATTGCTCCGGCCGACGAGCTCCGGATCGCGATTCCAATTGGCGAGACATCCTGTGTCTCGCAGGAGAATTCGCTTCCGTCTTCGAGCATGAAGCGGCCCTTGAGAGTGAGCGGCACGCGGGCGGAGCTGCGACGCTCGGCGTTCGAGGTCATGGCGCTGATGGTTTCGTGGAACGAGCGAATCGCCGGTCTCGGCGCAGGCGCAGCCTCCGACAGAGCAGACAGGTATTGAACGTCGAACGACGGTTGTGCGGACATCATGACGCCGGCCTTGCGAAGTTGGAAGACGGGTCCGGCCGCGGGGCGGCCCCAGTCTTCGGACCAGGAAAAGCATGGCTCCCGGCTGATCCTCTCAGACAGACACTAAGGAGCCCTTGCTTACATGCGGTGCAGATGGTTACGGTTTGGCAAATCCCGGACGCCACGCTGCGGTCCAGGCGTTGAAGGCGCGGGGGGGTGCATGCGAGCCGGCTCATGCGCGTTGAGCGCAAGTCGAAAGATCGATTCGAGGCCGAGGACTTTCCCAAGGCGCCATTTTTTTGATCACGGTTGTCGTCATCGATGAAAATCCCCGCGCCGGGGAGCAGCCGACGCGGGGCTACCGCGCTTTGTTCGGGTGAGACGGTGAGCGCGCGCGGATTGGGCGCCAAAGTGGCGGGGTCACGCCGCGCTGGCAATCGACAAATATGTGGAGGCCGCCGGCGCGGCGGCGACCCGTAGCGCGCGGGATCGCCGAGAGCACGGCCCCCCGTGCGCGGATCGCATCCACCAGGAGTCTTTCAGAGCCAGGCGCGGGCGAAACTCTGGAAAGCTCTTGCCCGGTGCGACAAGGCGGGCGACCCGTCGGGCGGAACGCCATGCTTCTCTTCGGCCGACATCTCGCCGAAGGTCCGTTCGTGACCGTCGGGCCTGAAAATGGGATCATAGCCGAAGCCGGCCATTCCGCGCGGGGGGAAGACGAGGATCCCATCGACCCGGCCCTCGTAAGTGTCGAGCCGGCCGTCCGGCCAGGCGAGCGCCAGCGTGCTGATGAAGTGCGCCCGCCAGGGTTCTGGCGCCCTGCTGGCGCGCAATTCCGCCTCGACGCGCCTCATCGCGGCCCGGAAGTCCCGGCTTGCGCCCGCCCATCGCGCGGAGCGGACTCCGGGAGCGCCCCCGAGCGCCTCGACGCAGAGCCCGGAATCATCGGCGAGGGCCGGCTCGCCCGACGCGCGCGCCGCCGCCACGGCCTTGAGCGCGGCGTTGTCGCGGAAGGTGAAGCCCGTCTCGTCCGGCTCGCCGAGGCCCAGTTCCGCCGCGCCGACGACCGCGACGCCGTGGGGCGAGAAAAGCTCGCGGATTTCGCGCAGCTTCCCGGAGTTATGGGTCGCAGCGACGATCCGCCCCGGCAGAAAGCGCTTCGACTCGGCCGGTCGATCCGAGCTCATCGGACCACAATTTTGTAACGTTGTCCGGCGGCGAGCGGAACGCCGCGTTCGAGGCCGTTGAGGATCAGGAACTGGTCCAGCGCCTGCGGCAGGAACGCCATCCGCGCCGCCATCGTGTCGGGCGTGTCGGCGCTTCCCGCCGCGACGATCTTGATCGACTGCGGCGCAGCCAGCGCCGAATCCCGGGCGTTGATGAGGCGAAACGACTGAAGCGAAGCGCGGAAGCTCGCGTCGACGTCCGGGGAAAGGGTATGGGCGGCGAAGATCAGCCGATAGAGTCGGCCGTTGAGGCGCACGGCGCCGAGCCGGAAGCTCCACTGGTCGCCCTTGGCGACCGCCGTCGCCGCATCGAGACCGCCGATCCGTATGGCTTCGACCTGGGTCGTCTTGACGCCATCAATCCAGCCGGAGGCGATCTCGTCCGGTGCGGAGGCCGAATCGGCGATCGGGATGCTGTCGAGACGGAGCGCCTGGCCGCCGGCGTGGCCGACCCCGATAAGCGCGGCTCGCTGGTTTTCCAAGGCGAACCCATCGGGGGCTTCGAAGGCGAAGCCGAGCTTCGAGTGGATGAACGCGGTTCCCCGAACGACCCCCTGGGAGGGGTCGTCGCCGAAGGCCATGCCGTCGATCGCCGCCAGGTAGGCGTCGCGGCCGGTCGATCTTGCGCCGGGCGGACCGATCTTTCGCGCCTCGGCTTCGGCCCGGGCGATGCGCTCGGGCGTTGACGGATGGGTCGCCATCATATCCGGCCGGTCCGCGGATCCCGCTCCCGAGATCGACGCCCTGAGCGAGCTCCATGCGCCGAGCGAGGTAAGAAACCGCGCCGCGCCGTAAGGGTCGTAGCCGGCTCCGCCCAGGTCCTTGATGCCGATCTGATCGGCCTCGAACTCCTGCTGGCGAGAAAAACTGGCGATCGACAGTTTGGAGCGCGCCTGCACCTCCTCGTCGGCCTGCGCGTGCTCCAGCACCTGGGCGTTGACCCGCGTGAAAAGCGCGGCGGTCTTCTCGAACTCGGCCCGCTGCGCGGCGTGGCGGGCGGTGACATGCGCAATCTCATGCGCCATCACCGCGGCGATCTCGGACGTGTCGTCGGCCAGCGCAAGGAGCCCGCGGGTGACGAAAATGTCGCCGGAAGGGAGGGCGAAGGCATTGACGACGGGTGAGTTGAGCAAGGTCACCCGATAAGGCTGAGCGGACGCGTTCGACGCCGGCGCCAGCTTGAGAAGGATTCCATTGAGGTCGCTTTCGATCGCCGGCGCCCGGTATTCGCCGCCAAAAGCCTGCATCAACCGCTTGCGTTCCGGGTTCGACGGAGCGGTTTGGGGCGCTTCGGACGCCGCGGGCGCGACATTGGCGGGCGCAGGCGGGGGGTCGATCGATGCGCAGGAGGCAAGGCCGAGACCAAGCGCGCAAGCCGCAAGGACGAAGACGAGCCGCCAAATTCCCGTTCCGCCGGCGGATGACCCCATGTTTTCGACGGCCCCCTCGCTCATGGACGCGGCTTGGCTACTTCCTGCGCGTCGGAGAGACGCGGAAATTCTATCATCGCGGACTCGCTGATCTCCAGTCTGGGTCCAGACCGGTCATCGAGGACGCCTCGCGCCCGAATGGTCTGCCCAGCCAGCTCCCCTACGGGATGGCCTGCATCCGCCAGCGCTTTCTCCAGCTTGCGTACGACGACGATCGTCGGACCATCATGGGGAGCGAGATCAAGATAAATGCGCGAGCGCCCAATGCCAACCCTGCGCACGCGTCCCTCGACCACGACGAATTGCCCGACGCGCCGACGCAGCGCCGCCGTCGCGAACGACGGGATGACGGCATATTCCGCGTCGCGCCAAACGCCGAGGCCTGCGCGGCGCGCGCGGTCTTCGACGGCCAGTCGGGCGGCCGCGCAATCGCGCGTCTCGAACTCCGGCCTGACGCGCGCATAGCCTGCTCGCAGAAGGGCCGAGGCGATCGACTCGCCCGCGGTTTCCGGGGCGCCCATGGCCCCCGGGGCCGAAAGGTCGGCCAGCATGCGATCCCAGCGGTCCATTCCGCTGGCCAGGAGGTCGAGCTCCACTTCTTGGCCGACGAGGCGAGCGACGAGAAAGTCGCGCGCCCTTTTGGCGACCCAAGGGTCGCCGCGCCCAGGCGCGGGCAAGTCCAGACCGCCGAGCCTGACCAGCCTGCCATCGGCCAAGGCGATGTCGAGCCGCTCGTCGACGGCGACGACCTGAACAGCCCCAGCCGGCGATCCGCAGTCGCCGAAGGCGAAGGACGCTAAACCCAGTCCCGCGCCGATCACCCCGATCATGATCGTTGCTTTGACGGCGAAGCGCAATCGCTCGCGAAATCGGTGCGCGGAGCGGAAATCCATGCTAAGGCCTTCCCCCGCCGCGAGGACGCCCCCCGGCACCCCCTCGACGCGACAGGCGCAATTGGTCCCGGTAGCTCAGCAGGATAGAGCACAGGTTTCCTAAACCTGAGGTCGCAGGTTCGAGCCCTGCTCGGGACGCCAACAAAATCAAAGATTTAGCCTAACTAACACGGTGGATTCTGTAAATAATATGTCCGGATTCATGTCCGGCCGTCGCCCTGTCCACCTCTTGTCCATAGTCCGGCGCCGGCCGATATTCCACACGATCGCATGAGCGGCAAACAAAAACGCGCCTTCGATTCTTTCGGCGCGTCAACGTGGTTCGAAGGCCGGTTCGTCCCTCTCCTCGACCGTCGCCGCCCGCAAGAGTGAGAGGCGCGTCATGTCGACCTTAACGCCGGCGCAGATTTGCTGAGCGCGGACTGCGACCGCTCCCCGATTGCGAAGCCCTTGTAATTGCCGGCCGCGGCCGGCGCCGCCGCGACCATAATCGCCAAAACGAGCGCGTCGCGCATAAGCGTCCCCTGGTTCGACCCACTATTCTACAGTCACAGGCGCACGTCGCTGCAAAAGACTGCAAAAACTCCGCGAAAGTCATCCCGCCCTGCGATTTTGTTGTGCACCGTAGGCGGTACGCGGAGCGAACCAAGAAAATTGTCCGCGGATTCGGGGTCGCGTCAGTCAATATGTAGACGCGGCCGCAGGGCCCCCGCGCGCATGCGGCTGGAAGAAAAAGATCCGCAAAATTGAATAAATCAAACGTCGATTTGTTCAATTGGAACTCTCGCCGTCGGGAAAAGTCGCCTCACCCGCGAAGCGCCGCCGCCAGCCGCTCCCAATGCGGCTCCTCGCCGGGAATGCCGAAGCGAAGGCGGTCGGCCAGGGCGGGGAACGGCCGGGTCAGAATGCCGGTTCCGAGCAGGCGCTCGAACGCCTTGCCCACGTCCTCTCGCGCCGCGAGGCGAAACAGGCGCGTTCCGCCGAGGACCTGCCAACCCGATCCCAGGAGCAGCGTGTCGAGGCGAGCGGCGTCCTGGCCGAGCCGGACGCCCATCGCCGCGGTCCATTCGAGGTCGACGAGCGCCTTCGCTCCAATGGCGATCGCCGGCCCGCTGACAGGCCAGGGGCCGAGCGCAGCGCGCAGGCGCTTTCCCACGTCCGGCGAGGCGAGGGCAAAGCCGAGTCTCAAGCCGGCGAGGCCAAAAGTCTTGCCGAACGAGCGCAGAACGACCGCCCCCGTTTCGGGGAGGAAGGGCGCCAGACTCTCGTCGCCATCGAAATCGGCGAAGGCTTCGTCGACGACGAGCAGGCCGCTGCGGCGCACGAGGCGCTCGTGCAGGTCGAGGAGGTCGATGCGGCCCGCGACCCGGCCATCGGGATTGTTGGGATTGACGACGACGGCGACGTCGCAGTCCGCCAGCGATTCGAGCGACGCCGCCTGCACGAGCCGCGCGCCGGCCGCGGCGAAGGCCTCGGCGTGGCCCCCGTAGATCGCCCCCAGTCCGCCGATGACGCCTTTCGGCCCAAGCCGCGCCAGCGCGTGGATCAGCGCCTGGGAGCCCGGACCGGCGACGACAGCTTCCGGCGCCGCGCCGTAACGGCGCGCCGCCGCGGATTCGAGCGCGGTGATCGCTTCGCCGGTCGGAAGCCGGGCCCAGATGTCCGGCTCGAGATCAGGCAAGGGGTAGGCGTGCGGATTGATGCCGGTCGAGAGGTCGATCCATGGCTTCGGCGCCTCGGGCGCGAGCCGGCGGGCGACGTCGAGCGCGCCGCCGTGATAGGCAAAGGCCGTCAGGCTTTCCGAGCTCATCCGCTCCGCCATCATGGTCCTTTCGCAGTCGCTGCCGCTCGCGCTCGCCGCCCTCGTGCTCGAGGCGCTCATCGGCTATCCGGCGGCTCTCTATCGCACGGCCGGCCATCCCGTCACCTGGATGGGGGTTTGGCTCGCCTGGCTTGAAAAACGGTTCAACCGGCCGGGGATCAGCGCGGTGCGACGCGCCCTCGGCGCGCTCGCGCTCGCCGCCTATCTCGCGCCGGTCGCGCTCGTCTGCCTTGCCGCGACGCGCCTCCTCACACCCATCGGCGCCCTCGGATTTGCGGTCCTCGCTCTGATGGCCGCCAGCCTGCCGGCGCAGCGCAGCCTTCACGCGCATGTCAGGGCGGTGGCCGAGGGCCTCGACACGGGCCTCGAGGAGGGCCGGCGCGCGGTCGCCAGGATCGTCGGGCGCAATCCCGACGTCCTCGACGGAGCCGGCGTGGCTCGTGCGGCGATCGAGAGCCTGGCGGAAAATTTCTCCGACGGCGTGGTCGCGCCAATTTTTTGGACCGCTCTCGGCGGGCTCACCGGCGGCGCTCTCTACAAGGCGGTCAACACTGCCGACAGCATGATCGGCCACAGATGCGACCGCTACGCCGCCTTCGGTTGGGCCGCGGCGCGGCTCGACGACCTTGTCAATTTCCCCGCCTCGCGGCTCGCAGCGCTTTGGCTCGTCCTCGCCGCGTTTCTCATGGCCGAGGCTTCGCCGTGGGCGGCGGCCCGAGCCGTCATGCGGGATGCGCGCAAACATCGCTCGCCCAACGCCGGCTGGCCGGAGGCGGCAACGGCCGGGGCGCTCGGCCTGAGGCTGGCGGGGCCGCGCGTCTACGGGGAAACGCTGATCGATGACGCCTTCATGGGGGAGGGTAAACGCGAGGCGACCGCCGCCGACATACGACGGGCGCTCGGCCTCTATCGTCTCGCGTGCCTCATCCAGGGTTTTGGGCTCGCCGCTGCGGCGACGGTCATCTCGCGATCTTGAGCAGCCCGTCGCAATCGAGATGCTTTTCGAGATGGTCGGCGAGCTTATCGAGCGTGCGCTCGACGGTTTCGTCATAAGCGAGCCCCGACTCCGCGCCGAACGAGGCGAGCCAGGCGGCGCGCTGGCGGTCGCCGGCGAAGAGCCCGTGCACATAGGCGCCGGCGACGCGTCCGTCCGGCGAAACCGCCCCGTCGGCTCGTCCGTCGGAAAAGCGAAGAAGCGGCCGGTCGCAATCGGCGCCGCTGGTTTGGCCGGCATGCATCTCATAGCCGGCGAAGGGGGCGCCGTTCGCGGCGCACAGACCCTCGACCCGCTCGAGCGTCTTTTCGCCGGTGAGCGTAGTCTCGACGTCGAGAAGGCCCAAAGCTTCGACCGAGCCCGCCGGCCCCTCGATCGCATGGGGATCGGCGACGCGCCGCCCCAGCATCTGATAGCCGCCGCAGATTCCGAGCGCGCGTCCGCCGCGCCGGACATGGGCGAAAAGATCGACATGCCAGCCCTGCTCGCGGAAGAAGGCGAGATCGGCGATCGTCGCCTTGCTGCCTGGCAGGACGATCCAATCCGAGACCGGCAGCGGCTCGCCAGGCGGGACGAAGACGAGCCGGACCTTCGGCTCCATCCTCAGCGGATCGAAATCGTCGAAATTGGCGATGCGCGCGAGCATCGGCACGGCGATCGTGATCGGCGCCTCCGGGCGCGGCCTCACGTTCGGCAGGCCGAAAGCGTCCTCCGCGGGCAGGCGCGCCGCGTCGCCGAAGAAGGGCGCGAGGCCGAAGGCGCGCCAGCCGGTGCGCTCGGCGATGCTCTTCATCCCGCCCATGAACAGGCTCGCGTCGCCGCGGAACTTGTTGACGATGAAGCCCGCGATCATCGCTGCGTCATCTTCCGCGAGCGCCGCCTTGGTTCCGAGAATTTGCGCAAAGACGCCGCCGCGGTCGATGTCGGCGACCAGCACGACCGGGCAATCCGCGGCCCGGGCAAAACCCATGTTGGCGATGTCGGCGTCGCGCAGATTGATCTCGGCTGCGCTGCCGGCGCCCTCGACGAGCACGAGGTCCGACTCGCTCATGAGCCGCCCGAAACTCTCGAGCACTACGCCGATCAACTGCGGTTTGAGGGCCTGGTATTCGCACGCTTTGGCATTGCCGAGCACGCGGCCCCGCACGACGACCTGCGAGCCGATCTCGCTCTGCGGCTTAAGGAGCACCGGGTTCATGTGGACGCTCGGCGGGACGCCGCATGCCCGCGCCTGCAAGGCCTGCGCCCGGCCGATCTCGCCCCCCTCGTGCGTTACCGCGGCGTTGTTCGACATGTTCTGCGGCTTGAACGGCCGCACGCTCAGGCCTCGCCGCGCAAAAGCGCGGCAGAGTCCGGCGACGATCAGAGACTTGCCGACGTCCGACCCCGTGCCCTGGAACATCAGGGATCGTGCGGTCACGAGGGGACGCGCTCTCGTGTGGAGCTCGCGGGTTCGGCGATTGGCTCGAACGGCGCCGGGTCCCTCGCGTGCGGGGAGAAGGTTAGGATGAGGGGCTTGGCGACAAGCTGTGGCGGCCAGTCGCCTCGCCCCTCACCCCTGCCCTCTCCCCGCAAGCGGGGAGAGGGGGCTCCTGCGCCCGTCCTCTCGCTCCGGCTCAAAACTCGACGCCCTCCTGCGCCCGCACGCCGGCGGCGAAATGGTGTTTCACCAGGCCGAATTCGGTGACGCAGTCGGCCGCCTCGATCAGCTCGGGCTTGGCGTTCCTGCCCGTGACGACGATATGCAAATCGGGGCGGCGGCCGCGCAGCGCCTCGACGACGGCGTCGAGCCGCAGATAGTCGTAGCGCAATGCGATGTTGAGCTCGTCGAGCACGACGAGGCGGATTTTCGGATCGGCCATCATACGCAGAACCTCGTTCCAGGCGGCCTCCGCCGCCGCGACGTCGCGGGCGCGGTCCTGCGTCTCCCAGGTGAAGCCCTCGCCCATCGTGCGCCACTCGACCTGGTCGCCGAACTTTTCGATCGCCGCCCGCTCGCCGGTCGACCACGCGCCCTTGATGAACTGCACGACGCCGATGCGAAAGCCGCGGCCCAGCGCGCGCAACGCGAGGCCGAAGGCCGCGGTCGACTTGCCCTTGCCGGGGCCGGTGTGGACGATGAGGAGCCCCTTCTCGGCGATCGGCTTGGACGCGACCTCTGCGTCCTGCGCCGCCTTGCGCTTGATCATCTTGGCCTTGTGCCGCTCTTCGGCGTCCGTCATCGGCGTCCTCGTGGAATGGGGCTGTCCTACCGCGGAAGCGGGTCGAGCTCGGGCCAGCCGTCCGGGGTCCAGCGGATCGGCGACAGCTCGAGTTTTGCGACGCCGCCCGCGTCGCCATCATAATAATGGTAGGCGAGCATGTCGCCCTTCGTGGTTTTCAGCGCCTCCTGGCCGCCGGGGCCGATGTAGCGGCCCGCGCCGGCAAGCAGCAGCGAGCCGCCGCCGTCGAGCATCGTCTTGCCGTCCCTGTCGAAGTAGGGGCCCTCGATCCGGTCGGCGCGGCCGACGCGAATATTATAGGTCGAGGCGACGCCCTTGCAGCACTGGTCGAAGCTGACGAAGAGATAGAACTTCCCGTCGCGTTCGAGTATCGAGGGGGCCTCGATCGCGCCGCCGTGACGCCCCGCCAGCGCGATTGCGGGCGTGTTCGGCTTGAGCTTGCCGGTTTCCGGGTCGAGCTCGCGAAGCTTGACGCCCGACCAGAAGGATCCGAAGGCGAGAAAAACGCGGCCGTCGGAGACGTCGATGCGGAACGGGTCGATGGCGTTGAAGTCGTCGCCCTTCTTCGACGTCAGGACCGGGCCCTGGTCCTTCCAGCCTTCGCCCGGCTTCGTGACGTCGAAGGAGGTGTTGGTCATGAGTCCGATGGCGCTCACGTTGCTGCCGAAGCTCGAAAGCGCATAGTAGAGACTGAACGTCGCCCCGCGCCGGCTGATCGAGGGGGCCCAGACGTTGGTCGGCTGGTAACCCAGCGCGTCAACCGCCCATTTGGGAGCGCCCTTGCCGATGGCGCCCGCGTCCCTCCATGTCACCCCGTCAGGCGATGTCTTGACCCGGATCGCGCCTCGCGTCGGCCCCTGCTCGCCGGTGCCGAAGGCGGCATATTCGCCGTCGACCTCGATGACGGAAGGATCGTGGATGCGTGTGTCGCCACTCAGCAGGGGTTGATCGGCGGCATGGAGAGGGAGGCCAAGGGCCAGCATGGCGGCAAGCGCGACTGTCAGGCCGCTTGTAGCCCGCGCGGCCTTCATCAGGCGCCGGAGGACGTCGGGGCGCCCTGGGACGACCAGCGCGACACCGTCGCCGGAGACACAGAGACGATGTTGGCGACGTCCCTTCCCCGAAGGCCGCCGTCATCCTTCAAATGGTCGAGAATCCTGCGGATTGCGCTTCTCATTGGCGAGGAGAATTGCAGCCTGATTTCATGGCGTCAACGACTTGCAAACGCCGCCCACGCGGCCTCCGCCCGGCTCGGCTGCTTCTCGGTTCAATCGCCCTCGGTTCCACCGCCTCGCAGACGCGGCGCGACATTGCATCGCTCGGCGGCCGGCCGGGGTTTAGGGCAATCGAGCCAAGGCGATTTCCTCCCCCTTGTGGGCCCGTTGTGGGCCCGTTGTGGGGGAGGAATAAGGAGGGGGTCGCGCCAGACCTCGAAAGCTGTGTGTCGGCTCATCTATCGGAGACGGCAGCGCGACCCCCCACCCCTGCCCGCCCCCACAAGGGGGGCGGGAGTGCGTCCAACAGTCACAGGGTCCGCTTCGCCTGATTGCCCTGGCCGGGGTTCTTCAACACTAGCCACGCCGCCCTGGCGCGCCTAATCTCCGCTCTTTCCGCAAGAAACCAAGAAGGCGCGAAGCCCGTGGCCAATCCCTTTCCTCCCGTCCGCAAGCGCGAAGGCCGCCTCCCGGGAGGGGCCGTCGCCGCCCTCAATGCCGATCTCGCCGCGCGATTCGGCAACCGCTTCACCGCCTCGGAGGCGATCCGGCGCCAGCACGGCCACACTCTCACCTGGCTCGAGAACGAGCCGCCGGACGCGGTCGTGTTCGCAGAATCGCGCGACGACGTGATCGATCTCGTAAAACTCTGCGCGAAGCACGACGCGCCGATCGTGCCGTTCGGCGTCGGCACCTCGCTCGAGGGCCATGTCAATGCGCCGCACGGCGGTGTGTCGCTCGACTGCTCCCGGATGAACAAGGTTCTCGCCGTCGACGCCGAGGACCTCGACTGCGTCGTCGAGCCCGGCATCACCCGCAAGCAGCTCAACGACTATTTGCGCGACACCGGGCTCTTTTTCCCGATCGACCCGGGCGCCGACGCCACCCTCGGTGGCATGGCCGCGACCCGCGCCTCGGGCACCAATGCGGTGCGCTACGGCACGATGAAGGATCTCGTGCTATCGCTCGGCGTGGTCACTGCGGACGGAACATTCCTGCGCACCGGCACACGCGCGAAAAAATCCTCGGCCGGCTACGACCTCACCCATATCTTCGTCGGGTCCGAGGGCACGCTCGGCGTGATCGTCGAGATCGTGCTCAGACTCTCGGGCATCCCCGAGGCGATCTCGGGAGGGACCTGTTCGTTCCCGGACGTCCGCTCGGCCTGCAACGCCGTCATTGAGACGATCCAGTCCGGCCTGCCGATCGCCCGCATCGAACTCATCGACGCGCTCTCGGTGCGCGCGTTCAACGCCTACGCCAAGCTCGCGCTCCCTGAAGCGCCAATGCTGCTGTTCGAGTTCCACGGGACCGAGAGCGGCGTCGCCGAGCAGGCGCGCAGATTCGGCGAGATCGTCGCCGACAACGGGGGCGGTGACTTCATCTGGGCGACCAAGCCGGAAGAGCGCACAAAGCTCTGGCAGGCGCGCCACGACGCGGCCTTTGCGATGACGACGCTGAGGCCCGGCGCGCAGATCTTCGCCACCGACGCCTGCGTACCGATCTCGCGTCTCGCCGACTGCGTCGAGGAGACGATTGCCGACAGCGAGGCGGGCGGCCTCATGGCGCCGATTCTCGGCCATGTCGGCGACGGCAACTTTCACGTGACCGGGCTCATCGACATGAGCAGCCCCAGGGAAATCGAAGCGGCCGAAGCCTTCATCGCCCGCCTCGCCCGCCGCGCCATCGCCATGGGGGGCACCTGCACCGGCGAGCACGGCGTGGGCCAGAAGAAGATCGCCTACATGGACGACGAGCACGGGGCCCCGGCGGTCGACCTGATGCGCCGGGTGAAGGCTGCCTTCGATCCGCAGAACCTGTTCAATCCGGGGAAGGTGTTTGCGGCATAGATTCCTCGCTTTCGAATCGAGCCTCTGCCGGGAGTTTGAACAGGAGGTTGCTGATGAAGATTGCCGTTCTCGGGTGGGGCTCTCTTGTGCGAAATCCCCGGAATCTGCAGATCGCCGCCAAATTCGCGCCGAATGGCCCGCTCCTGCCGATCGAGTTCTGCCGGATCTCGGCGGACAGACGCCTCACTCTGGTGATCGACGAAACATTTGGCGCTGAATGCACGACGTATTTCGCGCCGAGCGCAATGCAGGATCTCGATGCGGCGATTGAGAACCTCAGTCTCCGGGAAGGGATGCAAAGCGCGGGGGGAGTCGGCTTTGTCGAAACTGCTTCTGGTAAACAAAGCGACGTCGCCAGGGAACGCCATCCACAAGCCGTCGCGACAATCGAGGCCTGGGCGGCCTCGAACGGTTATGAGGCCGCAATTTGGACCGCGCTCGCGAGCAATTTCGATGAGTCTGACAAGGGAGGGGAGCCTTTCTCCGTCACCGCCGCGATTCGGTATCTCGAAGCGCTGGAAGGGCAAGACGCCGCCAAGTTCGCTTTGGCGCTCGCCTATATCCGCAATGCGCCGGAAGAGATCCAAACTCCGGTGCGCAATGAAGTCCCCAAGCGCTGGCCGGCGTGACCGTCGTCATCGCGAGGAGCAAAGCAACAGCGATCCAGGCGCCGTGCGCCTCGGCCTCCGGCTTATGCCCGCCCGGCTTGCCTGGGTCGAGATGCGTCGAACGCCAGCGCTTCTATGAGATGGCCTCGAAGCCGCGCCGTCTGCGGCTTTTTCTTTGTCCTCGGCATTCCATGTCCGCAGCGTTTCGGGCCGCTTCGAACTGTGCTATTGCGCCGCAGCAAACCGACCTATCCGAGGAACGGGCGCCGATGGCTGAGGATATCGTCAAGATCGCGCGGGCCCTGATCTCCGTATCCGACAAGACCGGCCTCGTCGGGCTCGGGAAAGCCTTGGCCGGCCACGGGATCGCGCTCCTCTCGACTGGCGGCACCGCGGCGGCGCTCGGCGCGGCGGGGCTCGCAGTCGTCGACGTCGCGCAGCTCACCGGCTTCCCCGAGATGATGGACGGGCGGGTGAAGACGCTCCATCCGCGCGTCCATGGCGGCCTGCTCGCCGTCCGGTCCGATCCGGCGCATCAGGCGTCGATGATCGCCAACGACATCGCGCCGATCGACCTCCTGGTCGTCAATCTCTATCCGTTCGAGGCGACGCTGAAGCGCGGCGCGTCGTTCGAGGACAAGATCGAGAACATCGACGTCGGCGGGCCGGCGATGATCCGGGCCGGCGCAAAGAACCACGGCGACGTCGCGGTCGTCGTCGACGTCGCCGACTATCCCGCCGTGATCGAGGAGCTCGCGCGCCATAACGGCTCGACCAGCCTCGCCTTTCGCCGCCGGATGGCGCAAAAGGCCTACGCCCGCACCGCCGCCTATGACGCCGCGATCTCGAACTGGCTGGCCGAGGAAATTCAGGAGCCGGCGCCGAAATGGCGCGCCTTCGCCGGCGTTCTGCACGAGGGCTTCGGCGCGCTGCGCTACGGCGAGAACCCGCACCAGAGCGCGACGCTCTACCTTACCGCCGAGACGCGCCCCGGCGTCGCGGCGGCGCGGCAGGTCCAGGGCAAGGAACTGTCGTACAACAACATCAACGACACCGACGCGGCCTACGAGCTCGTGGCCGAATTCGATCCCGCGGAAGGCGCCGCCGTCGCCATCATCAAGCACGCCAACCCTTGCGGCGTCGCGATCGGCGGGAGTCTCCTCGAGGCCTATGAGAAGGCGCTCGCCTGCGATCCGGTCTCCGCCTTCGGCGGGATCGTCGCGCTGAACCACCGCCTCGACGCCGCGGCGGCGCGCAAAATCGTGGAAATCTTCACCGAGGTGATCGTCGCGCCCGAGGCGGACGACGAGGCGCTGGCGATCGTCGCGGCGAAAAAGAACCTGCGGCTCCTGATCGCCGGCGCCCTGCCCGATCCGCGGGCGAGGTCGCTAACCGTCCGCTCGGTCGCCGGAGGTCTCCTTGTGCAGGACCGCGACAGCGGCGTCCTCGACGATACGGCGCTGAAAGTCGTCACCAAGCGCGCCCCGACCTCGACTGAAACGGCGGATCTGCGCATGGCGTGGCGCGTCGTCAAGCACGTGAAGTCGAATGCGATCGTCTACGTGAAGGACGGCGTGACGGCCGGCGTCGGTGCCGGGCAGATGTCGCGCGTCGATTCGGCGAGGGTTGCCGCGCGCAAGGCGCTCGACGCCGCGGCGGCGGCCGGATGGGCCGAGCCCCGCACCAAGGGCTCGGTCGTGGCCTCGGACGCCTTCTTTCCCTTCGCCGACGGCCTCCTCTCGGCGATCGAGGCGGGCGCCACGGCCGTCATCCAGCCGGGCGGTTCGGTGCGCGACGCGGAGGTGATCGCCGCCGCCGACGAAGCCGGCGTCGCCATGGTGTTCACGGGAATGCGCCATTTCCGGCACTGAGGAGAGGCGCGGTTTCGGATGCAAGGGCGTGGGCGTGGACGCGGCCTTCCCGCCCGGAGAACAAAATAGCGCGCGTCCGGCTTCGCCCGGAAGGAAGCCCTGTCATTGAATTAGCCGCGTCTCAGCGATGGGGCGCCGTCCAATCTGGGCGCGCCCGTCCTGAGCGGCGCCGTGCGCGCCTTGACGTTGCGCCGGGGATAGCGGATTCATCCCGATCATCTTCTCCTCCGCGACCGTGAACATGACGCAAAAACCGATCCGCAAGGCCGTGCTTCCCGTCGCGGGCCTCGGCACCCGCTTCCTTCCGGCGACCAAGGCCGTCCCCAAGGAGATGCTGACCGTCGTCGACCGGCCGATCCTGCAGTACGTCGTGGACGAGGCGCGCGAGGCGGGAATCGAGCATTTCATTTTCGTCACCGGCCGCAATAAGGGCGTCATCGAGGACCATTTCGATTCGTCCTACGAGCTCGAGGACACGTTGAAGCGGCGCGGCAAGGGCGCCGAATACGCGGCCCTGATGGCTGATCTGCCTCCTGCCGGGGCGACGAGCTTCACCCGCCAGCAGGCGCCGCTCGGGCTCGGCCACGCGGTCTGGTGCGCCCGCGACATCGTCGGCGCCGAGCCCTTCGCCGTGCTGCTCCCCGACATGGTGACGAAGGACGGCGCGCGCGGCGGCCGTTGCCTCGCCCAGTGCGTCGAGGCGTACGACAGGTTTGGCGGCAACGTCCTCGCGGTCGAGGAAGTATCGCCGGACGAGACCCATCAATATGGCGTCGTCGCGGTGGGCGCCGACGACGGGCATACATTCGAGATCACCGGCATGGTGGAGAAGCCGAAGCCGGGAAAGGCGCCCTCCAACCTCATCCTTTCGGGGCGCTATGTCCTGCAGCCGGAGATCTTCCAGATCCTCGAACTGGTCGAGAAGGGCGCGGGCGGCGAGGTTCAGCTGACCGACGGGATGATCCGGCTCGCCCGCACGCAGAAGTTCCACGGCGTGCGCTTCGACGGCAGCACCTACGACTGCGGCTCGCGACTGGGCTTCCTCGCCGCCAACTTCGCCTTCGCCCTCGGCCGGCACGACCTTGCGCCCGGCCTGAGGGAGGAATTGCGCAAGCTGGGCTTCGCGCCCGCCCAGCCGTAAGCGTGCCGCGCCGGGCGAAGTTTTGCCGCGGTCGCTCTGGTGCTAAACAGGGTCATGATTCACGAACAGGCGAGCGCCGTCCTTTCGGCGATCCGGACCATCGAAAACGAGCGGCGCGGACTCGAGGCGCTCGAGACGGCGATCCGGATTGCGGGCAAGGGCGGACTCGGCGCCGCCTTTTCCCAGGCGGTCGAGATGATCGCGGCTGCGAGCGGCCGGGTCATCGTCACCGGCATGGGCAAGTCCGGACATGTCGGCAGGAAGATCGCGGCGACGCTCGCCTCGACCGGGCAGCCGGCCACTTTCGTTCATCCGGCGGAAGCGAGCCACGGCGACCTCGGGATGGTGCAGAACGGCGACGTCGTGCTGGGCATCTCCTGGTCGGGCGAGACGGTCGAGCTCGCGGCGATCGTCAACTTCGCCAAGCGCTACGCCATTCCGCTGATCGCGATGACCGCCAACGCCGACAGCACGCTCGGCCGCGAGGCCGACATTTGTCTCACGATGCCGAACGCCGACGAAGCCTGCCCCAACGGGCTTGCGCCGACGACCTCGACGACCATGCAGCTCGTGCTCGGCGATGCGCTCGCGATCGCGTTGATCGAGGGCCGCGGCTTCACCGCCCGCGACTTTCGCGTCCTCCATCCGGGCGGCAAGCTCGGCGCGAAGCTGCAGCACGTCCGGGACGTCATGCACACCGGCGAACGGATTCCGCGAATCGCGGCGAACGCGCGCATGGCCGAGGCGATCGTCGAGATGTCTACCAAGGGGTTCGGCTGCGTGGCGGCGTTCGAGGGCGAGCGGCTGGTCGGGATCGTCACCGACGGGGATCTCCGCCGGCATCTCGAAGCGAAGTTCTCGCTGGACACGCCGGTCGCCGAGGCGATGACGCGCAAGCCGCGCACGATCGCCCCCGACGCGCTCGTCGCCGAGGCGCTGGAGAGCATCAGCCGTAAGATCTCCGCCCTTTTGGTGGTCGAGCGCGGCGCGGTGGTCGGGATCGTGCATTTTCACGATCTCATGCGCATCGGGGCGGTGTAGATCGGTCTGTTCCTTGGCAAGATGGCAAGACCACGTTCAGGAGGGGCGGCGCCTGGAATATCCTTGCGACAAGGTTCGCCGCCGAAGGGGGACCTTTCGAAAGGCGCGCTTCCCGCTGAGTCTGGCGGACCGCCTGCCTGCCGTTCCGCCAAATTCAGGCGTTGCGAGAGCGCGTCGCGCCTTGCCTTGCGCCGGCGCCTATGGCAGAAGCCCGACGTTTCGGGTGGCGACGCCCGGGTGCGCTGCAGTAGCTCAGTGGTAGAGCACTCCCTTGGTAAGGGAGAGGTCGAGAGTTCAATCCTCTCTTGCAGCACCATCGTAAGGCCTTGCTCTCTAAAGGTCTTCTTGAAAATCAACTCGTTTTGTCCATTCTGCTGTTACAACCTCCTGTTACAACGAGGCGGCGAATGGCCGGGGAAATTCGCAATCTGCTGAATAGAAAAGGGCGTTATTTCGCCCGCGTGACAGTCCCCAAAGACCTTCGGGATATTGTCGGAAAGACAGAACTCAGGACCCCACTCGGCCCCGATCGACGAATTGCGCTGCGAAAGCACCCGCTTGCCATGGCCAAGCTGCTCGACGAGCTTGCTGAGGCGCGCGAAAAAGGCGGGCGTCGACAGAAGCCGCCGTCTCGACCGCTGACCGCAGTTGAGTTGGCGCATCTACACTGTGACGAAATGCTGGAGAGAGACGAGAAGGCGCGGAATTTTCCGTGCGAGGACGGCGGGCCGGCAGTCGCATCAATGAACCGATTGATCAGCGATGCACGACTACAAGCGCTCAGCCGGGTGGTGAGTGGCGAAGCTCAAGAGGACGAAATTGCTGCCTTGGTTGGCGTGAGCCTCGATGTATTCCAGGCGCGAGGGATTATCGACGCTTCGCGAGGCTCAGTCGAATGGCGGGCCTTGGGGCGCCTGCTCGCCAGCGTCGAGATCGAGGTGCAGAAACGGTCCAATGAGCGGGACATGGGCTACTACGGCGGCGCGCCGACGTTTCCGCCACTGACCCAGCCTCGACCCGCCGACTTGCACGTGGAAGCGGTGTCACTCCGAACTCTGCTCGCAGACTATACGGCGGAACTGCAACGATCCGGCCGCGGCGCTGAAGCGGCCCGTCGTTGGAAGCCGTGCATCGAACACCTCATTGGCTTTCTCAAACACGATGACGCTCAACGTTTAATTCGCCAAGATGTGCTCAATTGGAAGGACGAACTGCAGACGTCGCTCGCGCCCAAGACCGTTCGAGACGCCCACATGAGCGGCCTGAAAGCCATCCTGAACTGGGGCGTCGAGTCGGGTCGGTTGAAGGAGAACGTAGCGGATCGGGTCAGAGTGGGGGTTCCGCGGAAGGCTGTGACGCGAGAGCGGGGGCTAACAGATGTAGAGGCCGCGGCTATCCTGAAGGTCTGTCGCTCCTACACGGCAGCTCGACGCCAAAACCCACGAACAACGGAGAGCGCTTTTACAGCGGCCGCGAAAAGATGGATCCCATGGCCTGTGCGTTTTCCGGCGCCAGAGTCGCCGAGATTGCGCAGCTGCGAAAAGTCGACGTACGCCCTGATGGAGCGATTCCGCACATTCGAATCACTCCCGACGCCGGATCGGTGAAGACCGGTCAGTTTCGTGACGTACCTTTGCATCCACAGCTGGTTCAACTGGGCTTACTCGATTTCGTTGGAGCGGCCCCTGATGGGCCTTTGTTTTTCAACCGGCAAGCGATCGAAAAAGCACTCGGCACCCTTCGAAGCAAGTTGCGCAGTGGCTCGCTGTCTGGATTCGCTCGCTGAGACTCATCTCCGACCACGTCGATCCTAACCACGGGTGGCGCCATCGAATGAAGACTATCGCTCGCGACCTCGGCCTGGACATGCGCGTGGTAGACGCGATCCAAGGCCATGCTCCGAGAACAGCCGGCGAGAGTTATGGGGACGTGTCGCTGGCGGCTATGGACAAAATCATTAGCCGGCTGCCTCACGACGACACGAAATAGGCTCTTCGTCAGCAACCTGGTCGATAAGCTGTGAGAATATTGGACTTCTCGCCGACTCACACCTTGCCGACGTCAATGAGCCGTAGCCGCGTTCCTGCCACCGCCGGCAAGTCAGGCGGTTTCGGGTGGAGGAGGTCGGGCAGGTAAGTTGATGGTCGGGAGGTCCCGCGGCTTGATGTCGGGCTCGTCCCCCACTGGTCCTCCTGAGTACGCGGTAAAATGGCCGGCCGCGCTTTCGAGGGTAGGCTTGTCGGGGATGCGGCGGCTCAGGCACTGGGTGGTCAGAACGGCGAGTTCGGACGCGGCCATGTCGAGCCAGCTTCCGTGCTTTGGCGCGTAATGCCACTCGAACCGGTTGGTGAGGCGACGGGCTTCGGGAGCGGGGAAGGCCGCGTAGAGCGAGGCCGGCGTATGCGTGCTCAGATTGTCCTGGAGCAACACGATTTTTTCGGCGGCAGGGAAATGCACGTCGGATAAATCTTTTGAGGACTTTCGCGTAATCGACGGCGGCGTGGTGGTCGGTCACTTCCACGCGGGCGCCAGCCCTCCAGCGGCGCGAAGATCATGAAGAGATTGGCGACGCCGTTGCGCTGGTATTCG
>DASRSL010000264.1:0-11944 GCA_035656495.1 Roseiarcus sp.
CACGCCGCTGATGCGCTCCGCGCGCTACCCGAAGCTCGTCGCGGTGCGGCGCATGGTGGGCGTCGCGGCCTTCGCCTACGCCTGCGCGCATTTGACGCTCTATGCGGTCGACCAGCACTTCGACCTCGCGCATGTCGCCTCCGAGATCGCGCTGCGCTTCTACCTGACGATCGGCTTCGTCGCGTGGCTCGGCCTCGCCGCGCTCGCGGCGACCTCGACCGACGCGACGATCCGGCGCCTGGGGCCGAAGTGGCGGGCGCTCCATTCGATCGTCTATGCGATCGCCGCGCTGGCGCTGTTGCATTTCATGATCCAGGCGAAGGCCGACGTGTCGGAGCCGGTGATGATGACCGGCCTGTTGGCGATCCTCATGCTGTTCCGCGTCTTCCTGAAACGCGGCCTTTCGGCCTGGGCGGCGGCGCTCACCGCCGCGGCGATCTCGCTGCCCCTGACCGCGCTCGTCGAGGCCGCGTGGTACGCGCTCGTCCGTCACATCCCGTTCTGGGAGGTCTTAAGCGCGAACATCGATCCGGACATGGCGTTCCGGCCGTCGGCCTACGTCGCGGCGGCCGGCGCGGCCTTCCTGATCGTCGCGCTGCTCCGGCGGACCCCGGCCGCCCGTCCTTCGGCCATCCTCGCGCCGCGCGGCGTCGGCGGGCCGCTGATGGCGACCCGCCAGCTGCCGAGCCGCGTCAGAACGTGATGTTCGTGCGCAGGCCGATCACCCACTCGTTCCTGATTTTCTGCGTCGGATCGTTCGGGTTCGGGATGCCTGCTCCCGGATTGATGAAGTGCTGCACGTCGGGCTGCAGCTGCCACCAGGGCAAGATTTGGGCCTGATAGCTCGCCTCGAAAAAAGTCTCCGCGCCGCGCACGGGCGTATGATCCGGGAAGTTGTAGAAATTCAAGTCACGGTCGTAGCCGGACGCGCCGTTGCTGACCCGCGCGACGCCCGTTTCGACGCCGAAACTGTCGCCATCGCGTCCCGGGAACGGGCCCTTCAGGGTCAGGCCGGCGTCGACGCTGAAATCCACGAGGTTGCGGTCCTGGGCCGGCATGAACATCGGACGGACGAAGACATTCAGGGTGCGGCTGGAGTTGTCCTTGGCCCGCCAGATCGTCTGGTCCGCGACCCCATAGATCGAAAAGAGGCCATGATGGGCCGCCGGAATCCCGTCTTTCATGGGACTGGCGAGAGGCAAACCAATGCTGTCGTATTGCTCATCGTCGAATTTGTAGCTGTCGTACCAGGCTCCGATTTTGTACGTGCCTGGGAGAGGCCCTTGGTCATTCCCGTTCGTCAACCCGCCCGACCTCGGAAGCGTGAATTGCAGCTCGGCGATCGCGAGCAGGCCGGTGTCGAGCGAGAAGCTCACGCCGTAAGGATTGCTCGCCGGGGTGCTCGGCGAATTCCTCGGGATCGGGCTGCCGTTGAAGAGACCTGCGAGCACGGTGAAGGCGTCGCTCAGCTGCGCCCGTCCGCGAACGCCCAGGCCCGCCAGCGGATAGGCGGGACCGCCGCCCGGCAAATCCGCCGAGGGAAGCGCCGGCCAGCCGGACGCCGCATTGAGAAAGAAGTACGAGCTTGGGCTGATGATGAATTCCTCGTCGAGGCTCTGCTCGCCGATCTTGAGGTCGAACTTGTCGCCGAACTTTTGCTGATACCACAATTCCCAAAGCTGAACGCCGACCGGCGCCTCGATGTCGGTTGCGGTCTGCAAGACGAGGAGGTTGCCCGCGCTGAGACCGCCGCCCCAGTATTGCAGGCCGCTGACGCTAAACAAGCCGCCGTTCAGCCCGAACGCCTTCGCCGTGTCCACTTGCACGGTCGCCGTGGTGAGGCCGTCCACCTCGAAGCCCTGCCGGACGCCGCCGGTCAGATTGCCGAACGTCTCGACGTTCTCGAGGATGCTCAGCGTTACGCCGTATTTGGCCAGGGCGGGCCTGAGGCCGCCCATGTCGCCGAGCAGGTTCGGTCCTTGCCAGGCGGCGCCCAGGAAACCGAACGGGCCAGCGTCGCCCGCCGCGCCCGGCTGCGTCGTCGCCTCCGCCCGGAACAGCGGATCGATTGACTGTTCGGATCCCTCAGGGGGCGGCTCGAGCAGGCTCGAAAGGTCCGCCGGGATGAGAGTTCCAGCGCCGGGCGGGACTCCACGAATTCGCCCGAGGCCGGCGCAGTCGCCCCGATATCGGCCGGTGGGAGCGAGCCCGCGGAGACGACGCCGGCCAAGCAGACCGTGGCGACGGCCGCGGCGAGCCCCAGGCGGGCCATCATAATTGCGGTCCGTAACAGGCGCGCCGGACCGCACGGATCATCAAGCGGAGTCTCCACCTCCTACGTGGCCAGCTCGATCCGGATCGGCGTGTGGTCGGAGGCCTTGTCGCGCCCGCGCATCGCCTTGTCGATCTCGACCGAGACGAGCCGGTCGGCCGCCTGCGGCGACAGGATCAGATGGTCGATGCGGATGCCGTTGTTCCTCTGCCAGGCGCCCGCCTGATAGTCCCAAAAGGTGTAGAACCCGCCGGCGTCGGTCGTCGCGCGCAGCGCGTCGGTGAAGCCGAGCGCGAGGAGCTCGCGATGCTTGGCGCGGGTCGCGGGCAGGAAGAGCGCGTCCGACGTCCAGAGCTCCGGGCGCGCGGCGTCGACCGGCTCGGGGATCACGTTGAGGTCGCCGGCGAGGACGAGCGGCTCCTCGTATTCCATGAGCCTCCGTGCATGGCGGATGAGCCGGTCCATGAAGGCGAGCTTGTAGGAATATTTGTCGGTGTCCGGCGGGTTGCCGTTCGGCAGATAGACGCTGGCGAGCCGGACGACGCCGCCGTCGGTCGAAATCACCGCCTCGATGTATCGCGACTGGACGTCCGCGTCGTCGCCCGGAAGACCGCGGGCGGCCTCCATCGGGCGCTTGGAAAGTATGGCGACGCCGTTGAACCCCTTCTGCCCGTGCGTCTCGATATTGTAGCCGAGCTCCTCGACCTCCATGCGCGGGAACTGCTCGTCGAGGCACTTGATCTCCTGCAGGCAAAGGGCGTCCGGCCCCACCTCCTTCAGATAGTCGAGGAGATGGGGAAGCCTTTGGCGGACGGAATTGACGTTCCAGGTGGCGATGCGCAAGCGCGGGCGTCCTTCTTCCGGGCTCCAATCTGCCGCGATCGCTCGAGGAGAGCGGACCATTCGAACTGGTACGCCCAATCCAGAACCCAGCCAAGCATCGATCGTTCGTCGCGCCGGTCTCGCTCTGCGCCGGGTCCTCACCGATGATATGATTGGACATCCGCCGCCGTCGCCCGAGGCGAGATCGATGGATGGATCGGTTCGGCCAAGACCGCGCAACCCAACCTCGAGATTAAGGAACTGCGCTCATGAAACTCACCGAGTTCAAGGCCCTCACCTTCGACTGCTACGGCACGCTGATCGATTGGGAGTCTGGGATCATCGAGGCGCTGAAGCCGCTGACCGACAAGGTCGGGCGCGCCCTGTCGCGAAACGACATCCTCGAGGCGCATGCGCGCCACGAATCCGCGCAACAGCTGCAGACCCCGGCCAAGCTCTACCGGGACCTCCTGCCCATCATCTATCGGCGCCTGGCGGAAGAGTGGCGCGTTCCGGTCAGGTGGACCGAATGCTTCGCCTATGGCCGTTCGGTGGCGGATTGGCCGGCTTTTGCCGATTCCACCGCCGCCCTCCAGTATCTCAAGCGCCACTACAAGCTCGCCATCCTGTCGAACGTCGACAATGAGAGCTTCGCCGCGAGCAACGACAAGCTCGAGGTCGACTTCGACGCCGTTTACACGGCCGAGGACATCGGCTCCTACAAGCCCTCGGACCGCAATTTCGACTACATGCTGGAGAAGCTCAAAACGCTCGCGATCGAGAAGCATGAGATCCTGCACACGGCCGAAAGCCTGTTCCACGACCACGTCCCGGCCAACAAACACGGGCTGGCCTCGTGCTGGATCTATCGCCGGCACGAGCAAAGGGGCTTCGGCGCCACCGCGAACCCGGGCAAAATGCCGAAATATGGTTTCCGCTTCAACAGTCTGGCGGATCTGGTCATGGCGCATCAGACGGAGCTTCAGGGCTGACGACAAGGTCGCCTGGCTGCCGCCGGACAATGCCCGCCGGCGCGAGGGCGAGCGCTGAGCTCGTGGGAGATGTCGCGCGCGCCCCGGCGCGAGAACCGCATTCGGCGCAATAGCGCGTCGAAAGCTATCGCTTCCTCGGCAAAAATGTCAGGGTCGACCGGATCGCTCGGAGGAGGCGTTCATGCAGACGGTGGCGTTCAAGGCCGGAGACACGATCATCTCCGAGGGCGACGATGGCGATACGGCGTTCTTCATCGTCGCCGGAACGGTCGAGGTCATCATCGGCCGGGGCGCAGACGCAAGACGCCTCGGCCGGCTGAATGAGGGCGAAACGTTCGGCGAAATGTCGCTCATCGAGCCCGGGCCGCGATCCGCGACAGTTAAGGCGGCGACCGACGTCGAATGCCTCGCCGCCTCCTATGAGGAGTTCATCGCGGCGATCGAGGACCACCCGGAGCGCGCGGTCGCGTTCATGAAGACGCTGGTCCGGCGGCTTCGCCAGATGAACAGTCTGATGGAGAGCCTGGGCCCCGACAGGCGCGGGCTGCGCGGGGTGATCCGCGACGTCCAGAAGTCCATCGGACCTGCCGAGTTCGACCGCGAGGCGGCCAATCTGTCATGGACGATGCTGTGGTGATTGCCGGCGCCAAGCTCGATCGACGGACGCGTTCCGCTCGTAGGCAGCGATGGCCGCTCTTCGTCCGGCCGCCGCGGGTAAAGCGAACGTCGACGCTGTGTCGGTCCCTCGCCTTTATGAACGTCCCGGCCGCCGCGAGGCCACGGCGGCAGAGCCGGGCATCGGCGAAGCTCAGCGCCTTGGTCGGTCGGGCTCGCCGTCCGCAAGATCGGGTAGAATGGTCCGGCGATCGGGCGCTCAGTCCTCGAGCAAGCCGGAAAGAGGCAGGAGAATGCGCCGAACCGCCTTCTTCTTGATCAGCATCTGTCTTTTCCTCGGAGCGGCCGGCGTTCTGGGCGCGCAGGAAACGCCGGCGACGCAGGGAAAGCAAATTGGCGTCGCGATCCTGGATTTCAGCTACGCCGACACTTCCGGCGAGCAGAAGGACATGACGGCAGATCACCGGAAGTGGCTTGCGGCGCTCGCCTCCGGTCTGCGGACCGACCTGGCCCACGCCGGGGGCTACAGGATCGTGACGCCGACCTGCCGCCCCGAGCCGTGCGCGCTCGGTTCGACGCCACTCGACGAGCTGTTGCGCGCCTCCAAGGAAGCCGGGGCGGAGCTCCTCGTCATGGGCGCCGTGCACAAGGAAAGCACCCTCCTTCAATGGGCGAAAGTGACGGGCGTGAACGTCGACGACAAGCGGGTCGTCTTCGACAAGCTCTTCACGTTCCGCGGCGATTCAGAAGAAGCCTGGGCGCGGGCGGAAGCGTTCATCGCGCGCGAGCTCGTCGCCGCCGCCGCTTCGGAGAGCGCGGCTGACCAAAAGCCTCCCGTCAAGCTGGCGGTGTTCGGATTTGAGCTGCTCGACGTCAGCGGCGGCGCGGGCGTGATCCCGAAGGACCCCATCGACGCCGAGCAATTGCGCCTCGCGTCCGAGGAGGCGCGGCGGCTCATCCAGCAGTCCGGTCGCTACACGCTCGTCGACACGAGTGGGGTCGACGACGAGCGGGCCAAAGCACACGAGCTGCACGACTGCGGCGGGTGCGACGCCGCCATCGCGGCGAAGCTCGGGGCGGACCAATCGCTCCTCGGCGTCGTGACGCGCGTGACCCGGACTGACTACAATGTCACCTTTACGCTCCGCGACGCTCATTCAGGCAAAGTCATCCGCGCCGAACAGACCGACTTGCGCAGCGGCGCCAATTATTCCTGGTCCCGCGGCGCGGCTTCGCTCATCAAAGACAAGTTTCTGGCGAAATGAGCCTTAAGAAGGCGACCGCCGGCGTCATGCTCGCGCAAGCGGGCATCCAAGGTCGCAGGGCGAAGGCGAAGATCGGGGATGCTTGTCCGCGCGCAGCCTCTCGATCCCTGCGTTCGCGGGGATAACAACATCCGCTGCGCCCGTCACGGCTTCAGCCGCCAGCCGGTGCGGAAGATCCAGGTGAGGACGGCAAGGCAGCCGGCGATGAACAGCATCGTGAATGCGAGGCTCACGGCGACGCCGACGTCGCCCTGGCCGTAGAAGCTCCAGCGGAAGCCGCTGATCAGATAGACAACGGGGTTGAACAGGCTCGCCGTCCGCCAGAAGGGCGGCAGCATGTCGATCGAATAGAACGCGCCGCCGAGAAAGGTCAGTGGCGTGACGAGGAGCGAGGGGATGATGGCGAGCTGTTCGAACGTTTTCGCCCAGATGCCGATGATGAAGCCGAACAGGCTGAAGGCGACCGAGGTCAGGACGAGGAAGGCGATCATCCAGAGGAAATGCTCGATGCGCACCGGCACGAACAATGCCGCGGTTCCGAGAATGATCAGCCCGATGACGATCGACTTGGTGGCCGCCGCGCCAACATAGGCGGCCACCACCTCGACGGAAGACATCGGCGACGAAAGAATCTCGAAGATTGTGCCGGTGAACTTGGGAAAGTAGATGCCGATCGCGGCGTTCGAGATGCTCTGGGTCAATAGCGACAGCATGATGAGGCCCGGCACGATGAACGCGCCGTAGCTGACGCCGCCGACTTCGCGCATGCGCGAGCCGATTGCGCTGCCGAACACGATGAAATAGAGGGCGGTGGTGAGGACCGGCGTCGCGACGCTCTGCCAGATCGTGCGCACGGTGCGCGACAGCTCGTAGCGGTAGATCGCCCAGATCCCGCCGAGATTGACCCTCTTCATGCCGCCCGTCCCACCAGGTCGACGAAAATGTCCTCGAGGCTGGTCGACGTCGTTTCCAGGTCCTTGAAATCGACGCCGAGCTCGGCCAGGCGTCGGAGCAGCCTCGGCACGCCGTCGTCCTCGGCCGACGCGTCAAAACGGTAGCTGAGCTTGTGGCCGTCGTCCTCGAGCTCGATCGGCCAGCCGGCGAGCTCGGCCGGCAGCTCGGGCAGGGGATGTTGCAACGAAAGCGTGAGGCGCCGTTTGCCGAGCTTGCGCATGAGCCGGGCCTTGTCCTCGACGAGGATGATGCGGCCCTCGTTGATGACGCCGACCCGGTCGGCCATCTCCTCGGCCTCCTCGATATAGTGGGTGGTGAGGATCACGGTGACGCCTCCGTCGCGCAGCCTGCGCACCAACGCCCACATGTCGCGGCGGAGATTGACATCGACGCCGGCGGTCGGCTCGTCGAGGAATAGAACGGCGGGCTCGTGGGCGAGCGCCTTGGCGATCATCACCCGCCGCTTCATGCCGCCCGACAATTCGACGACGCGCGAGTTGCGCTTGTCCCACAGCGAGAGGTCACGCAAAAGGCGCTCGACGAATGCCGGATCGGGCGGCCGGCCGAACAGGCGTCGGCTGAACGACGCCGTCGCCCAGACGGTGGAGAAGATGTCGAGGGCGATCTCCTGCGGCACGAGGCCCACCTTCGCGCGCGCCGCGCGGTAATCGCGCGTGACGTCATAGCCGTCGACCAGCGCTTCGCCGGACGTCATCGACACCGTGCCGCAGATGACGCCGATCAGTGTCGTCTTGCCCGCGCCGTTGGGGCCGAGGAGCGCGAAGATCTCGCCCCTTTCGATCGAAAGATCGACCGCATCGAGCGCGAGTTGGCCCGTCGCATAGCGCTTGGTGACGGCGGCGACGGAGATCATCGGCGGCATGGACTGTCTTTCGGTCGGGAATGCAGGCGGGACGCTGCCGAGGCGACCTATTTAGGCGGGATGGGCGCGGCCGTCGACCTCGAGGGCGCTGAATCCGGCCTGCAGTGCGCGGTCGCCGACCGCGCCGGGCGCTCAACGAGCGCGCCCTATCAGTGCGCTTCGGGCAGGAAAGGATCAATGCGGCCTTCGCCGGCCTTGAATCTTCAAAAGTTCATCGGCACGAAGAAGCAATAGACGATCGACTGGTTCCCGCCCGCGCCATCGCGGTAGAAGATCCAGTAGTCGCCGTCCTGGCTCGGCAGGGCGTCCTTGGCCGGGATGCGGTAGCGGTAGCCGTCGACCATGTAATAGTCGTCCGAGACGCGATGGACCTGATCGGGCGTCAGATGGTGCGCGTCGGCGGGACCGCAGCAGGCGGCCTTGATCCAGGTCGGCACGGCGTCTCCATTCGCCCAAACTTCGTGGGCTTCCGCGGAGCCGCGGACGACGGCGCCCGCCAGGATCACGGATAAAACCAACGCCTCCTTCATTCTGCGCCCTGCGGTTTCGAGCCTGAACGCCGCTCTCGGCGGCCGGTTCCCCGCCTCCGACAGATTGGTTAAGGCTGCATCCCGGCGAAACAGTGAAAGCTGGTTAACGCAACGCCTTCGGCAAATCGCCGGGCGGAAGGGTCGCAGCGGATGGCGGCGGCGCTGCTCCGCCGAGCGCCGCCAGCGCTTGCCGCGACTCAGCCTACGCGGTAACCGGAGATCATGGCCAAAGCCGTGTCCCCGCCTCCGCCGCCGCCTCTGGCCCCGATCGACGTCAGCCTGCGCGACGCCCTCGAGGAGCGCTATCTCGCCTACGCCCTTTCGACCATCATGGGCCGGGCGCTGCCTGACGCGCGCGACGGCCTCAAGCCGGTCCATCGGCGCATCCTCTACGGCATGCATATCCTGAGGCTCGATCCCGGCGCGGCGTTCAAGAAGTGCGCCAAGATCGTCGGCGACGTGATGGGCTCGTTCCATCCGCACGGCGACCAGGCGATCTACGAGGCCCTGGTGCGCCTCGCCCAGGACTTCGCGTCCCGCTATCCGCTCATCGAGGGCCAAGGCAACTTCGGCAACATCGACGGCGACAACGCCGCCGCCTACCGCTACACCGAAGCCCGCATGACCGACGTCGCGCGCCTCCTGATGGAGGGCGTCGAGGAGGATTCGGTCGACTGGCGCGACAATTACTCCGGCGACGCCAAAGAGCCGATCGTCATGCCCTCGGCCGTGCCGAACCTGCTCGCCAACGGCGCGCAGGGCATCGCCGTCGGCATGGCGACCTCGATTCCGCCGCACAACATCGCCGAGCTCTGCGACGCGGCGCTCTATCTGATCGCCCATCCGGCGGCCGAGACGGAGGCGCTCACGGACTTCGTGCAGGGGCCCGACTTTCCGACAGGCGGCGTCGTGATCGACGGAAAGGCCGCGATCGTCGAGACCTACCGGACCGGGCGCGGCGCCTTTCGCCTGCGCGCCCGCTGGGAGAGGGAGGATCTCGGCCGCGGCGGCTGGGCCGCGGTCGTCACCGAAATCCCCTACGGCGTGCAGAAGTCCCGCCTAATCGAACAGATCGCCAATTTGCTCAACGAGCGCAAGCTTCCGCTGCTCGCCGACATCCGCGACGAATCGACCGAGGACGTGCGCATCGTGCTCGAGCCGAGAAGCCGAGCGGTCGAGCCCGAGACGCTGATGGAGTCGCTCTTCAGGCTCAGCGAGCTCGAGACGCGCGTTGCGGTCAACATGAACGTGCTGGTCGACGGGATCACTCCGAAGGTCGTGTCGCTCCGCGAGGCTCTCAAGCAATGGCTCGACCACCGCCGCGTCGTGCTCGTTCGCCGCTCGCGCTGGCGTCTCGCTGCGATCGACAAGCGGCTCGAGCTGCTCGCCGGCATGATCGTCGTCTTCCTCAACCTCGACGAGGTCATCCGCATCATTCGCGAGGAAGACGACGCGAAGGAGGCGCTCAAGAGTCGCTTCGGTCTCACCGAGCCGCAGGTCGTCTACATCCTCGACACGCGCCTGAGGAGCCTGCGCCGGCTCGAGGAGATGGCGCTGCGCAAGGAGCAGGACGATCTCCGCAAGGAGAAGGCGTCGATCGAGGCGCTGCTCGGGAGCGAGAAGAAGCAGTGGCAGGTGATCGCGGTCGAGGTCCGCGACGTCAGAAAGAAGTTCGGCCCGGACACGAGGCTCGGCCGCAGGCGCACCGGCTTCGAGGCGGCGCCGGACCTCGCCGCCGGTCTCGCCGAAGCGATGATCGAGCGCGAGCCCCTGACCGTCGTCGTTTCGCAGAAGGGCTGGGTCCGCGCGCTCAAAGGCCAGGTCGCCGACCTTTCGGGAGCCGCGTTCAAGGCCGACGACGCCCTCGCGACGTCGTTCTTCGCCGAGACGACCTCGAAAATCCTGGCGCTCGCGAGCGACGGCAAGGTGTTCACCGTCGACGCGTCGAAGCTGCCGGGCGGGCGCGGGCAGGGCGAGCCGATCCGGCTCATGGCCGACATCGACGAGACCGCCGCCATCGTCGCCGTCTGGGCCCATACGCCGGGCGCGAAGCGGCTCATCGTCGCCTCCGACGGCGCCGGCTTCATCGTCGGCGAGGACGATCTCGTGTCCTCGACCCGCAAGGGGCGCTCCGTGCTCAACGTGAGCGGCAAGACGAGGGCGGCGCTGATCGTCCCGGCGGAGGGCGACCATGTCGCCGTGATCGGGGAGAACCGCAAGCTTTTGGTGTTCCCGGCCTCGCAGCTCAACGCAATGGCGCGCGGCAAGGGCACGCGGCTGCAGCGCTACAAGGACGGTGGCGTGTCCGACGCCAAGGTGTTCGCCATCGCCGAGGGCCTGACCTGGCGGGATTCAGCCGGGCGCGTCTTCACCGTCGCCCGGCCCGAGCTCGACCCGTGGATCGGCAATCGCGCCGAGGCGGGCCGTCTGCCGCCGAAGGGTTTTCCGAAGAACAACCGGTTCGAGGGGTAGAGCGGCGGCCAGAGCGGAAGGCCGCGTCGGGGCGATCTCAAAGAGATAAGGCCATACGCTCGCCCGCCGCGTGCGTTCTGAGCAGCCGCGATCGGCGACATGTCCGCCACCGCGGCGGACTCTGAGAATAGACTCTCGAGCGTTTTTCAAGAAGGACCCGGTCGCCTGAACTTGAAGGTTAGGGCCTGTCCCGACAAGACGAACCGAGCCCCCTCATCGTGTCCCGCCAGGCTGGCCGGAAACGGGAGCCGGATCAAAAATTTTCTTGACAAGCTCGTAGCTTTATGTTCTTGTTATTCTACGAAGAATCGCCCCTGTCCATTCCCCGAACGCGCCGAATCCTGCGCGCAGGTTTGCTCCCTTGCAGCCTGTAGCGTTGTGCGCCGAGGGAAGGCCTTTTTTGAGTTGATGGCGCTGAACCGCGCCGACCGGGCGTCACGAGTGTTTTTAGGCCTTCCAGGCCGGCCCATTTAGCCAGTAAAATCTTTGATGATACTACGTTTTCGACGGAAATTTCCGGAAGGAATTTGAAGGGAAATTGAAGTTTTTGCAGTATTTGGAAACCTGGGCGGAAACTTTCGGAAATCTTTCGAAGCTTTGGCCGCGGGGAAGGCACCGCCCGCGGTGGCGCAGACGGTAGAGCGCCATGCTCGTCTATCAGTTGTACTGGGTTGCGCGACACATTTTTGTCTTATTCAATCGATTTTATTTATTTAACCATAGTTGCCACTAGATTAATTGCCGTCATATTGATCAGGATCCAAGGGAACGGGGCACTGCGGGGTTAGAAGGCGGCTGTTCGGCTCATGGAGCTGCGCCGAGCGTGGGGGCTGTCTCTGAATGTTCGACCCGAATTTGCATGTGGCACGATGTTCAAGGCAAGGGAGGAGGGCCATGGCGGATATTCGCGCTGAGGTTGCGAATGCGCTTCATTGGACTCTCGCTGTCCCCCGTCACAGGGTGAGAGCGGAAGTCAGCGACGGCTTGGTCACGTTGTACGGAGTGGTGGAGCGGGCCTACCAGAGGTCCTGCGCGGAGGCGAGCGTGCTCAGGGTTCCCGGCGTGATCGGCGTCCGCAACGAAATCGCCGTACGCGCCGCGGAAGCGGCCAATCAGCCGGCCTTGCAGAGCTAGCGCGC
>DASRSL010000265.1:0-3337 GCA_035656495.1 Roseiarcus sp.
CACGATGCCGGAGGGCAGCAACGCCAGCTTGAAGACCTTATTGCCGATCACCAGCGTATGGCCGGCGTTGTGTCCGCCCTGGAAACGCACGATCACGTCGGCCGACACCGACAGCCAATCGACGATCTTGCCCTTGCCTTCGTCGCCCCATTGAGCGCCGACCACCACGACATTCGCCATCGCCGACCCTCCCCCGCGACGTCAAACAAAACCCCGAATCCAGCACCCAATGCGCTGGTCCGGGGCTCATTGCGCAAATGCCCTACGCGAAAGACGCGTTGGAGTAAAGACGTCGATGCGTTGCGAATATTCCTGATGCCCCGTCTTGGAACGGCCGCGTTGTGAGCCCATATGCCGCGGCGCGGGCCCGATGGCCCGAAGGGAGACCCCTATGAGCCCCGAAGAACGCCAAATGCTCGCCGACCTGTTCGAGCGCATCCGCGCCAACGCGGCGGCCCAACGCGACCCGCAGGCGGAAACCTTCATCAACGACGCCGTACGCCAGCAGCCCTACGCGCCCTACATTCTCGCCCAGACCGTATTGGTGCAGCAGCAGGCTCTCGAAGGCGCCGCCCACCGTATCTCCGAACTCGAGGCGCAGACGCGCGCATCCGCGCCCGCCCAGGAGACCAGTTTTCTCGGTAGCCTCGGGCGAAGCCTGTTCGGCGGCGGCGCGGCGCCTCCGCCGCCGCCGCAACGCCCGAGCGGATACGATGCGAGCGCGTATCAACGCGGCGCGCCGCAAGCCCCGCCGAGCTACGCGCCCCCGCCCCCGCCCCCCGGCTACGGACCACCGCCGCAACCCGGTCCCTGGGGCGCGGCGGCCGCGCCGGCAGGCGGCGGCTTCCTTTCGGGTGCGCTCCGTACGGCGGCCGGCGTCGCCGGCGGCGTCGTGCTCGGCAACGCGCTCGAGAACATGATCGGCGGTCATGGCGGCGGCTTGTTCGGCGGCGGCAGCGCTTTGGCGGGCGGCCGAGCAGGCGGCAGCGAGACCATCAACAACTACTACGAGAACGCGCCCGATGCGGCCGGCCAGCATGCCGAAGACGTGCTGCAGGACCAGGATCAGGATCAGGACGACGCCCAGGACGCTCAGGATGACAGCTATGACAGCGGCTCGTCCGATAGCGGCAGTTGGGATACCTGAAACGAAGAAGCCGCCTCGCTCGGCGCGAGGCGGCTTCGCCGTCGACGAGAGAATTTAGATCACGATAACCTTCGTGCCCACGGGGACGCTGCCGTGGAGGTCGATCACGTCCTCGTGGCGCGTCGTCCGCTGAGCGGGTTTTCCGCGTCCCAGCCGTAGCGCAGCGTCTCGAAGCGCATTGCGCGCGTATCGATCATCAGCAGTCTTCCGACGAGGCCCTCGTCGCCGTCGCCGAAGTCGCCGACGATTTCACGGATCGCCTCCAGCGCCATCAGCGATCCGAGCACGCCCGCCAATGCCCCCAGCACTCCCGCTTCCGCGCAGGTCGGAACGGTTCCCGGCGGCGGCGCCTCGGGAAACAGGCAGCGATAGGTCGGGTTCGGCGCGCCGTCGGCGCCGGCCGCGTAGGGCTTCAGCGTCGTCAGCGTACCGTCGAATTCGCCGATCGCGGCGGTCACCAGCGGCCTGTTCTCGAAATAGCAGGCGTCGGAAACCGCGTAGCGGGTGGCGAAATTGTCGGAGCCGTCGAGCACGAGATCATAGCCCGCAACGATTTCGCGCGCATTGGCGCCGTCGATGCGGCGCTCGATCTTCTCGACGAGGACATGGGGATTGATCCGCCCTATCGCCTCGGCGGCGCTGTCGACCTTGAGCCGACCCACGTCCTCGGTGGCGTGCAGCAGCTGTCGGTGCAGGTTGGAAAGCGCGACGCGGTCGTCATCGACGATTCCGAGCGTTCCTACCCCCGCGCCAGCGAGATATTGCAGCGCGGGTGAGCCGAGCCCGCCCGCGCCGATCGCCAACACCCGCGCGGCCTTCAGCTTATTCTGCCCGGGGCCGCCGACCCCGCGCAGAATGATCTGGCGGGAATAGCGCTCGATTTCTTCAGAGGAGAGTTTCATCCAGAAATTTACCGCTGTCGATGCTTCAGCGCATACGTGAAAACGAGGCCGCTCGGGCTTGTGCAGGCCGCGAGGGCGGGCGACAGTCGAAATATGGGGCCCGTTACACGATGGCGATAGTCTACGAAAAACTGCTCAACCTCGCAATTCCGACGATCGAACAGACCTACGCGCCGAAGGATCCGATGCTCTACGCCCTCGGCGTCGGTCTCGGGTTAGATCCGATGGATCGCGGCCAGCTCGACTTCGTCTTCGAGAAGAACCTGCAGGGCCTGCCGACCTTCGCCGTCGTGCTCGCGCATCCCGGCCTGTGGGTCAGAGACTTCGATACGGGGATCGACGCGGTCAAGGTCGTGCATGGCGAGCATGGCGAGCAGGGCCTGATCCTCCACAGGCCGTTGCCGTCGAGCGGCGCATTGATCGGCAGGTCGCGGATAACAGGCGTCGTCGACAAGGGCGAGGGTCGCGGCGCCCTGGTCATGTCCGAGCGCAAAATATCCGATCATGCGACCGGAGAACTCCTCGCCACCGTCACTCAGACAGCTTTCTGCCGTGGCGACGGCGGCTTCGGCGGCCCTTCCGGTCCAAGTCCGAAGCCGCATGAGCTGCCCATGCGCAACGCCGACTTCGTCTGCGATATCCCGGCGAAACATTTCGGACCGAAATCTGGATCGACGACGGCGTTGCGAGCTTCCGCACAACCGCGCTCGAGCGCAATGTCGTCGCTATTTCCAACGGACGCGCCGAATTCGGCTGAGCCTTCGTCATGCGCGGGCTCGATTGAAGCGACGAGGAAACTTTGGATATGGAAACGCTCGGCCTCGGCCTCTTCTTCGAAGATCTGCCGATCGGGAGATCGTTCAAGACGATCGGCCGCACCATCACGGAAACGGTTATAATCAATTTCGTCACCTGTACGGGAATGACGGAAGTGCTGTTCACCAACTTCGAGTTTCAGAAGGAGGAGTCCGACATCAAGGGTCGGGTCTGCCCGGGGGCGCTGGTGTTCACTTTCATCGAAGGCCTGCTGGTGCACGCCACGATGCAACATACCGGCTTCGCGTTCCTCGAAATGAATTTCGAGATCAAGGGCCCGACGGTCGCCGGCGACACCATCCACGCCGAGGTCGAGGTCGTCGAGTCGCGCCGTTCCAAGAGCCGACCAAACCGAGGGCTCGTGCGCACCCGCAACCGCGTCTTCAACCAACGCGGGGAGCTCGTCTTGGTCTACACGCCATTGCGAATGGTCCAGGCGAGGACAGATGGAAAGAGCGCCCCATAGGGGCGT
>DASRSL010000266.1:0-16918 GCA_035656495.1 Roseiarcus sp.
TGGCACGATCGACGATGGTCGAATCCGCCATGGCGGTCTCCCGCATTTCGAAAAGCTGAATCGCGTCTTCGGCATATGCTGCCGCTCAGCTTTGGGGCGGTCTGCAGGCACCCTGGACCGCTCGCCATTCCCCCGTAAACCCGTACGGCGAGCACCAGGCGAGGTCGATAACCAAGTGGCGACATTCTTTTTTGAGGCCTCGCCGTCTCGACGGGGAACCGCTGCCGCGACGGGATCGTTTAGAGGTGAGGCGGAGGAAACCGCGTGAGTGCGACTGGTCTCGAAGTATTCGATAAGACGCTGCAAACAACCAACATCTGGCAACCAACATCTGGCTCGACGAGATCGAGACGGAGCTTGGGCCTGACCGCCAGGTGGCTTGGCACGGGCTCGGGGCTGTTTTGCGTGCTCTCCGGGATCGGCTTCCGGTCTCCGAGGCCGCGTATCTCGGAGCACAGCTACCGTTGCTGATCCGCGGCCTCTATTACGATCAATGGCATCCCGCTGCCACGCCCAAGAAGATTCGGGATCGCGAAGAATTCATCGCGCTGGTTGGCGCGGGTCTCGAAGATATTCGGCCGCTAAACTCCGAGGACACGACCCGGACGGTGTTCCGGGTGCTTTCGCGCCACGTCGACGTGGGCGAGGCTGCGAAGGTGGAGGGCGCCTTGCCCGACGAGATCCGCACGATGTGGCAGACGGAGCGGACCAAAGCGGCGCACCCCGCGGGCGTTGCTGAGTGAAGGAGGCGCAGCATGGTGTTTCGGCTGACGAGTCCCGCGTTTCAGAACGGGGGCGCCATTCTGCAGAAACACCCTGCCGACGGCGAGAACCTATCGCCGCCGCTCGCTCGGAGCGATCCACCCGAGGGCACCCGCAGTTATGCGCTCATGATCGAAGATCCAGACGGGCCGGCCGGCACTTTCCGGCACTGGGGTCTCTGCAATATTTCGGGTGGCCGCTCGATGCTGCCGGAAGGCATCAAGCATGGCGTGAAAACCGAGCCGCTGGCGCACGCCGTCAACGACTTTGGTCACCGCCGATATGACGGCCCAGCGCCGCCGGAGGGACACGGGACGCACCATTACCTTTTCCGCTTGGCGGCGCTTGATGTCGAAGGCCTGCCGGAGCGGCCGGACGCGTGCATTTCGGACCTGTGGGAAGAGGCGCATCAGCGTCTACTCGCCGAAGCCGAGCTCGTCGGGACCTATGCACGATAGCCGGAGTCACGAATACCAACAGGACGGAGGCCGATAATGAGTTCTGCGAAGGTATTCGGAACCCGGCCCCGTGCAAACGGTTGAAGGGCGATAGCGGCTTGGACGTTTTCAGAGGACGATGGACCTATGAAAGGACTCGTGTACCGCGGCCCGCGTCAAGTGGAAATCGTCGACGTCCCAGATCCAAAGATCGAGAAGGAGACCGACGGGCTCGTGCGGATTACCACAACCAATATCTGCGGCTCCGACCTGCACATGTACGAGGGTCGGACGAGCGTCGAGAAAGGAAAGGTCCTGGGCCACGAGAATCTCGGTGAGGTCATCGCCGTCGGCAAGGCTGTCGATCGCATCAAGGTCGGCGACTGGGTATGCCTACCATTCAATGTCTCTTGCGGCTTCTGCAAGAACTGCGAGGCGGGCCTCACCAGCGCGTGTCTGACCACCAATCCCGGCCATGCCGGCGCGGCCTACGGCTATGCCGAAATGGGTCCCTACCAGGGCGGCCAGGCCGAGCTCCTGCGCGTGCCCTATGCGGATTTCAACTGCCTCGTCCTGCCGCCGGACGCAAAGGAAAAGCAGAACGACTACGTGATGCTGGCCGACATCTGGCCGACCGGTTGGCACGCCACGGAGCTTGCGCAGGTCCAGACTGGCGAGTCGGTAGTGATCTACGGCTCGGGACCAGTCGGGCTGTTTGCCGCCTACTCCGCAATTATCAAGGGCGCAAGTGAGGTCATGGTGGTCGATCGGCATCGGGACCGGCTTCAGCTCGCAGAGAAGATTGGCGCCGTACCGATCGATGACTCGCGCGAGGATCCAGTTGATCGGGTCATGCAGCTCACTGGCGGCGAAGGTGCTGACAAGGGCTGCGAATGCGTCGGCTGGCAGGCACACGATCCCGCGGGCCGCGAGGTGCCGAATGATACGATGAATAAGCTGGTGAAATCGGTTCGCCCCACGGGGCGATTGGGCGTCGTCGGCGTGTTCGTGCCGCAAGACCCGAAGCCGGCCGACCCGCTCATGAAGAATGGCCAAGTGGCATTCGACATCGGCCTGTTCTTTCACAAAGGGCTGCAGATGGGTTCTGGGCAGACCCCCGTGAAAGCTTATAACCGCAAGCTCTGCCGGCTCATCGCAAAGGGCAAAGCAAAGCCTTCTTTCCTCGTGTCACACGAGCTGCCGCTGCACGGTGCGCCCGATGCCTACAGGCATTTCGATGCCCGTGAAGATGGCTGGACCAAGGTGGTGCTGAAGCCGGTGGCCTGAGACGCTCACATGCAACGAGGTTGACGGCCACGCGTTGAGATTTGCGAGAGCGTGGCATTCCCCGAGGAGGATTACTATGCAGGTTCAGGAGGTGAGCCCGGCGCCCAGACGCTCGTGGTCGGCCCGACGCCCATGACGTAAGGCAGGCCGAGCGCCGTCACCGCCTCGCGCGAAACGCCGTATCGGACCCATAGCCCCCGTCCGTCAGCACAATGCCCCGCGGGATGCCTTGCGCCAGGGCCTGCTTGAGCAAGCCAAGCGCGATCGCCGCCTTGGTCTCGAAGACGACCTCGTCAGGAACCCCCGCCTGCTTCCGGCGCGGCTCGTCCTCGGCCCATTCCTTCGGCAGGTAGAGGCGATAGCCGACAGGCAGGCTGGCGTGATGATTGGCGAGCGAAAGCGTCACCGACCTGGCAGTTGGCCCGCTTGCCAAGCTGCCCGCTATATTGCCGCGCCACCCCGACCGAATGCCGACCTTGCTTGGGAAAACTCGTGTCGTCGATGATCCACGCTTCGATCGGGCCATGCCGCTCCATCGACGGCAGAACGTAGGCGCGCGCCTCGGCCAGCACGCCGCGTCCGACCACTCCGACTGCCCCACGAAATGCAGCAAAGACGGATGTTGCCCCGACACGCGCGGCGGCGCCGTCGCCGCGGCCAGCGGCCCCACGCTCTTGCGCCCCTCAGTCCCCAACAACCCCGCGCAATAGACCCAAAACGGCCCTTCCCGCATCCCGATGTCCCAGCGCCGTCGAAAGCCTTTCAACATAGGCCGAAAACCGCCCTTCGCTTCCCGCCGCCTCTCCAGACCTCACACGATCCTCCCGTGGCTCAACGCCAACAGTCGAATCGATCATGGTTAAGGATTTACTGACCGTTGCCTGCAGTACATCCAACTCTTCCATCAAGCAGTTCATTGGGCGGCATGCATTGCAGAAAATAAAATGGGGGCCGACGACCTCCGGCTGAGGCCTGCGACTCAGCCGTATTCCATGCCGGCGGCAAATTCGCCAATGCGCCTGCGTTCAGTGGAACGCCACGCCCGCCCTTGTGGCCGGCCTCGTCGGGTTGGCAGTCGCGGCGCGGCGCGGTCACGCACTGAAGCCCGAGAAGGACGGAGCTTTGGCATGCCGTACAACATCAGCCGCAAGGTGGCCGGCGAGTTCGATGCGGTGATCGGGCGCGTCAAGGACGCGCTCAAGGCCGAGGGCTTCGGGGTGCTGACCGAGATCGACGTCGCCGCTACGCTGAAGGCGAAAATCGACAAGGATTTCCGGCCCTACCGCGTTCTCGGCGCCTGCAATCCGAATCTGGCCTGTCAGGCCCTGAGCCAGGAGGCGCATATCGGCGTCATGCTGCAGTGCAACGTAATCGTACAGCGTTACGACAACGGCGAGGTCGAGGTCTCCTCCGTCGATCCGGCGCCGGCGATGCAGACGGTTGGCAATCCCGGGGTTACCGCAGTGGCGGGTCAGCTGCGCGACGCGCTTCAGCGAGCGATCGACAGCGTCTGACTCCCCTCTTCAGAGGTAAAGGCGAGCGCCCCCTCTCCCGTTCGGGAGAGGTGAGTCCCCCGATTGCGCCCGCCCCTCCCCTCGGCCAAAATCCCCCGGATGCCCCAACCCGCCAACCGCCTCGTCCTCGCGCTCGCGCAGATCCCCTTCATCGTCGGCGACATTTCCGGCAACCGCGACCGGCTGCGCAGGGCGCGAGTGGAGGCGCAGAGCTTCGGCGCCGATCTGGTGATGACGCCGGAGCTCTACCTCGCCGGCTATCCGCCGGAGGACCTGGTGCTCAAGCCCGCCTTCCAGGAGGCCTGCCGCGCCGCCTGCGAGGAGCTCGCGCGCGAGACGGCGGACGGGGGGCCGGGGATTCTCGTCGGCTTGCCCTGGGTCGAGCAAGGCAGGCTGCACAACGCCATGGCGCTGCTCGACGGGGGCCGGATCGAGGCGGTGCGGTTCAAGGTCGACCTGCCGAACTACGGCGTGTTCGACGAGAAGCGGGTGTTTTCGCCCGGGCCCTCGCCGGGGCCGATCGTCTTTCGCGGCGTCAGGATCGGCGTGCCGATCTGCGAGGACATCTGGGGCCCCGACCCGGTCGAGTGCATTCTCGAGACCGGCGGCGAGATTCTCATGGTCGGCAACGCGTCCCCTTATGAGCGGGACAAGCTCCTCATCCGCCAGAACATCGCGGTGTCGCGTGTGGTGGAGAGCGGCCTGCCGCTCATCTACCTCAACACGATCGGCGGACAGGACGAGATCGTGTTCGAGGGCGCCTCCTTCGCGCTGAACGGCGACCGCAACCTCGCCGTCCAGCTGCCGGCCTTCCGCCCGATGGTGGCGCGCACCGTCTGGGAGCGGACGGAGGCGGGCTGGCGCTGCCTCGAGGGGCCGCGGGAAACCGTCGAGGAGGGCGACGAAGCCGACTATTCGGCCTGCGTCCTGGGCCTGCGCGACTATGTCGACAACAGCCGCTTTCCCGGCGTCGTGCTCGGCCTCTCGGGCGGCGTCGACTCGGCGCTCTGCGCGGCCATGGCGGTAGACGCGCTGGGCGCGAGCCGCGTGCATGCGGTGATGCTGCCCTATCGCTTCACTTCGAACGAATCTCTCTCCGACGCCGCCGCCTGCGCTGAGGCGCTGGGCGTGCGCCACGACATCGTGCCGATCGCCGAGCCGGTCGAAGGCGCCGAGCATGCGCTCGCGAAGATGTTCGAGTGCAAGGGCCGCGACATCACCGAAGAGAACATCCAGAGCCGCGCGCGCGGCCTCATTCTGATGGCGATCTCCAACAAGACCGGCGCGATGCTGGTGACGACCGGCAACAAGTCGGAGATGTCGGTCGGCTACGCCACCCTCTACGGCGACATGAACGGCGGCTTCAATCCGATCAAGGACCTCTACAAGATGGAGGTCTTTCGCCTCGCAGCCCTGCGGAACCGCTGGAAGCCTGTCGGTGCGCTCGGGCCGGACGGCGAGGTCGTTCCGCAGAACATCCTCGTCAAGCCGCCCTCGGCGGAATTGCGCGAGAACCAGAAGGACGAGGATTCGCTGCCGCCCTACGCGATCCTCGACGGCATTCTGCACCGGTTCGTCGAAATGGAGATGCGCGTCGCCGACATCATCGCCGAAGGCTATGATCCGGACACGGTGCGCAGGATCGAGAAGCTTCTCTATCTCGCTGAGTACAAGCGCCGCCAGTCGCCGCCAGGGGTCAAGGTCGGCCCGAAGAATTTCGGCCGCGACCGCCGCTATCCGATCGTCAACCGCTTCCGCGATCCCGGCCTGCCCGCGCAGGCGCCGGACTTGTCCATCGCTCCGCGCGGTCAGGCGGGGACGAGCGAGCGGTTCGAGGAGTGAGAGGGGTTTCAGGCCGCACTCCTTCCCCAGCTCTGCTGGGGAAGATCCTATGGGGCGGCGGCGAGGGTATGGCGCCATCGTCGTTTTCCAGCAGATGATGGAGCGCCCCATGCAATCGAATGATCTGAGCAGGTCCCTCGTCGCCTTCGACCAGGATAGCACGTTGGTTGCGGTCGTCGAGCTGAGCCTGAAGAGCTGGCTCGTGGCGGGACTCGTTCCCGGGCTCACGCGGCAACCGTTGAAGAGGCTGAGCGCGGACGGCGAAGCGCTGGTTCCGCTGTTGGAGCGATGGCGGGCCGAGGCGGTCAAGAAGGGCCGGCGGATCGAGGGGATAGCGGTCGCCTTCGAGGCCGGCCGCGACGGCTTCTGGCTGGCGCGGGTTCGGCGGGCTCGGGGATCGAGGCCTATGTGATCCATCCGAACAGCATTCCAGTGCCGCGCGAGCATCGACGGGCCAAGACCGACCGGCTCGACACCGGACTTCTGATGCGCGCTTTTCTCGGCTGGCTGCGCGGCGAAGCCAAGCATTGCAGCATGGCGGCGATTCCGAGCCTCGCCGAGGAGGACGCCAAGCGCCCGAGCCGCGAGCTTGAGGAGCTCGGCGCCGAGCGCACCCGGAGCACGAACAAGATGAAGGCGGCCCTCATCCGGCTGGGCGTGCGCGGCTTGCCGAGGGGAAGAATGGGGCCGCCCCGAGGAACCTCGCCCCCGATGCGTATGACTGCATCATGGTCAGGGTCGAAACGACCCCCCGGATACAAGGCTGTGGAGGAAGTTCCCCCTCCACCCCAAGGCGGGTTCCCCTCCGATCGTTGCGCTCGGCGACAAGTCTGTCCACAGGCTGTCGCTGCCTGATTCTCGGTGATCGATCAGCGCCAGCCTGTGGACAGACCCCAACCATCGGCCCCTCACACTAAGGAGTAAGGAGATCCTCATCGCGCTTTTCCACTTGACAACAAAAGCCCCATACTAAGGTGGCGCGAAGCGCCGGATGGGGTGTGGCCACCGCCTCTAGTGCGAGTTGACTTGCACGAACGGCAGCCCCAACCTGCGTCATCCAGACCTGCTTGCCGAACCCCATCCGGCCCTTCGGGCCACCTTGTGTCCGCTTCGCGGAGATGGGGCCGCAACGTGATAAAGAAATAGCCCATTGGCAGACGAGAGTCTCTACAGCGTCCCGAAAATCCTGCTGAGGAAAGTGTTCGTGCGTTCGCCCGGCTGGCTGGCGTTGGGAATCCGCGCGGGAGGTACCGGCGCCGAATCGACGAGCGGGGCGGGCGCCGGCCGTCCGGCGGGCCGAGGCGCGGACGCCAGGGGCGAAGCCGGCGCACCGGCCGCGACCGGCGATCGTCCGCCGCCGCGCCCGCCTGAAGGAGGCGCCGGCGCCGGCGCGCCGCCGGCGAGGTCGAGCGGCGACAGGAGCCGGGCGAGCGGATTCGACGCCGCGGCCGTGCGCCAACCCGGGCCCGGCAGGGACGCGACCGGCACGCCCGCGTGCGCGTCCTTCATGAACCGGCTCCAGATCTCGACCGGAAGATTGCCGCCCGAAACCTTCCTGGTCGGCGAGTCGTCGTCGTTGCCGAGCCAGACGGCGGCGACGAGGTAGCTCGTGTAGCCGATGAACCAGGCGTCGCGGAAATCCTGGCTGGTGCCGGTCTTGCCGGCCGCCTGCCAGCCGGGCAGCTCGGCCCTGCGCGCGGTGCCGGTGAGGAGAGTCTCCTCCATCATCTCGTTCATCATCGCGACATATTGCGGCTCGATGACGCGGCCGAAGCTTGCGTTGCGGCGGGCGTAGAGGAGCTTGCCGTCGGCCGTGCGCACTTTCGTGATCACATGCGGCTGCACGCCGATGCCGCCGTTGGCGAAGGCGGCGTAGGCGGAGGCCATTTCGAGCGGCGTCACCGCCGACGTCCCGAGCGAGATGGTGGCGTTCGCGTCGAGCTCGGACGTTATCCCGAGCCGGTGCGCCACCGCCGCGACCGTCTTCGGCCCGACCTCGAGGCCGAGCCTGACCGCGACCGTGTTCAGCGACAGGGAGAGCGCCTTGGTCAGGGTCACGGGGCCGAAATATTCGCGGCTGTAGTTCTCCGGGTTCCAGCCCTTGATCGCGATCGGCGCGTCCTCGCGCACCGTGTCGGGCGTCAAGCCCTTCTCCAGCGCTGACAGATAGACGAATGGCTTGAACGAGGAGCCCGGCTGGCGTCTTGCGGCGACCGCGCGGTTGAACTGGCTGTCGGCGTAGCTCCTGCCGCCGATCATCGCCCGGACCGCGCCCATCGGGTCGATCGCGACCAGCGCCCCCTCGCCGACCCCGAACTTCGCTCCCTTGGCGTTGAGCTCGTCGGTCAGCGCCCGCTCCGCCTCGGCCTGCATCTTCGGGTCGATCGCGGTCGTCACCACGATGTCCTCGTCGATCGCGCCGACCGTGTCGTCGAGCGCGTCCATCACGTAGTCGGCGGCGTAGTTGATCGAGCCGGCCGACTTGCCGTGCTTGACCTGCGCCGGACTGGCGAGCGCCATCTCGGCCTGCGCCTCGGTGATGACGCCCTGCTCGGCCATGGCGGTGATCACCTGCCCGGCGCGTTCGTTGGCGCCTGTCGGATTGCGGTTGGGCGCGAGCCTGGTCGGCGACTTCATCAGCCCCGCGAGCAGCGCCGCCTCCGACAGGGTGACGGCGCGGGCGTTCTTGCCGAAATATTTCTCAGCCGCCGCCTCGACCCCGTAGGCACCGGAGCCGAAATAGACGCAGTTGAGATAGAGCTCGAGAATCTGGTCCTTGGAATACCGGCGCTCGAGCCAGAGGGCGAGGATCGCCTCCTGGATCTTGCGCGAAATCGTCCGCTCCTGGGTGAGGAACAGGTTTTTGGCCAGCTGCTGGGTCAAGGTCGACCCGCCCTCGACCGCGCCGCCGCCGATCGCGTCGCGAAGCAGCGCGCGGAAAACGCCGACAGGATCGATGCCGGAATGCGAGTAGAAGCGCTTGTCCTCGATCGCCACGAAGGCCTTCGGCAGATAAGGCGGCAGGTCGATCAGCCGGACCGCCGGGCCGCCGGTGTCGCCGCGGTTCGCGATGAGGGAGCCGTCGTCGGCGAGGATGGCGATGTTCGGCGAGCGCTTCGGCACCGCCAGCCGGTCGATCGGCGGAAGCTGGCTCGCATTGTAGGCGACAAGCCCGGCGAGCGCGATGAGGACCCAGATGCCGAGCACGACCGGCCAGTAGAGGAGGATGCGGAAGGTCGAGCGCCTCGGGCGGCGCGCGCTCTTCCTCGCGGCCCGCGCCACCTTCGGCTTGCGGCGCGACGGGGGCCGGTCGGCCGGATCGGCGCGCAGATCGTGATTGCCGCCGTGCCCTTCGAAGCGCGGCTCGACCCGCGTCCGTTTCTTCCCGCCGCTTCGGCCGAACATGCTTATCCCGCTCGCTACGCAGGGGGCCGAGGCCCGAGGCCGAACGCGCCTTACGCAGCGGGAGAACCTAATGCCAGGCGATTTAAGGGCCGGTAAAATTTTCGCCAAAATCGCCGAAAAGAGCCGCCGCGCGGGGAAGCCCGCGACGGATTCGGCCGCCCGGCCTTGCGCTCCCCTCGACGCCTTGGCAAATTCCGCGCCCCCGTCGCGGGCGCCCATGGCGTCGCGCGAGATCGAGATTCGGAATTTTTGCGATGAAAGTCACCATCGAGCGTTCTGTCCTCCTCAAGGCTCTGGGACACGTCCATCGCATCGTCGAGAGGCGCAACACCATTCCCATTCTCTCCAACGTGCTGATCGAGGCGGCCGACGGCCGGGTGGCGCTGAAGAGCACCGATCTCGACCTCGAGGCGACCGAGCAGGTCGCAGCCGACGTCATCCAGGCCGGCGCGACGACGGTCGCCGCGCACGTCATCTACGACATCGTGCGCAAGCTCGCCGAAGGCGCGCAGGTCAGCCTGGAAGTGGCCGAAGACACGGGCCAGCTCCTGCTGCGCTCCGGCCGCTCGCGCTTCTATCTGCAGGCGCTGCCCGCCTCCGACTTCCCCGACCTCACGCTCGGCGAGTTTTCGCACAGCTTCGCCCTGTCGGGCGCCGAGCTGAAGAGGCTGATCGACAACAGCCAGTTCGCCATCTCGACCGAGGAGACGCGCTACTATCTGAACGGCATTTTCCTACATACGGCCGACGTCGGCGGCGCTTCGACAGGCTCAGCGGCGACGCTGCGCGCGGTCGCGACCGACGGCCACCGTCTCGCCCGCGTCGAGACGCCAGCGCCGCAGGGGTCTCTCGGCATGCCGGGCGTCATCGCGCCGCGCAAGGCGGTCGGCGAAGTCCAGAAGCTGCTCGAAGATCCGACCAAGGAAGTCAAGATCGAGATCTCGACCGCCAAGGCGCGCTTCCAGTTCGGCGACGTGGTGCTGACCACCAAGCTGATCGACGGCACCTTCCCCGACTACCAGCGCGTCATCCCGACCGGCAACGACAAGCGCCTCGTCGTCGACAGGGAGCCGTTCGAGAAGGCGGTGGATCGCGTCTCGACGCTCTCTTCCGAACGCGGCCGGGCGATCAAGCTGTCGATCGCCGACGGCAAGATGACGCTCTCGGTCAACAATCCCGATTCGGGCTCGGCGAGCGAGGAGATCGAGGTCGACTACGACTCCGCGCCGATCGACATCGGCTTCAACGCCCGCTACCTGCTCGACATTCTCGGCCAGCTGTCGGGCGACACGGCCCTCATCAAGCTGGCCGATCCAGGCTCCCCGACGCTGATCCAGGACCGCGACGGGGCGAGCGCGCTCTACGTTCTGATGCCGCTGAGGGTGTGAGGCCGGAGACCCGCGCCAAAACGCGCGGGCGTCGCCCGTAACAGCGAACATCGACTTTTCGTCCTGGTCCCGGCGGCGTCTGCTCGTCCAGCCGCCGCCAGCACTCTCAGGAATGTCCCAGGAAGGGCGGAGAGCGGACTTCTTTGCACCCGATTTCTGCTGCATATTACAATCAGATAACAAATCGTGCTGGCGACGATTGACAGTTGACGTGTGTCGATATTAGCACTGTGGTTCGATAGGGAGCGACCAGGATGAGGACGGCAAGATTTGTTTGGCCGAACGACTGTGCTACGCATGGTATGCGCAACGGGGCGAGCCGGCGCTTCTCTTCGGCCGCCTTATTTGCAACTTGCCTGGCGCTTGGCGTTTCCCTCTCTGAATCTGCGTACGCTCAAGAATGTCTGAAGAGCCCTCGGCAGCTATTCGAAAAAAAGCTGAGCGCAAGGTGGAGGGAGCTGCATCAAAAAGAAAACCAGCCGCTGTCCTTGACCATCAACTCGGGACCCGGCGACGAGCTGCAGTTTGTCGGCAAGAAGCCCGACGGAAGCACTTGGATCAGCGGCGCCATGAGCATCTGTTCGTACGCGGAGAACAGATACCAGGTAAAACTCGACCGTATTGACCACGCTCCCGCCCTTGTCGGCTCGAGCTTGGCGGGAATGTCAACCACGATTGCGGCAGGCAGTTCGCACCTGAAATTCGGAACGGGTCAGCATTGTGGGAATCCCGATCCCTGCATAGAGTTCACCTCGCAATAATTTTCCCGGAACGACCGGCAGCGCTCGGCGTCTCCCGCGCGATCAGCGCCAGCCGGCTGAACCCCTTGCCCGGCGCGAATGAACCAGAGGGCCCGACGAGGGCCTTGTCCCCTCATCGGGGACGCACGCGGCTGTGCTTCCCCGGCAGCACCCGTTCGGAGCACCGTCCTCCGAGCGGCTTCAGCCTGCGGCCGCGCTCACGCCGGCGGGCGCGAAGCCTGGCGTGAGATAGCTCGCGAAATGCGCATCGAGGCCCTTCATCGCCGCAACGTCAGCGGGCGCGGCGCGGAACCCGATGAACCCATCCGGACGGACCAGAACGGCGCCGTCCGGAAGTCCCGCGCGGGCCGGGTTGAGGCCCATAACCTTGCCATCGGCCACGGGCGCGAGCTGTCCCCATCGTTCGCGGAGCGCCTCAAGACCATGGGCTCTGCCGAAGACGACGAATTGGTGGGAGTCGCCTCTCGGCCGGAGCCAATCCGGGAACCGGTCGCCAGGCGCCGGCTTGTCGCTTGAGGCGTGGGCTGGGCCGATGAGCGGAGCGCCCACATAGAAGACGTCGAGCATCGAGCGTCGACGCAATCCGATCAGCCTTTGCGCCGGGTCCTCCTCAGGCGCCGCCGGCGCGGCGCCGCCCGCGCACGCGGCGACGAGCTGCATGATGAAGGCGGGAATCTCGTTCGAGACCTCGACGACGTGGCGATCGGCCAGTCCGCGCTCGGCCGCGTAGCTCTCGAGCAGCGAAGGCTTGGCTGCGCCACGCAGAACAAGGGCGAGCTTCCCGGCGATATCCGCGCCGTCCATGAGCGCCGAATTGATTCCCTCCCCGCCGAGCGGACTTGAGAGAAGGGCGGCGTCGCCGAGCAGAAAGCGTCGCCCGTCACTCAGCAAGGGCGCCGATCGCCCCTGCATTTTGAAGAACGAGACCAGCGAAGATCGGCGAGTCCGATGTCCGTCCCGACCCGGCTGTTGACCAGCGCCGCCAGCGCAGCCGCGGCCGGCGGCTGGTCGCGCTGATCGACTTCGTCCCGGTTGACGAAAATGAGCCACCTCTTGCCCGGCAGCGGGGAGAACAGGACAAATCCCTCCGGCCCGACCACGACTCGTCCTCGTCCGGGCGGAATGGGCAAATGCGCTTCAACGTCTGCGACGATGTACCGGCCGCGGTAGGTCTCGCCGTCAAGCCGCTCGTGCATGGAATGTCGGGTGACGCTGTGGCCTCCCTCTGCGCCGATGACATACGCCGCGCGGACGATCTCGGTCCGGCCGTCCTTGACGAGCGTCACTCGCAGGCCGTCGGCTTCCGGCTCGATCGAGGTCACCTCCGCGCCGAACTCGCCCCGAGCCCCAAACTCGCCAGGTGATCGCGCAAGACACGCTCGGTGAACCACTGCGGCTGGCTGCACTGGAACTCATATTTGCAGCCGAGACCGGCGAGCTTCGAGAACGCGATCTGCCGCTGTCCTGGACCCATGAGCTCGATCTCATGGATGCGGACGCTTTGGTCGAGGAAGGCGTCGATGACGCCGGCGCGGTCGAGCGTCTCGAGGATTGCGGGCTGGACGGCGGTCCCGCGGGTCTCGTGATGGGGCTGAAGGCGGCTTTCGATGACCCTCGGCTTCAGGCCATGGCGGAGGAGCTCGCAGGCGGCGAAAGGGCCCGCTGGACCGGCGCCGACGATGAGGACCTTGGACTGAGATGCGGGCCCGCGCTCGGACTCGACCTCTTGCGCCATGATGTCCCCCTGAAGGTGCAGAGGCAGTATATGCGGCCGCTTTTGTCAAACAGGCAACAAGGAAGCCGGGGTCAGCACATTGGTCGGGAGCCGCCGTTTGACGGCGATCAGAGCGCCTTGGATGGCTAACGCACCGGGCCGCAGTTCCTGCTAGAAATCACCAGGCGTCGGACAGAGCCAAGGCGAATTGGAGCGGGGCCAACCTTCATGTTCGAACCCGCGAGCTTTCGCGTGACCGAAACCCTCAAAGACGGGCGTAAGGTTGAAATCCGCGCACAACGGCCGGAGGACCGGGAAGGCCTGCGCGCGGCCGTGCGGCGCGCGAGCCCGGAAACCCTCTATCACCGCTTCTTCGCCGTGAAGCGCGAGTTTTCCGAGCGGGAAGCCCACTTCTTCCTCGACGTCGACTTCGTCAACCAAGTCGCCCTGGTGGCGGAGGCGACCGAGGACGGCCGGCCGGCCATCGTCGGCGGCTGCCGCTATGTCCGCGTCGGGCCCGGGCGCGCCGAGGTGGCGTTCTCGGTGATTGACGCCTATCAGGGGAAGGGTCTCGGCGCGGCGCTTATGCGCCACATCGCGGCGATCGCCGGCGAAGCGGGCATCGAGGAGCTCGTGGCCGAGGTTCTCTCGGACAATGCGCCGATGCTCAAGGTGTTCGAGCGCAGCGGGCTCGCCCTGGCGACGAAGCGCGAGGGTGCGGTCACCAACGTGTCGATGCGCTACCCGAGACCGGCGGAGCCGGGCGCCGCGCCCAGGCGCTCGCTCACTTCCCGCACTTGATGAAGGTGGTGTCGAGCGTGGGGTCGCCGGTCGGACTGTAGACGATTTCGCCGGCCGACGTGACCCTGATCTGCACGTTCTGGGTCGTGTAGCTGATCGAGTCGTTGCAGTCGGCGGTGATCTTTATGGCGTCCTTCTCGTGCGAGACGCGCTGAACCCGGCAGGCGCTGGCTGGCAGGCGGATCTCCTGCGGCCCGATGATCACAGCCTGGGCGAACTTGTCGACCGGCTGCCGGTAGGCGAAGCCGCCGCCGCTCTTGACGAAAATTCTCGAGCAGTCGGCCGGGGAGGTGGTCCAGGCGCCAACAAGGCGCGCGTCGATAGAGTCGGCATGCGAGCCTGACCCGCCGGCGATCAGTCCCACAAGTCCGATCGCGCCGCCCGCCACGGCCCGGCTGCTCGTTCTCATCGTCGCACCCAGATGCGTTCGAGGGAGAATAGCTCAAAGGCGGAACGCCGCCAAGCCCAGAGCGAACTGCCTTGTCCCCTCACGCGTCGCCGTGTCGTCCCGTTGCGCTGGGATCCATGCGATAGAATCGCCGCGCATTGTCGGAAAAGAGCGCGCGCTGCTCTGCTTCGGAGAAATCGCGGACGATGGATTTGAAACCCTCTAAGATTGCGTCGAAGGTCGTCCACAGCCGGCCGACGGGGAAGTCGCTGCCGAACATCGAGCGGTCGACGCCAAAACAGTCGATGCAATGCAGAACGACGTCGCGCAAGCTCTCCAGCGTCGGGTGCGGATCGTAAGCGGTCAGCGCCGAAATCTTGACGCTGACGTTGGGCAGCGAGCCAAGCAGCCTCAGGCCCTCCTTCCAACGCGCCATCCCTTCGCGGTCGCGATCGACCGGGCTGCCGCAGTGGTTGACGACAAACGGCTGGTCAGGGAAATCGCCCGCCAGCCGCGCGAGCTCGTCAGCCTGGTAGGGATAAAGCATCAGCTCGAGCAGCAGGCCATGGCGGGCAAGCAGTGAAACGCCGCGACGCCAATCCCGCTCGTCGGCTATCCCCGCCCGCGGAGCAAAGCATTTGGCTGGGTTGGTCGGGTGCCAGCTCAGCGTCTGCCGAACACCGACGCAGCGATAAACGCCGGCCAGGCGATCAAGCGCGGCTGCAGCATTTCCGGCCGCGAGGTCGGCGAAGCCGATATAGCGCACGGCGACGCCTGATGACTTGTCGAGCGTCTCGAGCCAGCCGATCTCGGCGAGTGGATCGTCGTGGCGATCCCAGCCGGCCTCCACATGCACGGTGGCGACAACGTTCTGGTTTGCGGCGTCGCGGCGATAGTCGTCGACGAGATAGTTCTGTCGGATCGGTGCGAGATCGCCGAGCGCCTGGACAGCATCCCCCGCCGGGCGCAGCCAGGGATGGCGGTCCATGCTGAGGTCCCAGAGATGATGGTGCGCGTCGATGATCGGCCCCCGGTACGTTTCATCCACGCTCGAAGCTCCTCGACCCTAGGCCGCGCACGTCAATCCTTCCAATCCGGCGCCGCAGACCAATCCGCACACCCGCTCGCCCGGTTTCAGCCGCACGCGGTCGGAGCGGAGCGCCGCGACGGCGGCGGCGCCGCTGAGATCGGCGGCGATCCCGAACTCGAACCAAAGCCAGCGGGCGGCGCCGAGCATGTCTTCATCCTCGATCAGAACGATTTCGTCGACGGTGCGGCGCACGATCTCGAAAACCGCCTCCTCGGTCCTGCCGCAGGCCATCGTGGCGACACGCGTCGTGACCTCGGGAAGGTGGACGACATGTCCGGCCGCCAGCGAAGCGTGCAGCGTAGGCGAGCCGATCGGCTCGATGCCGATGATGCGGACAGCCGGCTTCCTCGCCCTGACCGCCGTGGCGATGCCGGCGATGAGCCCGCCGCCGCCGATCGCGACGAGAAGCGTCTCGACGTCGGGCAGCTGGTCGAGGATCTCGATCCCCACCGTCCCCTGGCCGGCCACGACTGCGGGATCGGCAAAGGGATGGAAATAGACCGCCCCTCTGCCGCGTGCGAACTCGATCGCCTGGCGGTTCGATTCGTCCCAGAGCGAGCCGACAGTGCGGACTTCGGCCCCCCACTTGCGCAGCTTGTCGGTCTTCTCGGCCGCGACCGTCGCCGGCACGAAGACGACAGCAGGCGCGCCGGCAAGGCGTGCGGCGCGCGCCGTCGCAAGCCCATGGTTTCCGCCGGAGGCGGTGACGATCCCCTTGGCCAGTTCGACGCGCGGCGTCGTCAACAGCTTGTTGGTCGCCCCGCGCGCCTTGAACGAGCCGGTGACTTGCAGGGACTCGAGCTTCAGCCACAAGTCGGCGTCGCCAGCCGGTTCAGCGCATCGGTCCGCGCGCAACAACGGAGTCCGTCGGACGTGATCCGCAATCCGCCTGGCGGCCGCCTCCACGTCGCTGATACCGATCATCGCAGTTCCGCCTCCCCTTCTGCTTCTGGCGCACGGAGCCCGACTCGCACATCAGCCGCGGGCTTTGAGCAATCGCGCTTGCGCCTGCTCCGCTGACATATATCCTGATCTCTTGCAACATCGGTCCAACCGGGTCGACACTGCGGATCGGTGACCTCCTGCCTACGCCAATCTGCCATGGGAAATGGGATTGATGCTACGCGCTTTGGATTCCAACGTCGCTGCGTTTGATTCGTGTTGGGCGGCCTGGGCGTAGCTTGGGAGTCACACTGGGAGACGCTCACAAAGGAGAACCCTGACATGAAGACGATCAGTTTGGCGCGCCTTGCCATTGCGCCTGCCGTGATTGCCGGCCTTGCGCTTGTGCAACTGGCAAGCGCCGGTTCCGCGTTTGCACTCGCCCACTGCATCAAGAGCGAGCACAAGCCGCCGTACAAGATCGGATGGGCCAATATCTATTCGATCCCCACCTGGATGAAGGAAACCACCGGGACCATCGAGGACATGGCTAACCAGCTGAAGAAGCAGGGCCTTGTCGAAAACCTGACGATCACCGACGCGCAGGGGAACGCCAACACGCAGATCCAGCAGATCCAGTCGATGAT
>DASRSL010000267.1:0-1922 GCA_035656495.1 Roseiarcus sp.
GGTCAATCGATTGCCGCCCAGCCAGGTCAGCCATTGATAATCATGCGTTTTCCGTCATGGCCGGGTATAGCCCGTCGAAGAACGGGCGTTCTTCCGAACGCCGCCCTGTGCCCGGCCATCCACGCGGTTCGGCGTGCGCGCTCCGAACGAGCCCGAGACAGCTCTCCTACCCGGGGGCTTGCGCCTCATTTAACCTTCATGTTAAACAACGCGCATGGACGCGCTCACCCAAACCTTCTCCGCCCTCGCCGACCCCACCCGCCGCGCCATCATCGCGCGGCTCGCGGCGGGGGAGGCGACGGTCGGGGAGATCGCCAAGCCGTTTCAAATCAGCGGTCCGGCCATCTCCAGGCATCTCAAGGTGCTCGAAGAGGCGTGGCTGATCGAGCGCAAGGTTCAGGCGCGCTGGAGGGTCTGCTCGCTGCGCCGGGAGCGACTGACGGAAGCGCAGGCCTGGATCGATGAAATGCGCGAATTCTGGTCGAAGGGCTTCGACCGACTCGAAGCGCTGCTCGAGGCGCAACGCAAGGATGACAACGAAAAGGAAACGCCATGACGGTCGCTCCCCTCGTCCTGAACCGCCATTTCAAGGCGCCGCCGGAACGCGTGTTCGCCGCCTTCACCGAGAAGGGCCTGATGCAGGGCTGGTACGGGCCTGAGCCGACGACCGTGCCCCATTGCGAGGTCGACGCGCGGGTCGGCGGCAAATACCGGTTCGAAATACATTCGACCGCCGGCTCGGTGCATGTCGTCACCGGCGAATTCAAGGAGATCGTCGCGCCGGAGCGGCTGGTGTTCACCTGGGGCTGGCTCAACGGTAACGGGCGCAACCCCGAAACCATCGTCACCTTGACCTTCAGGCCCCGCGACGGCGGCACGGATCTGACGCTGGAGCAAGTCGGCTTCGTCAGCGAGAAATTCCGCGATTCGCACCGCGACGGCTGGACTTCGAGCTGGAATTCGCTCGACGCCCTGCTGGCCGGCCATCCCAAGCCGCTGATCGCCGGCCCCGTCGTCATGGGCGACGCCCGGTCGTCCTACACCCGCGCCGTGCGCATCGCCTTCTTCGAGAAGGGCATCGCGCATACGCTGAGGCCCGCGGAGCCGCAATCGACCGACATTCTCGCCCATAATCCGTTCGGCAAGATCCCGGTTCTCCGTCTGGGCGAGGCGACGCTCTACGAAAGCAGCGCGATGCTGCGCTACATCGACGAGGTCTACCCCGGCCCCGCGCTGATGCCTGCGGACCCGCTCGCGCGCGCACGCGCCGAGCAATGGATCAGCGCGATCAACTGCTACGCCGACCGTCCGATCGTGCGGAACTACGTGCTGCAATATGTCTTTCCGCGCGGCGCCGACGGCAAGCCGGACCGAGCGACGATCGATGCCGCGATCCCGGAAATCCGCAAGGTGCTGGGGGCGCTCGATACGGCCTACGGCGCCAACGACTATCTGGTCGACAACAAGGTCGGCCTGCCCGATATCCTGCTGGCGCCGGCGCTGAACTATCTCGGCCTGTTTCCCGAGGGCAAGGAACTGTTGTCGCACTACTCCAACGTGAGGCGGGCGCGAGAGGCGTTCGCGGCGCGTCCGAGTTTCGTCAGCGCGACCCAGGCGGCGGGGTGATTGTAGCCACGCTCACCGAGCGCGGCCGGCGCAGAGCGCCTTGGTCCGCCGGCTTCGGCGCCGCGGAACCCGCGCGGTCGGCGACCGCGCCTGCATTGTCCGTTCGAGCAGCAAGGAGAGTGAAATGACCGAACATCTCGTCGTGAGCCGAGCCGAATGGCTCGAGGCGCGCAAGCAATTGCTCGCTGAAGAGAAGGAATTCACGCAGCAACGCGATGCGCTGAGCGCCCGGCGCCGCGCCTTGCCGTGGGTCGCGGTCGAGAAGGCCTACCGCTTCGAAGGCCCCGAAGGTCCGG
>DASRSL010000268.1:0-1646 GCA_035656495.1 Roseiarcus sp.
CGCTCCGTTGCCGAACCCGCCGATCTCGGCATAGGGTGATCGCGAGAATCGCTCCGCGGGAACTGTCGATGCTCTTTCGTCTGATCAAGTTCCTGGCGCAGTTCGTCGTCGTGCTGGTTCTCGTCGCGGTCGCCGCCGGCGCCTGGCTCTTCTGGCGAGCGATGCCGGAATATTCGGGGACCGCGGCTTTGCCGGGGCTTTCGGCCGAGACGCGGGTCTGGCGGGATCCGTACGGCGTGCCGCACATCTTCGCCGCGACGATGAACGACGCGATGCGCGCGCTCGGCTGGCTCCACGCGAGCGAGCGCCTCTATCAGATGGAGATCCAGCGGCGCGTCGGCCAGGGCCGGATCGCCGAGATCGCCGGGCCGGACCTGATCGGGGTCGATCGCTTCATCCGCACGCTCGGGCTCTATCGGCTCGCCGAATCCAGCTTCGCGGCGCTTTCGCCGGTCGCGCAGGCGCGCCTGCAAGCCTATGTCGACGGCGTCAACGCGTTCCTCGATGCGCACGCCGACGCCCTGCCGCCGGAATTCATGATCCTCGGCGACAAGCCGGAACCCTGGAAGCCGGCGGATTCGCTGGTCTGGGGCAAGCTGATGGCTTGGCAGCTCGGCCACAACTACAGGTACGAGGTCATGCGTTCCGAGCTCGCTCGGAAGCTTCCGCCCGAGCAGGCGAGCTGGATCTTTCCGACGCCGCCCGCGGATTCGCCGATCACGACGCAGCCGGCGCTCCATTCGCGCCACGCCGCCGCGGACGAGCCGGACGCCCGACTGGGCGAGCTGTTTCCGTTTCGCCACGGCGCTTCGAACGAATGGGTGGTCGCTGGATCGCGCACGACGACGGGCAAGCCGATCCTCGCCAACGACCCGCATCTCGAACTCGCCGCGCCGATTCTCTGGTATCTCGCGCGCATCGTGACGCCAGAGGGCGCCGTCAAGGGCGCCACCGTGCCCGGCGCGCCGGTCGTGCTGCTCGGGCAGAACGCATCGATCGCCTGGGGCTTCACCAGCGCCGACACCGACACGCAGGATCTGTTCGTCGAGACCGTCGATCCCGCCAATTCGGCGCAATATCTGACGCCCGACGGGCCTAAGCCGTTCGAAACGCGCGACGAGACGATCCATGTCAAGGGCGGTCCAGACGTTGGGTTGCATGTGCGGGCGACGCGGCACGGGCCGGTGCTCTCCGACGTCAGTCCGGAACTCGCCGACCTCGCGGGTCCCGGCAAGGCGATGACGCTCGCCTTCACGGGCCTCGGCGACAAGGATACGACTTTCGAAGCGCTGATGCGCGTGAATGGCGCGCACAATTGGGAAGAGCTCCTCGCCGCGTTGCGACTCTATCAGGCGCCGACGCAGAATCTCGTCTATGCCGACGCCTCCGGCGACATCGGCTTCATCAGTCCCGGCCTCGTGCCGCTGCGCAAGTCCGGCAACGGGCTGGCGCCGACCGACGGCGCCGCGGGAGCGACCGACTGGACCGGCTTCGTGCCGTTCGAGCAGCTGCCGCAATTGCACAATCCGCCCGTCGGCTTCGTCTTCAACGCCAACAACGCCATTGTGGCGCCCGATCGCGAGCCGATGTTCGGCCGGGATTGGGAAGAGGCGTTCCGCGCGCGCCGCATCCAGCAATTCTTCGAC
>DASRSL010000269.1:0-12636 GCA_035656495.1 Roseiarcus sp.
ATGAGCGGCCCCTCGGCCCCTCGGAAAACCGGGACGTCCGACCCGCAGATGTCGGCGGTCAGAAGCGCATTGCGGGTCGCCTGTTCGAGGCCGACGTTGCCGGCGACGGTCGTCAGCGCCAGCACCCGCACGTCCGGCGCCGCGAGGGCCATGATGATGGCGACCGCGTCATCGGATGCGGTGTCGGTGTCGATGAGGAAGTTTCGCATGGGCTCGTCGCAGGTTGTCGGGGTCGATCAGACGTCGGCGGCGCTGCTTTTTGACGTTGAAATAGGCGATGCGGTCGGTCCAGTCGAGGGGCGGGAGAGCCACAAGCGTCATCGCCGCCGCGGGAAATCCCCTCGACACCGGCAGGTGAATAGCGCATTTTGCCGCGGCTCGCGGAGATGGAGATCTGGTTGATCGGGCAGCCGGAAAGTCTCGTTCTCGAACTCCTGCGAAACATTCGCGCCGACGTCGCGCGACTGGACGAGAAGATTGACGCCAAGGTCGACTCTGCAAAGGCGGAGTTTCGATCGGAAATCCAATCGCTGCGCGCCGACGTGGCGGCGGACTTTATCGCGGTGCGCAAGGAGATGGGGAGCAGGTCGCCGGGCTGGCGCCGCGCTGTGGTCGAATATCATTCCGCCGTCCTTGGCCCCACGGCGCGCTCATCGGCGAGCTCGAGGCGCGCGTGCGGCGCATCGAGAGCCATCTCGATCTTCCAGCATTGGACGCGGGGTCAGGTTTTTCTGTATGTTCCTTACCCGGGGCGAGCTCGCCACCGTCAATGAATCGGCGGTGTTTTTTTCTGAGTCTTTGAGTCTCTGTCGCCGCGAGATGCCGCATTGACCGCCCGAGGCGCGGTCAGCGCTATGAACCGCGACGCGATCATCCGGCGCGGCGGCGAGACGGAAAGCTTCCCTCTGTCCGCCGCGCAGGCTTGAGGGCCTTGCTTGCTGACCACTTCGGCTTCGCGACTTCCCCGAGGTCGGGCGCTTGCGTACGTCGTTCGTCCCGGAATGGAGCTCAGGGCAGGGGCGGTTCGCCGATGGCGATCTCCGCGGGCGGAGCAGGGGACACCGAAATCGCCGGGGCCGTCAGCGAGTTCGAGCGTTCATGACGCCGCCTCGATTGCGGCGTATGAAACACCAGTCCTACGCGGGGCCAATGACCCGCCCGCAAGGAGAGTAAGCCATGCTCAAGACAATCGCCCTGATCGCCCTCGGCGCCGCCCTCGCGCTCCCGCCTGTCGCGGCCGTCGCGCAGACCGGATACGGCGTCACCCCTGGCCAACCGTCTACGTCGACTTTTGACCGGTCGTGGAACCACTTCAACCAAAGCAAGGACCGTGCGAGAGCCGGCGCGGACTATGTCCGCCGGCGTAACCAAGCTTGGTCCTATCACAACCACCACTATTACCCTTACCCTCACTGACCCGTCGCGCCGACGGGGCCAGGCCAAGCCCGCCGCTACGAAGGCGATTCTCTTCGACCGTCTTGATCAGCGGGCTTCCGGCGTGCGCACGTGCTCAGGGCGGATGCCGAGCCCGAGCAAGCGGGCCGGAATGCGCCGCAGCGCCGGAAAGAAATTGAAGAACCGGAAGAACAGCGGCGGCTTCGGTCGCCGCTCGCTTTCCAGAACGCGGCTGATGACCCGTCGCTGGACGGCGAGCTGGAGCCATTGCGTGAAGCGCACGGGCAGGGTTCGCCGCGCCTGGATGGCCTGAAGATCGGCGTCCGTCGCCTCGCCTCTCCGGAGCGGGCCGGCGAGCCGGTTGGCGGCGGCGACCGCGTCCTGCACCGCGACATTGACGCCCACGCCGCCGATTGGCGACATTGCGTGCGCCGAATCGCCGATGCAGATCAGCCCCGGGCGCCACCATCTTCGCAGTCGATCGACCGCGACGCTGAGGAGCTTCACGTCGTCCCAGCTCTTCAGTTCGCCAACGCGATCGCCGAGAAAGGGCGACATTTCGACGACCCGCCGGCGGAAAGCGTCCAGGCCCTCCGTCTTCACGCGCTGGATCCCGCCCTTTGGAATGACATAAGCGCACTGCCAATAATCGCCGCGATCGAGCATGACCATGAGCTTGCCCGCTTCGATATGGCCGAAGGTGTCCGCGCTGTCGCTGTCCTTTCGCGACACGCGAAACCAGAGCACGTCCATGGGCGCGCCATAGTCGTCGCCCTGAAGTCCGGCTTTCGCGCGCACTGTCGAGTGACGTCCGTCGCAACCGACCACCAGATCGGCGCGAACGATCAGCGCGCCGTCGGGCGTGTTCGCGCGAAGCCCCACGATTCGGCCGCCCTCCTCCACGAGATCGGTCGCCTCGGCCTTCATGCGCAGTTTGAACGTTGGGTAGCGCTTGGCTTTCTCGGCCAGGAAATCGAGAAAGTCCCATTGCGGCATCAGGGCGACGAATTTGCAGCGAGTCGGCAAATGCCGGAAATCCACAAACTTAAGGTGCTCTGCGCCGACCTGGCCGGTCAGCGTTTCGAGCTTCTGGTGCGGCAGTTTCAGGAAATCGTCGAGCAGCCCCAGCTCGCCCATCACCTCGAGCGTCGAGGGATGAACCGTGTCGCCGCGGAAGTCGCGGAAGAAATCCGCGTGCTTCTCCAAAACGATGACGTCGACGCCGGCGCGCGCCAACAGGAATCCGAGCATCATTCCCGCCGGCCCGCCACCGGCGATGCAGCACTTCGTGGTGATCGTCGAGTCGGCCATCTTGCTTCCTCCCGAAGGGGATCTTCAAGCAACTGGTATCGGGGTCCGGCCTGACGCGCCCTCCAATCGCAACGCCGCCAGCATGTTCGGGGTCGCCAGTCGTTGCGGCCTCGACGCCTCGGGTTGGGACACTCTGGTCGAAATCAAGCCGACAGCTCGCCAAATATCGTCGGAACGAGCTCGGACACCGTCGGGTGGATCGCCATCGCGCGCGTATAGGCCTTGGCCGTCACGCCGGCTGCCATCGCCTCGATCACGCCGTGGATCGCTTCGTCGCCGCCGACCCCCAGGATCGCCGCGCCGAGAATCGCGTCGCTGTCGCGGTCGACCACGACTTTCATGAAGCCTTGTGTCTCGCCTTTCTCGACCGCCCGGCTGACGCGGGTCATCGGCCGACGGCCGATCCGCACATTGTGGCCCCTGGCGCGAGCCTCCGCCTCGGTCAGGCCGACCCGTCCGAGCGGCGGATCGATATAGAGCGCATAGGCGGGGATGCGGTCGCTCGCCTTGCGCGCCTTTCCGTCGAGCAGGTTTGCCGCGGCGATCTCGAAATCGTTGTACGACGTGTGGGTGAAGGCGCCACGGCCGTTGCAATCGCCGAGCGCAAAAATGTGGGGGACGCTGGTGCGCAACCCGTTGTCGACGCGTATGTAGCCGCGCTCGTCGAGCGCCACGCCCGCCGCGTCGAGCCTGAGGTCGTCGGTGTTCGGGCGCCGCCCGACGGCGAGCAGCACATGCGAGCCGACCACTTCCGGCTCGCCGCTCGCGCACTCGACTCCGACCGCGACGTCGGCTCCGCGCCGCGCGAAGCGGATGCATTTCGCGTCGCAGCGGATCGCGACTCCCTCCGCCGCGAGAATTTCGCGGACGGCGTCGGAAACCTCCTCGTCCTCTCTGCTGCAGAGCCGGGGCGCCTTCTCGACCACCGTGATCGCGGCGCCGAAGCGGCGGAACATCTGGGCGAACTCAAGCCCGACATAGCTTCCGCCGACGACGACGAGATGGCGGGGCAAGACGTCGAGCTGGAGCAGGCTCGTGTTGGTCAGCGTCCGGATCTGATCGAGGCCTGGGAAATCCGGCACGATCGCGCGGCCGCCGACGTTGATGAAGAAGCGATCGGCTTCGAGCGTCTCGCCGCCGACCTCGACCGTCGTCGGCGACGAAAACCGCGCGTGACCCCGCAAGACCGTGCAATTCGCCATGTCGCCAAGCCAGGCCTCGAGGTGCGAGCGGGAGTTCCCGACGACCCCGTCCATTCGCGTCTTCACCGCGGCGAAATCCACGCTGACGGGTCCGGCGCTGAGTCCGAAATCCGCCGCGCGACGCGCCAGATGCGCGGCGTAGGCGCTGGCAACCAGCGTCTTGGTCGGCGTGCAGCCCGTGTTGACGCAGGTCCCGCCAATGAGCTTGCGCTCCACGAGGGCGACCGTCCTGCCGGCCGCGGCGAGCCGGCCGGCCATCGGCGGCCCGGCCTGGCCTGCGCCGATCACGACGTCGTCGAAGCGGCGGTTCATCGCAGGGCGAGTCCGTCGAGCATCGGCTGTCCCCTACAGGATGTCGCTCTCCCTCAGGTCGTGACGTCGCCGCCGTGCATGCGCCACTGCGACATGCCGCCGGCGTAGTGTTTGACGTCGCTTCGTCCTGCCGCTCTCGTCCGATCGAGAGCATTGCGAGACCGCCGCCCGGATTGGCAGATGAGCACGACCGGCTTGCCCATCGGCAGGTCCCGGGGATCGAAGCGCGACATCGGCAGGTTGACCGAATCCGGAATGTGACCTGCGGCGAACTCGTGCGGCTCGCGGACGTCCACGACAGTGACCTCGTCCGCATGGACCGCCTCGGCGAACGCCTCGAGGTCGAGATCGGCTAGGTCGGACGCCGGCGAAAAAACGTTCTGGACCATAGGGGACTCTGTCGGGTCAGACGTATCAGGCGACCGTCGCGGTCGCAGCCAATTGCATGGAGGCGCTCATTGCATCGTTGGACCGCGTCGAGACGGGCCTCGGCGGCTAATTTCCATTCCCAGCGGAGTCTAGTCAATCGATAAATTTTGACGTCATAACCACGTATACGTTCCGGGCTCAGATCCAGGGACAAGTATGCGGCCCACATATTTGTTCTAATGCCCAGAAGTCGAGAACGAGGAGCGTCCGCGCGTCCCTATCCGTCACCTTCCGTCCGTCGCAACGTCGTTTGCGACCATGCGCCCTGGACGCCCCGATGCGCGGGCATGACGAGGAGGCCATCGGCCTCAGGAAACCAGGGCGGCGAAAGGCAGCCGAGCGTCCGGGCGATTCTCAAAGGAATGGTGGCCTGCGCTTGATAGAGATGGGGCCGCCGCCTTTCGCGCCGCCTATGCCTTCATCCGCACGTAGTCGCCGGGCGCATCGCCGATGGCCTTGAGCTTGCCCGCGCCTGGCGTGCGGGCGGGAACCTTCTCGGGCGCCTGGGCCGAGAGCCACTTGATCCAGTCCGGCCACCAGGAGCCGCGCGTCTCGTTCGCCCCGGCGACCCACGATTCGAAATCGCCTTCCGGCGGCCCGTTCGTCCAATACTGGTATTTCGGCTTCTCGGCCGGATTGATCACGCCGGCGATGTGGCCGGAGCCCGCCATGACGTATCGCACCGGTCCGCCGAAGCACTTGGCGCCCTTGAACACCCCACGGGCGGGAGCGATGTGGTCCTCTCGGCTCGCCAGCTCGTAGACCGGCATCGTCACTTTCCCAAGGTCGATCGTCTTGCCGCTCAGCACCATGCGCCGGTTCGACAGGTCGTTCTGCAGGTAGCAGTGGCGCAGGTAGAAACTGTGGTTGGCGGCCGGCATGCGCGTCGAGTCGGAGTTCCACACCAGGAGGTCGAAGGGCTTCGGCTCTTTGCCCTTGAGGTAATTGTTGACGTAATATGACCAGATGAGGTCGTTCGGCCGTAGCATGTTGAAGGCCGAGGCCATCGCCGAGCCCTCGAGATAGCCTTGCTCGGCCATCCGCTCCTCGACCTCCTTCAGTTGCGCGGCGTCGACGAACACCTGCAGGTCGCCGGCGTCGGTGAAGTCGACGAGCGCGGTGAAGAAGGTAACGCTGTTGATCCGCTTGTCGCCGACCGCGGCCATATAGCCGAGCGTCGCCGCGAGCAGCGTGCCGCCGACGCAATAGCCGATCGCCGCGACTTCATGCTCCCCGGTCGCCTGCTCGACGCAGTCGAGCGCCGTGAGGACGCCCTCGTGCATGTAGGCGGCGAAGTCCCTGTCGGCGTGGCGGCTGTTCGGGTTGATCCAGGAGATGACGAACACGGTCAGCCCTTGTGATACGGCCCAACGGATGAACGACTTCTCGGGGTTGAGGTCGAGGATGTAGAACTTGTTGATCCACGGCGGCACGATCAGGAGCGGCCGCTTGTAGACCTCGGCCGTCGTCGGCGCGTATTGGATGAGCTCGATGAGCTCGTTGCGGAAGATGACCTTGCCGGGCGTCATGGCGAGGTTGACGCCGAGCTTGAAGGCGCGCGCGTCCGACTGGCGGATGCGCAGATTGCCCTTTCCCGCCTCGATGTCCTCTGCCAGCATTTTCAGGCCGCGGGCGAGGTTCTCGCCGCTTTCGGCGAGCGTGGCGCGAATGAGCTCGGGATTGGTGCCGATGAAATTCGAGGGCGCGAGCGCCGCGGTGACCTGCCGCAAATAGAACTGCGCCTTGTGGCGTTCGTGCGGCTCGAGCTCGTCGGCGCGGCTGACGAGATCGTCGGCCCAACGCGTCGTCAGCACATAGGCCTGCTTGAGGAAATCGAAGAAAGGGTTCTCTCGCCATTCCGCGTCCGCGAAGCGCTTGTCCGACCGGTCGGGCTCGGCGATCGACTTGGCGGGCCCGCCCTGGAAGCGCTGCAGCGTCGCCGCCCACAGGTCGATGAACTGCGTGGTCAGCGCCGTCTGCGCCTCGATCGCGCGCGCGGGATCGGACATGTAATATTCGGCGACGTGGCCGAGCGAACGGACGATTTCGCCGATCTCGTCGGCGATCGTGGTCTTGATCTCGCCCGTCTCGCGCGGCCGCAGATAGGCGGCGACCGCGCGGCCGGCGTGCTCGATCGCGCTCGCGATGTTGCGGGCAAGCGCCTCGGTGTCGGGGAGCGGGTAGTGGGCGCTGAAGCCGAAGGCGCCGTCTGCCGCCGCACCCGCGGCGGACGCGGCTTTCGGCGCGGGCGATGGTTCAGAGGAGGCCCCGGTCGCGGAAGACGGGACGGGGGCCTGGACGATGGCCGCGGCTTCGGAGACCATCAGAGGGAGTGCGTCGCTGTTCGTCGCTGCCGGCCGCGGGGAGGGGGGCATGACGGCCGGCGCAGGCGCGGAAGCGGCGGCGGTCGGCGACGCCAAGGGCTCCTCGCGCCGGGCTCCTTTGGCCGTCGATCGGGCGGCCATCGAGGTCAAGCGAGTCTTCCGCGGCGGGGCGGCGGGCGCCGCCCTGTCGGCCCCAGCCTTCGGCGCCTCCGCCATCGTCGTCCGCGCGTCGGCGACCGATCGAATCGAGCGGGTTTCAGCCGTCGCTTCGTGCGGGTTCGGCGGCGGCGCGTTGACCCACTGGTCGAGCACTTCCGGCTTTGCCGGACCGGGCGAGCCTCGCCGCCTTCGCATCGGCTCCGGCGCCGATAACGCGCTGACCCATTTCGGCTGGACAGGGAATTTCGTCCTTTTGGCCGCAGCCGGCGCCGAAGCCTTCTCCAAGGCCTGCTTGGCCTGCGTCCCACGGGTTTTCGCCGACCGGCCTTCGCTAGGCGCGGGCGCCTTCGCGGAGTCGGTCGGCGAAACGCCGATGGACGCCTCGGGACTAGCGGCGTTCGTGCGCAGCGTAGCGATTTTTCGAGGGATGTTCGGCATGAAGCGTTCCCAATGGACACCGGGAAAAGACCCGGTCCCGTTTTTGTCATAATAGGTCACTACCCCCGGGCCACGCCACAACGACTTTCGGCGGCGAGGCGATTGGTCGCGCATCTGCGCGAGCGGATTCAGCAAGAGGGCGGCGAGGATGGCGGGCGCGAACGCAAAGGCAGGGATCGTCGTCGCGGCTGCGGTTTGTGTATGGTCCTCGGCGGGCCTCGCTCAGCAGGCCGACAGCCCGCTGAAGAGCGTGATGAAGGTGCTGGGCTTTGCCACCGACGTGGCGCCGCCGGCCGATTTCGTCCTTAAATCGCGTCCAAGCGGCGACCTCGGCTACATCCCAGTCTTCCAGCCGCCGCCCGAGCCGGCCAAACCCGCCTTGAATGGCAAGGAGCTGAGCGGGGTGAAAGGCGCTCTCGACTCGATCGAGAAGCGGGACGACGCGCTTCGGCAGGCCTATCCGCCGGCCGTGAAGGCGGCGGCGGAGGAGGCCGCGGCCAAGAAGGCGAAGACGAAGCCCGCGAACGCCAATCAGAACGCCAATCAGTAGGATGAGGTTTGCGGGGCCGCCCCGCTCGATGTTAACACAGCCGCGATGGCGCGGACCGCCGCAAGGCAGGGGTTCACCCGGGGGCATTCGGAACCGATGAGCGAGTTCCACCGCGTGCGGCGCCTGCCGCCCTACGTCTTCGAGCAGGTCAACAAGCTCAAGGCCAAGGCGCGCGCGGCCGGCGCCGACATCATCGATCTCGGCATGGGCAACCCGGATCTGAGCGCCCCGAAGCACGTGCTCGACAAGCTCGTCGAGACGGTCGGCAAGCCGCGCACCGACCGCTATTCCGCCTCGAAGGGCATCGCCGGCCTCAGGCGGGCGCAGGCGGGCTATTACGCCCGGCGCTTCGGCGTGAAGGTCGATCCGGAGACGCAGGTCGTCGCCACCCTCGGCTCGAAGGAAGGCTTCGCCAACATGGCGCAAGCGATCACCGCTCCGGGCGACGTCGTGCTGGCGCCCAATCCGTCCTATCCGATCCACGCCTTCGGCTTCCTGATGGCCGGAGGGGTGATTCGCTCCGTGCCGGCCGAGCCCTCGCCCCAGTTCTTCGTCTCGCTCGAACGCGCGATCATTCATTCGATCCCGAAACCGATCGCAATCGTCGTCTGCTACCCGTCCAACCCGACCGCGATGGTCGCCTCGCTCGACTTCTACAAGGACCTCGTGCTTTTCGCCCGCAAGCACGAGGTCTTCGTTTTGTCCGACGTCGCCTACGCCGAGGTTTATTTCGACGACGAGCCGCCCCCATCGGTCCTTCAGGCGCCAGGCGCCCTCGACGTCGCGGTCGAGTTCTCCTCGATGTCGAAGACGTTTTCGATGGCCGGCTGGCGGATCGGCTTCGCGGTCGGCAACGAGCGCCTGCTCGCGGCGCTGGCGCGGGTGAAGTCCTATCTCGACTACGGCGCCTACACGCCGATCCAGGTCGCGGCCGCCGCCGCGCTGAACGGACCGGACGACTGCATTCGCGAGATGCGCGCGATCTACAAGCGGCGGCGGGACGTGATGATCGAGAGCTTCGCCGCGGCCGGCTGGCCGATCGAGAAGCCGCGCGCGTCGATGTTCGCCTGGACGCAGGTGCCGGAGCGCTTTCGCCATCTCGGCAGCCTCGAGTTCTCGAAGCTCATGATCGAGAAGGCCGACGTCGCCGTCGCGCCGGGCGTCGGCTTCGGCGAGCACGGCGACGATTTCGTACGTCTCGCGCTGGTCGAGAACGAGCAGCGAATCCGGCAGGCGGCGCGCGGGATCCGGCGTTTCTTCGAATCCGCCGATGACAGGCTGCACAACGTGGTGAAGCTCAAGAAGCCGGCCTGAGGCGGACGCGGAAGCGAGGGCGATTACTGCGTCTTCTGCTCGCACGAGTCGATAAGCTGCCCGTCGATGCCGCAGCCGGGCCGCTGCGGCGGTGAATGAAAGCTCTCATTCGATCTCGAGTTCGTCGAGCCGTAACGCGAATGCTTCCGGCGCGAACAGAGGGGCGATCCGTTCCGACGCGCCGAAATCCCTTGCCTCACGATAGCCTTCCGCCGCGGGGTCGCGGAAGATCCCCGCCGTGAGCCTGACCGCGTCGATGACCCAAAGCTCGCGGATGCCGAAGCCGGCATAGAGTCCGGCCTTGCGGCCCATGTCGTATCGGAGGGAGGAATCTGCGATCTCGACGACCAGAAGCACAGTGGCGCCCGAAAGACCGGCGGGCCATGCAGAGCGCGGACAGATGACGACGTCCGGCTCGAGATAGGTGTCCTCGCTGAGACAAAACGTCGTTTCCGGAGCGACGGCGACCTCCCGTGGCCTAAGCCGGAACCAGCGGTCGAGGAGCGCGACCTTGACGACCTCGTGGTGGTTTCCCTTCGGCGACATCGGAACCAACTCCCCCCCGATCAGTTCGACGCGCTCATCCTCCTCCATCACCCCGGCGGCGACCATCGCCTCGACCTCGGCGACGGTGAAGCGGCGGCGCGGCAGGCCTTCGGCTGCCGTTGTGACCTTTGCGGCGGCGGACGTCATGGCTCCCGCTCTCCTTTCCGCCTTGAAGCCTATCACGTTTGGGGCCTCGCGTCGTCCGGTCGGCAGAAGGTGCGCTCCCGACGGTGAATGTATCGCCGGGCGGAGATGCGCCGCCGGCGCCGCCTTGACGGCCCGGTTGGACAGTTCCACCATTGCCCACATGAGGAGCAGCCCGCGCCCCTTCCAGCTGTCGGCGGACATCCTGCTCAGGGCCTATTCGATCGGCGTCTTCCCGATGGCCGAGAGCCGGGAGGCCAAGGAGCTTTTCTGGGTCGAGCCGCACGAGCGGGGAGTGTTTCCCCTCGACGGCCTCGTCGTGTCTCGCAGCCTCGCCAAGATGGTGCGATCAGAGCGCTATCGCGTCGTCGCGGACCACGATTTTCCGGCGGTGATGCGCGCCTGCGCGGAGCGCGACAACACCTGGATCAACGACGAGATCCTGCGCCTCTACTGCAATCTGTTCGAGGCGGGACACGCCCATTCCGTCGAGGCCTATGAGGGTTCGGCGCTGGTCGGGGGTCTCTACGGCGTCAGCTTGCGCCGCGCCTTCTTCGGCGAGAGCATGTTCCATCGCGCGCGCGACGCCTCGAAAGTCGCGCTCGTCCATCTCTTCGCGAGGCTGCGCGCAGGCGGGTTCCGTCTTCTCGACACGCAGTTCCTGACCGAGCACCTGGCGAGCCTCGGCGCCGTCGCGGTGTCGCGAGAGACGTTCCGAATGCTGCTCGCCGAGGCGATGGCGGGAACGGCTGATTTCGGGGCGTGGCCGCCGGAGATCGCGATGCCTGGCGCCAGCGCGCTTGAGCTCGCCCGGGGTTCCGGCACGGAAGTTGCGGAGCAGGAATGCTGATCCAGAGCCAAAGCGGCGAGGCGCCGGCGCCAAACAGATGCGGCGCCGATGGCGCGTCCATGCCAACTTTTTGCAAGAGCCGCCCATTGCCGTTTTGAGCTTTTTCAAGGGGTTCGAGCGGACGGCAAGTGGATTTCCAAGGCGAAGTCGCGACGCGTCGCGCTTCGACGGCGAACCCATGCCTGCGGAGGCGGGGCAGGGGGATCACGGGCCGCCGTCGCCAGCCGAAAAGGCGACCCTCGGCGAGCGTAGATAGCCGGCTTCGCGGGGCGAGACCGCCGCGAGAGCAGGCGGATCGAGATCATTCGGCGGCTTTCCCATAGAGAACAAATATGAAACAAAGGCTCCGATAGGTCAAGACATTTCGCCCCCTCGCGGTCGCGTTACGGGCGCACCGCCAAACGGGCGCCGCCGTGGCTCCGCCGCATCGCCGACACCCGCCGAGGCGGCCGCCGGACCGTGGCTCCGGTCGGGCCTGCAGCGAAGTTGATTGCGAGGAACAGCGAACTTTTGCGAGAGAACAGCGAGCTTTTGCGCAGGAACAGCGAGCTTTTTCGAAGAGCAGCGAAGCCCTCTGGCGGCGCGAGGCGGCCAGGCGCGAGTCGAGGCGCCAGCGCATTCCTTCCCCAGCCATTTGCGAAGGAACGCAGCCCGAAGGACCTTATGGCGGTATGGCGGCTTACTCCTGTGGTGCGGTTGGCCACAGCAGACGACATGTCCTGCCCCCGTGAAGGTCGTCAGGAGCGGTTCGCCTTCGAGCGCGGGCGAGTTTGAGAATGCCCTCTTCTCGTATAGAGAGGATCACTCGACATCCGCCGGCTTCGGATCGTGACCGATGGCGCCATAGGGTCTTCCGTCCAACGCGAAGTCCGTCCGGGCAGGGACGCCCGCGGGGCTCGTTCCGGCGGAAGAGCGCGCGGCGCCGCGGTCGCTTGCATCGGAGCCGGCCGCCTCTGACCCGGCCTGGGCACCGAGTCTTCCGACGTCCGACCTGCCGCCGATCGCCGCCAAGGCGGACGATCTCGAGGCGATCAAGAAGGCGGTCGACGACGCGGCCTCGGTCGGCGGGGCTTATGGCTCTCCTATCTGTTCGTGCTCTTCTATCTCGCGGTCGCCGCGGGCGCGGTGACGCACAAGGACCTTTTCTTCGAGAAGCCGGTCAAGCTGCCGTTCCTCAACATCGAGCTGCCGCTGCTGGCCTTCTTTTTCCTCGCGCCGCTCCTGTTTCTCGTCGTGCACGCCTATACGCTCGTGCATCTCGTGATGCTGACCGACAAGGCGAAGCGCTACCATCAGGCGCTGTACGAGCAGATCAGCAACGACAAGACGCTGCCCGAGGACGTCCGCGAGCGGAACGAGGCGGTGCGCGAGGCGCTGAGAAGGCAATTGCCGAGCAACCTCTTCGTCCAGTTTCTCGCCGGGCCGAAGGACGTGCGCGACAGCCTTTTCGGTTACCTCTTGCGGGCGATCGCATGGGTGACGCTCGTCGTCGCGCCGGTGCTGCTCCTGCTCATGATGTAGATTCAGTTCCTGCCGTTCCACAGCAGCTTCATTGTGTGGACGCAGCGAGGCGCGCTGCTTGCCGACCTGGTCCTGATCTGGTGGCTGTGGCGCAAGATCCTTTCGGGGCGAGAGCCTGGCCGGTACTTGGGGCCCCGCTTG
>DASRSL010000270.1:0-23772 GCA_035656495.1 Roseiarcus sp.
CGTCGCCGCGGCCTGGCGCAAGAGGTCGAGCGCGGCGCCCATCACCTGGGGTTGGCAGCGGAGGCAATAGGGGTCCTGAACCCTCGGATCGCCGAAGCGGTGGGAGGCGCGGATTTCACTGCCGGCGACGAGCGCGCGCAACGCCGCCGCGGTCTCGCGCTGACCGCGGTGGCGGCGCAGCGCATGGATGCGCGGGTCGAACGGCGTGTCCGAGCCGCGCGCGGCGTCGAGCGACAGCGCTCCGGTCGCCAGCGCGGAGCGGAGCAAGGTCTCCGCCTCGAAGAGCGCGACGAGCGCGTATGCGGTCGAGAACTGCGTGCCGTTGAGCAGCGCGAGCCCCTCCTTCGGCTGAAGCGCCAGCGGCTCGAGGCCGACCGCTGCGAGCGCCTCGGCCGCCGGCATGACAAGATCGTCGAGGACCGCCTCGCCGACGCCGATCATGGCGGCGGCCATGTGGGCGAGAGGCGCGAGGTCGCCCGAGGCGCCGACCGAACCCTGCGCGGGAACGACCGGCGTCACGCCGCGATCGAGCATCGCCGCGATGCAGTCGATCGTCGCCGGCCGCACGCCGGACGCCCCCTGCGCGAGGCTGCCGAGTTTCAGCGCCATCATGAGCCGTGTGACGGGGACGGGCGTCGTCTCGCCGACGCCGACGGCGTGCGACAGCACGATGTTGCGCTGGAGCTGCGCAAGATCGGCGGCTTCGATCCGCACGCCAGCGAGCTTGCCGAAGCCGGTGTTGATTCCATAGACCGGCTCGCCGCGCGCGAGGATGCGCTGGATCGCCTCGGCGCTTGCCGCGACCTTCGCGCGAACACCTGGGTCGAGCGCGAGCTGAGCCCCCCGCCAGATCGCGCGCCAGTCGGCGAGACGCGCTTCGCCCGCACGCAGCGTCACCGTCATCGACCCCTCCAGACGCGGGCGCGCAGGGGATTGAAGCCCAGACGATAGACGAGCTCGGCGGGACGCTCGACCTCCCAGATCGCAAGGTCCGCCCATTTGCCGGCTTCCAGCGTCCCGGTCTCGGCGCCGAGGCCAAGCGCCTCGGCCGCATGGCGGGTGACGCCCCGGATGCACTCTTCGACCGTCAGGCCGAACAGCGTCGCAGCCATGTTGAGCGCGAGCAGGATCGACGTCATGGGCGAGGTGCCCGGGTTCGAGTCGGTCGCGACCGCGATCGGGACCCGGTGCTTGCGGAAGAGCGCGACGGGCGGCGGCTGCCGCTCGCGCAAGACATAGAAGGCGCCCGGCAGGAGCGCCGCGACGACGCCTGCCCGCGCCATCGCTTCGACGCCCGACTCGTCCGCATATTCGAGATGATCGGCCGAAAGGGCGGCGAACTCGGCCGCGAGTGCGGCGCCGCCGCCGTTCGACAGTTGGTCCGCATGCAGCTTGACCGGCAGCCCGAGGCGGCGCGCAGCGTCGAAAATGCGGGCGATCTCGGATGGCGTGAAGGCTATGCGCTCGCAGAAGGCGTCGACCGCATCGACCAGGCCCTCCCCGGCGAGCGAGGGAATCGTCTCGCCGGCCACCCTGTCGAGATAAGCATCGCGCCTACCGGCAAATTCCGGCGGAATCGCATGGGCGGCGAGGAGCGTCGCGCGGACCGATATCTCGCGCCGCTCGCCGAGGCGCCGCGCCGCGCGGAGCGACTTGCGTTCGGCCTCGATTTCGAGGCCGTAGCCGGACTTGACCTCGATCGTCGTGACGCCTTCGGCGATCAGCGCGTCGAGGCGCCTCAGCGCCGAATCGATGAGGTCCTCCTCCGTCGCCGCACGCGTCGCCCGCACGGTCGAGAGAATGCCGCCGCCTGCCTTGGCGATCTCCTCGTAGGTCGCCCCCGCGAGCCGCATCTCGAATTCCTCGTCGCGATCGCCGCCGTAGACGAGATGGGTGTGGCAGTCGATGAGACCGGGCGTAATCCAGCACCCGTCGCAGTCGATGCTCTTGCCGCGAGTCAGCGCCTCTGCGGGCAGTTCGCTCTCTGGGCCGGCGAACGCGATGCGGCCGCCGCGCGAGGCGACCGCCCCCTTTTCGACGATCCCGAGGCCCGGCCTTTCCGGCGCGAGCGTCGCGAGGCGCGCGTTGAGCCAGATCGTCTCGACTTCGTCCGTGCCCGGCTGCTCCATGGCGACGCGCTTTCTCGCCTCCCCTCGATTGCAATACATATCGGAGCGAAACGCAAGAAATCCACGCCCGGACCGGGAGAGACGCTTGACTGCTGTTCACGCCGAGAACGCCCTGACCCCCGCCGGCTGGACCGCGGGCGTCCGGCTCGTGATCGAAACCGGAAGCATCGCTTCCATCGAGACAGGCGTCCCCGCAAGCGAGGGCGACGAGCGCCATGCGATCGTCGTTCCTGCTCTCGCGAACCTGCACAGCCACGCCTTTCAGCGGGCGATGGCCGGGTTCGCCGAAACCCGCGGGGCAGGCGATGACTCGTTCTGGACATGGCGCGAGACCATGTACCGCTTCGCGCTCGAGATGACGCCGGACGATGTCGAGACCGTCGCCGCTCAGCTCTATGTCGAGATGCTGGAGGCCGGCTTCGCGGCCGTCGCCGAATTCCACTATCTGCATCATGCGCCGGACGGTTCGCCCTATGCCGACCGCGCCGAAATGGCCAATCGCATCGTCGCGGCGACGCGCGAAGCGGGCATCGGCCTGACGCTGCTGCCGGTCTTCTATGCGCACGGCGGTTTCGGGGCCAAGCCGCCCAAACCGGAGCAGCGGCGGTTCGTCACCGACATCGGCTCATTCGCCCGCCTGTTCGAAGCCTGCCAGCATTTGGTCGAGGGAAGGCCGGACGAGGCGGTCGGCGTCGCGCCGCACAGCCTGCGGGCGGCGACGCCGGCCGAGCTCGCCGACATCGTGGCGCTCGCCCCCGAGCGGCCGATCCATATCCACGCCGCCGAGCAGATCGGCGAAGTCGAGAACAGCGTCGCTGCGCTCGGCGCGCGGCCGGTACGCTGGCTCCTCGACCGGGCCGGCGTCGACCGGCGCTGGTGCCTCGTTCACGCGACGCACATGGAGGCGGACGAGACACGCGATCTCGCCGCCTCCGGCGCCGTCGCAGGGCTTTGCCCGATCACCGAAGCCAGTCTCGGTGACGGCATTTTCCGCGCACGCGAATACCTCGAAGCGCGGGGTCGCTTCGGCGTCGGCTCCGATTCGAACGTCGCGATCGGCGCGGCGGACGAGCTGCGGCAGCTCGAATATTCCCAGAGGCTCGCCGAAAAGTCGCGCAACGTCCTCGCTCGGCCGGGCTACTCGACCGGGCGATCGATGCTCGACGCGGCGCTCATCGGCGGAGCGCAGGCGCTCGCGCGCCCTTCGGGCAGTCTCGCCGTCGGCTCGCGCGCGGATTTTTTGACGCTCAAGGCCGATCATCCGACGCTGGCCGGCAAGGCGGGCGACGCCCTTCTCGACGCCTTTATCTTCAGCGCCGGAAACGCGCTCATCGACTGCGTGTGGAGCGCCGGACGCAAGGTTGTGCAGGGCGGCCGGCATTATTCGCACGAGAGGATCGCGGCGCGATACGCCGCGACCATGCGGCAGCTTTGCGCGCGATAGAGCTCGATCCGATCAGGGCTCCCGCGAAGGAAGCCGCCCTCTTGTCCTCAGCTCACTGTCTCGGCGCTGTAGCGGGCGATGAGGCCGGTGCGGATGGCGGTCCGATATACGGCCATGAAGAGGAGGCAGGCGAGGACAAGGTAGACGACCGCGAGGCCGCCGCCGAGCGCGAGCCTGTCCCACGCCGCCCCCTCGCCCTTGACGACCGCGCGCATCCCCTCGAACACGTAGGACGGCGGCAGCACGGCGGCGATCGCCCGCATCCAAAGGGGCAGGACGGCGAGCGGATAGAAGACGCCGGCGAAGGGCGAGACGATCATCGGGATCGGCCAGATCAGCCATTCCGAGGCCGGCCCCAGGCGCAGCACGAGCGCCGCGGCGGCGACGCCGAAGGCGATTCCGGTCAGGAACAGCACGGCGAGAAACGGCGCGAGCGCCGTCCCGAAGGCCAGGAACGACAGGCCGAAGGCCAGCCGCGCAAACGCCACCATGGCGACGAGGCTCATGAGGCTCGTGCCGACGGCGACCAGGATGATCCCGGTGAGATATTCGGAGGTGCGCAGCGGGGTGGCGAAGACGTTGAGGAAGTTGCGCGTCCACACGTCCTCGAAGAAGGCCATCGTCACGCCCTGCATGACGCGGGTCAGGAAGTCCCAGAGAAGCACCGCGCCCAGGAGCGTGGGAACGAAATTGACCTCGGCGCGCGAGACGGAATTCAGATAGCGGGTGAGGAACCCCCATAGCAGGATGTCGACGGCGACCCAGACGAAGATCGGAAAGACGCGCTGCGGACTGCCGCGATAGAGGTAGAAAATCCTCAAAACGATGGCGCCGACGCGCGAAAAGTTCATCGCGCGGCGCCCTGACGCAGCGTCTCGTGCGCGACGCTGACGAAGAGATCGTCGAGGGTCTCCGCGCCGTGCTTGCCGGGAAGCGTTTTCGGATCGCCCTCGAGCACGATCTTTCCGTGCGACAGGAACAGAACCCGGTCGCAGACCGCCTCGACCTCGTACATGTTGTGGCTCGTCCACAGGACGCCGCAATGGCCGCTGTCGACGAACTTGGCGATGCCGGCGCGGATGTCGCGCGCGGCGGAGGGGTCGATCGAGGCGGTCGGCTCGTCGAGCAGCAGCAGGCGGGGACGGTTCAGCATGGCCTTGGCGAGGGAGAGCCGGGTCTGCTCGCCCGACGACAAGAGCCCGGCCTTGGTCCGCCGGAATTTCCCGAGGTCGTAGGCGGCGAGCACCCGCTCGATCCGCTCATCGAGGCGGTCGACGTCGTAGACCATGCCGAACACGCGAAGATTCTGCTCGACCGTCAGATTGCCCGGCAGAGGCGCGTAGACTGCGGCGAAATTCGTGCCGGCGAGCGCCGCGCTGCGATCCTCGCGGAGGTCGACGCCCTGAATGACGATCCGCCCCTGCGTCGGCTCGAGCACGCCGAGAATCATGTTGATCGTCGTCGTCTTGCCCGCGCCGTTCGGCCCGAGCAGCCCCACGATCTCGCCGGGCGACACATGGAAGGAGACGTCGTCGACCGCCTTCAAGGTCCCGAAAGACTTGGCGAGGCGTTCGACGGCGAGGACCGGGGGCGAGGGCGAGGGCATCGGCCGGTCATATCCGATCCCGTCAGGCAAATTGCAATTGGATTGATCAGGTTCGCCAGCTGTCCGCTGCGGTCGGGCGGCCCTTCCGGCGCTCTGCTCCAAAGAGATCTGGCGCGGAAACAGGCTCAGGCCTCGTTAGCGAATAGCAGGCATAAAGGGCCGCTGCCGATTTCCGAGCGCCGGAACTCGCCTGGTTGTCAGCGAAGCAAAGGCGTCATGGACCTGTCAAATCGAAGTGGAGGTCGCCGCGCCTACACAGCTCGTGCCTTGCACTGGGGTCTCTATGGCCGGGCTGGGAGAGCGTCTTTGCTCTGGAGCGAGGATTGGCAAAGGTTGCATACAGTACAAATCAACTGTTTACAAGCGTTATTTACTTTATGATGAAAATAGCAACGAATTTTTTATTTGTTCTCAGCTATTGCAACCAGGAGAAATGACGGGTAACTTGGAATAGATTGGTGGGGGCGACTCGGATGGATGATAGGCTTCGCGTCATTTCGCGACGCGAGTTGCTCCGCGCCGGCGCTGCTGGCGGGATTGCTCTCACGCTCACACGTTTGGCGGCCGCCGAGGCGCCGGCCTTCACCGCGCGCGAGACGCTGCCCGGACGGCAAGGCATGAACCCGGCCGCGACAGCAGCCGGACGCATCGACGGCGTCGCCAAGGTCACTGGGGCCAAGCTCTATGCGTCCGATTTTCGCGCAGCGGACATGCCCGGCTGGCCGTCGCAGACATCGCACGCCCTGCTGCTCCGGGTCGCCGATGCAACGCATGTCTATGCCGGCCTTGACTTGTCCCGGCTCAGCGGAGCGCTGAAGCCAGCCGCGACCCTCACTGCAGACGATCTCGCCCGAATCGGAACCCGGGTTCCCGAGTTCTACGCCGGCGACCTCTTCTGCCCGGTCGGCAAGACCCCGCTCTATCTCGGCCAACCGATCGCGCTCTTGATCTTCGAGGACTTCGACGCCTTCGATCAGGCGCGCCTCGCCCTGCGCGAGCAGGCGTTCGCCAAGTTCGGGGAGGAAACCGGGCCGGTGGAGGCGCCCAACTACGCGGCGTTTCGGTTTACCCGTCTGGGAGGCCCAACGCCGGAGGCGGCCGACATCTACTCGCCGGTGAAAAACGGCTGGGTCAGTCCCGGCAAGTTCCAGCGCACGAAGCCGAACACCGAAACCCCGATCTGGTCTCGGCTGCCGATCACGACCGGGGCGGCCTACGCCGAAGCCGCTGACATCGGCGCGAAGATTCGCGCGGAGCTGGCGTCGGACGACCCGTCGCTCCTGGTGCTTGAGCGTCAATTCGACACCCAGTCGGTCGATCCGATGTTTCTCGAGCCCGAAAGCGGGCTTGCCTGGTACGACTCGAGCGGCAAAACGCTTGCGCTCGTCGTCGGCGTGCAGTCGCCCTACGAAGCCGCGGAATCGGTCGCTTTCCTGCTCGGCGAGGCGGATACGAAATTCCGGCCGGCGCATATCGACATGAACTTCGCCTATTGCGGCGGCGGATTCGGCGGGCGCGACCACACGCCGTTCCCGCTGTACCTGGCGCTGGCGGCGATGGTCTTTCCCGATCGCCCCGTCCGCCTCGCCAACAACCGCTTCGACCAGTTTCAGTCCGGCATCAAGCGGCATGCGTTCAACATTCGGACGCGGATCGGGGTCGATCGGGCGACAGGCAAGATTGTCGGATTCGCCGCCGACCACGCCTTGGACGGCGGCGGCCTCGCCAATTTTTCCGCCAGCGTGGCGACCGTCGCCGCGAACGCCGCACTCGGCGCCTATTATGCCCCGAAAAGCGACGTCACCACGTTTTCCTTTCACTCGCGCGGCGTCACAGCGGGCTCGATGCGCTGCTACGGGACGGTGCAGACCATGACCGCGCTCGAGGTGATGGTCGATGAGATTTGCGCGGCGCTCCCGCTCGATCCGATCGAGTTCCGACGCCGCAACGCTCTTCAGGCCGGCTGGAGAACGATGGCCGGCAATCCCTACATCGCATCCGTCCGAACGCCCGAGATCCTCGACAAGCTCGAGCAGCATCCGATCTGGCGCGACCGCGCCCAGGAGAAGGCGCGTGCGCCGTCAGGGATCCTCTTCGGCGCGGGGGTCGCCTGCGCCGCCAAGGACTACGGAACAGGAGCGGACTGCTCGCTGGGGTCCGTCCAAATCGACGCGGACGGGAAGGTCGCGATCCATTGCGATGCGGTCGAGATCGGGAACGGCGTCGGGACGGCGGTGGCCAACCGTGTCGCAACCTGCCTCGGCGGCGTCGCCGACCAGGTCGCAGTCGCGCAGGTCGGCGTGTTCGGACCGCTTGGCCTCGTGACCTCGTTCGACCCTTACACGATCAGCCAGGAGAAGCAGGACGCCGAGGCGCGCAATCCTCGCTGGGTTCCCGCGATCAGCTCGGCCACCAGCGCTTCTATCGGCGCGCACATCGGAACCCACGCAGCGGCCGAGGCGGCGCGCGTTATCTTCCGCTTCGGGCTGTGGCCCGCCGCGCTCGAATTGTGGGGCCTCGCGCCGACCGATTTCAAGGCGTTGGATTGGGAGAAGGCGCGCTGGAAAGACGGTCATCTCGTGTTGTCCGGGCTCGCGCCGCTACCCTTGGCCGCAGTGGCGGAGAAAGCGCACGCGCAAAATGGAGTCGTCGCCGCGATGGCGCACGGCTTCAATCGCTGGTCGTGGTCGCACGCGACCTTCGGCATTGCCGGCGAGCCGTGGACCGCCGACATCGACGCGCTCGCGGTGCGGCGCGCCGGCGGCGAATTCGTCTGTCTCGACCGCAGTTACGTCAAGTTCCCGCCGACCGAGTTCAACCGGATCGGGACGAGCTACAGCTCGCTGTGCGGCACGGCGGTCCACGTCGAGATCGAGCGGACGACTGGCGCTTTGCGCATCGCCAAGGCCTATAGCGTCCTCGAATGCGGTCAGGCCCTGGCGCCCGAGATTGTGAGAGGGCAGGCGCAAGGGGGCTTCGCCATGGGCGTCGGCTATGCGCTGCTCGAAAGCCTGCCGCTTTACGAGGATGGGCCCGGAAACGGGAAATGGAACCTGGGGCAATACCTCGTGGCGCGAGGCTCCGACCTGCCGCTCCATGACCTCGAGATCGAGATCCTGCCGCCGCTCGACGCCAACGAGCGGCCGAAAGGAATTGCGGAAGTCGTGATGATCCCCGTCGTCCCGGCCCTCCTCAACGCCATCTTCGATGCGACCGGCCGGCGATTCCGGTCGCTGCCGGTGACCCAGGCCATGCTCAAGGAAGCCGCGCTGGGAGCGCCGCAATGACCTCGCTGACTGTCACCATCAACGGGCGCGTCCATGGGCCTCACGACGCGCGCGACGACCTGACGATGAATGATTTTCTGCGCGAATATCTCGGCATGACCGGCGCCAAGTTCGGCTGCGGCGCCGCGCAATGCCTGAGCTGTGCGATCATCATCGATAATCCCGACGGGACGAGCTACACGAGCCCGACCTGCATCGTTCCCGCGACAAGCTTCGACGGCAAGTCGATCCGCACCGTCGAAGGCCATGCGAAGGACGGCGAGCTTACGCCTTTGCAGAAGGCCTTCATCGACCACTTCGCCTTCCAGTGCGGCTACTGCACCGCGGGCTTCCTCAATGAGGGCCAGGTTCTGCTCGAGCGCCTGGCGACGACGCCGATCGCGCGCGCCGATCTCGAGAAGACCATCGCTGAGGCGCTGGATGGCCACCTGTGCCGCTGCACAGGCTACGTCAAATATCATGAGGCGGTGCGCGACGTGATCCTCGCCGACCCGTCGCGATACCTTCAAAGCAGCTGAAGATGAAAATCGACGTGCGGATCCTGCTCTTCCTCATCGCTGCAACAGTTCCGGCGGCGGCGTTGACCGCCGAGGCGGTCTCGAACACCACGTCAGGCAGCCTTGCGAGCGTCGAGAGCTTCGCGTCGATCGGCGATCAGCAGACGCGGTCGGCCGCCTATTTCACCGAGCTCGGCAAGGTGCTGACCCACCCGCGCTGTCTCAATTGCCATCCTGCCGGCGATCGCCCGCGCCAAGGCGACACGGCGCGGCTGCATCAGCCGCCGGTCTTCCGCGGGGTCGACGGCTTCGGCCTGCCCGCGCTGCGGTGTCCGATCTGCCATCAGGCGGCGAACTTCGGCGCGGTCCCTGGCAATCCGATCTGGCATCTCGCGCCGCGCGAAATGGCTTGGGAAGGCAAGACGCTCGGCCAGATTTGCACCCAGATCAAGGATCCCGCGCAGAATGGCGGCCGCTCGCTGGAAACGCTCGTGGAGCATATCGGCGAGGATCATCTGGTCGGCTGGGCCTGGGCGCCAGGTCCCGGGCGAGAACCCGCGCCCGGCACGCAAAAGCAGGCTGGCGCGCTCGTCGCAGCGTGGGTGCAGACGGGCGCGGCGTGCCCGAAACCATGAGCTTCAACAAGGGGACAGTCATGCGCGCTTTTGGGATCGGGATAAGCGGCGTCGGCGCGCTCATGTCGCTTGCGCTCGCCCTTGCATCGGAGGCGCCCGCCCGCGCCGGCGACGCGCCCGATTATTTCAAGGAGATCGTCGGCGCCGAGACGGCGACCCCCGCCGAGGTCGGCGCCAAGGACATCCTCGCTCTGAACGCGACCATGTTCGACCTCTACGCGAACACGGCGCAGATCTTCAAGAAGAACATCCTCGCGGAGCACCCGGTCATCCTCGGGCTCTTTTCCGGCGCGGGCGGACGCTTCATTCTCTATCGGCCGGGCCAGGCGCCCCTCGAAGCGCCGTCGGTTCCGATCGTCTATCAGCTGCTGAAATCGGTCGGCCACAGCACAATGGCGCTGTCGGAAGTGGTTGTTCCCTATCTCAACAGCCCTAATGACCTGACCTGGCGCAGCGCGCTCGCCGCCTTCAGAAGCCGCATGCAATCTGCGCTCGACGGGCTCGATGCGGCGCCTATGCGGGACGACTGGAAGCCCGTCAGCCGCGAGATCCTCCAGAACAACATCGCGTTCATGGACGACGCCTTGAAGGCGAATGCGATCTCGCCCGACGCGCTTCAGGCGTTCGCCAGGAAGCAGGGACCGCTTTTGAAGAAGAACATCGCCTGGGCCGCTCAGACCCAGGTCGAGCATTGGATGGGCGTGATCGCCGGGTGGAAAGACATGCTCGGCTCCAATTGGAACAAGACCTATGCGGCGAGCAACACGATCTATGTCGCCCGCCAGAACAATGTCCTGTTCAGCGTTCTCGCCCAGTTCTTCCCGCCAGACGCGATCAACGACCGGCTGATGCTCATCGAGACGATCTCGTTCACCACGACGCCGGACGATATGCTCGACTCGCTCACCCGCATCATCGCCGACCGCTCCGTCGGCGCGGCGTTCTTCGGCGATTACCATCTGATGGACTACGAATTGATGGGCGGCGACGCGCGCGACGCGGTGATCGACGAGGACAAGAAGCGCAACATTCCCGTGAATCTGCCGCCGCAGGCGCCGTTCGGCTCACATCAATGGCCAATGCTGGTCACACCGGGACCAGGCCCAAAAACCCTCGCGGACCTGCCGTGAGGCGAGCCGCAAGGGAGGACGAAACGCCACGCCCACGGTCGAAGGCAGGACCGATACGGACGTTCCCCGCCACGCTGGCGCTTTCCCATCTCCCCCGGGGCAACATGGAAGGAGACGCCGTCGACTGCCGTCAAGGGGCCCGAAGCCGACGTCTACCGCCGCGCACGCCTGAATGACTCAAGGCTTTGGGTCTGATTCGGGATGAAAAAGCCGCTGGCCGGAGATCGTATAGTCGGCGATCGCCGCCTGCCCGTCTGGTGAGGCCAGCCACGTCGCGAACGCGTGCGCGGGCTCCTGCTTCGCCTGCGGATGCGCCTGCGGGTTGAGCAGGATGACGTCGTAGCGGTTGATCAGGCGCGGATCACCCTCCACTTCGATTTGCATCTCGCCTTTGTTGCCGAAACTCAGCCAGGTCCCGCGATCCGACAACGTATAAGCCCCCATGGCTGCCGCCGCGTTCAAGGCCGCTCCCATGCCGCCGCCAATGTCGCGATACCAGTCGACCCCTCCGGGGGCGGGGTCGAGTTCGGAAGCCTTCCAGAGGCGCTTCTCTAACGCATCCGTTCCGCTCTTGTCACCGCGCGAGATGAACGGAGCCCCCGCAGCGTAGATCGCACGCAGCGCGGCGACGACGTCGCGTCCACCCATGACATGCGCCGGGTCGGAGCGGGGGCCGACGATGATAAAGTCGTTCCAGGCGATCTCCGTGCGGGCCAACCCGTGGCCTTCCGCCATGAACTTCGCCTCGGCCTCAGGGTCATGCACGAGCACAAGGTCGGCGTCGCCATGCGCGGCGGTCGCCAACGCTTGGCCGGTGCCTTGCGCGAGCACATGGACCTCAATCCCGCTCGCCCGCGTGAACTGCGGCAAGATGTGCGCGAGCAGGCCACTGTTCTCGATCGAGGTGGTGGAGGCCAGCACGATCGTCTCCGCAGAGGCATGCAGCGGCGTCGAGACGATTGAGAGCAGCGAGAGGGCGGTGAGGAGTCGAAGCGGCTTCATGAGGTCTTCTGAATAGTTGTATGGTGTGGGCGGCGCAGTGCGATCGCAAAAACGCCGGCATTGACCGCGATACTGATTGCGACCAGCACACCGCCAAGCGCCAGCGCGAAAGCCAGATGGCCCTCGCTTGTTTCGAGGACGATCGCCGTCGTCATAGTGCGCGTGTAGCCGGCAATGTTGCCGCCGACAATCATGATCGCCCCTACCTCCGAGACCGTGCGTCCTAAGCCCGCGAGGCTTGCCGTCAATGCGTCCATCTGTCCGATGCGCAAGAGATGCGGAATAGCTTGCAGTCTGGTGGCCCCGGAGACCAGGAGGTCGTCGCCGTAAGTCTCCCAGACGCCCACCATCGCGCGGTGGCTGAGCGCGACGACTATTGGTAAAGCGAGCAGGAACTGCGCGAGGGTCATGGCGGGTGGCGTGAACAGGAGCCCGAGCGCGCCGAGCGGTCCCGAATGCGAGAGCAGGAGGTAGAGTGCGAGGCCGACGACGACCGGCGGCAGCCCGAGCAGCGCGTTGGCGAGCAAAACCAGAGTCGCACGGCCACGAAAGCGATAGACGGCCAGCGCTGCACCGAGCGGAAGCCCGACCACAGCAGCCGCAGCGGCGGCCAAAAGGCTGACCGCAAGTGAGAGGCCGATGATGTGCGGCAGCGCAGCCCAGGCGCCGCCGGCAACGTCTGACATGCGAGCCTCCATCTCTCAGGGCGGGGCTGGCAGTATAAACTTACGCCGGTCACTAGGCCGAGCGTTGGGCTTTGCACCCGTAAAGTGTACAGAGGCGCGCCCAACTCAGGCGCGGATGACGGTGGTGTTTTGACCTGTTCGCGCCGCCGTCGCGGAACGATCGCTATTGGCCCCATTCCTTCCGTACACCGCCCGACCCGGACCGCGCTTTTGGTCGAGTCCGGGCGCTCCGGCGGATGGGCACGACCGGTCGCCAAGAGTCGAACTCCATCGCACCCGAGACGAGTCCTGAGCCGGCGCCGCCCGGACTCGGCTCGCCGGAATATCGCCCGATAATCCGGAACATCTGGCGAAAGCATCTGATTATGACCAGCATTTCATCGACAGAGTTCGGCAAAGAGATTGGCCGCTATATACCAGGACGCGGCTTTGACGAAGCCCGTCGTCGTGACCCGCAACGGCCGCGATCGAACGGTCCTGATTTCCGCCGAGGAATATCGGCGGCTCAAACGGCGGGACCGTCATGTCTTCGGGATCGGCGACTTTCCGACGAAACCGTCGAAGCCGTCCGGCGCGCCGGAATGGGCCTGCGCCATCACCATCTCGACGAGCTTGTGACTGGACTCCGTGAGCCTGCCGGAGCCGCAACCCGGCCTTGCGATTAAGCGGCATCTCAGGCTTGACGACGAACGCTCGTGGGTCGTCTTGACGGAAAGCAACCAATTCGTGTGGCCGGGACTTGATTTGCGGCGTGGCGAGGACGGATCCGTCGCCTACGGCTTCTTGCCGTCGCGATTTTTCGCTGAGGTTCAGCGACGTTTTCTCGCGCTTGAACAGGGGGCGAGGTCGCGTCCCTCGCACGGAATAGCCGGGCCAACCGACGATCGTATCCTGACGTCGGCCGTCCGCGATCCTTATTCGTCGAAGTTGTCGATCACCGTGTCCGCGATCGCCCGCTTGGTGATGACGCCGACGACGTCGCGGGCCCTCGGGCGGCCTGAGCCGCGAAACACGATCGCGGCGCCGGACCGATGACGCTTCAGCCGCGCCAGCGCGATCCTGAGGACGTCGGTGTCGCGGCAAACAGCCGGACGGCTTTCCACGAAACGGTCGACGAGCATGTCCGGATGGGTTCGGGCCTCCCGCCAGAGTCCGGAGCGCGGCTGGACGAGACCGGCGATGCGCCCGTCCCGCTCGACCACGATGGCGCGCAGATCGTCTTCCGTATCGGCCCCGATCGCTTCGCTGAGCGTCGTGCCGGCCTTCGCCAGAATGAACCGGCGCTCCATGATGTCCTGCGCCTGCTTCACCAGATAGAGATTGCTGTAGCGCTCCTTCGGGATGCGATGGCCCCGGTGGCGAAGCTTGACGGTGTAGATCGTCTCGCCGATCAGCGCGCGACGGACGCCCGCGGCCACTGCGACGGCGACGATGACGGGGATGATGACCGCGTAATCGCGCGTCATTTCGAAGATCATGATGATCCCCGTCATGACGCCGCCCGTTCCGGCGCCGACCATCGCCGCCATGCCGACGATCGCCGCCGACGGAAGCGTGAGGCCCGCATGCGGAAGGACGAAACCGGCGACGCCCGCGAATGCGGCGCCGAGCGTCGCGCCGAGAAACAGCGACGGCGAGAAGATTCCGCCCGAGGCCCCGCAGCCGAGGCTGATCGTGGTAGCGAGAAGCTTCAGGCCGAACAGCAGCGCGAGCAATCCCGCCGCCGTCATCTTTTGTTCGAGGACCGATTGAATGACCCCGTAGCCGACGCCGTCGATGTAGGAATGGCCGAAGGCGCGGGTGAGCCCGACCATCATGAGGCCGATCGCCGCCATGCCGATGATGTTTTGCGTATAGGCGTTGCCCGGCAGACGGGGAAAATTGTCCTCCATAAGCACGAGCAGGCGAATGAACGCCCATGCGGCGACGCCGCAGAGCGCGCCGAGCGCCACGAATGCGAGCGCCTCCTCGAAATTGAAGGACTGCGGAAGCGGAAACTGGATCTCGGGAACGAGGAAAGCCGGGGCCGGCCCGATCAGGATTCGGCCGATCAACGTCGCGGCGCCAGTCGCGATCACCACCGGAAGAAAGGTCCGGTTGGAAACCTCGGGCAGCAGGATCTCGAGCGCGAACAGGACCCCGCCGAGCGGCGTGTTGAACGTCGCCGCGATGCCGGCCCCGGCGCCGGCGGAAAGCAGCGTCACCTTCTGCCAGGTCGAAAGGTTGATGATCTGGGAGAACGCCGACCCCAGCGAGGCGCCGATCTGGATGATCGGACCCTCCCGCCCGACCGCGGCGCCGCTGCCGATCGACAGCGCCGAGGCCAGCGACTTGATGATCGCGACCTGCCAGCGGATGTTGCCGCCGCCGTAGTAGACCGAATCCATCACCTCGGGCACGCCGTGGCCCTTGGCCTCCGGAGCGAAGCGCTGAACGAGGTAGACGACGATCACCCCGCCGACGATCGGCGAGAAAAACAGGAAATCGCCGAAGCGACTCGGCCCCTCGAGAATGTTTGCGTTGTAATGGAAGCTGAACACGCCGTTGGTGAAGGCGTTGTGGATGAGTCCGATCAGCCCGCGCAGCGCCACCGCCCCGACGCCCGTCATCACCCCGATGACGAGCGCGAGAAGGCAGAGAACGAGAAGGCCGACGCGCCGCTCGTCCCGCCGACCCCCAGGAGAGGCGACCAGACGGGGCTGATCGCCCTTCCTTGGGGAATACGATAGCGCCTCCGACATCCGGTCCTTCCAAGCCTAACGGCGACCACGGGAGGCGCCGACCCCTGCCTGTCAAAAGCAGACAGGCCGAGCCGTCGTCAATCCCTTCGCCGTCAGCGGCTTTTTCCTGTTCCACGCTCGAAACCATCCAGAATCGCGCGCGGCGCCGCGGATTGCCTCCGCGGCCATGCCTTTTTCAGCGGCGCGGGGTGCGAGATGTGAGCCGCATCACAGCCGGCGGTCTTGATTCCTGCTCTCCTGAACTCGTGGGATGCGGAGCGATCCGCCGGAATGCGACACGGGTCGATTGCTTGGGGAAGTCCGGCCAGCGGGCTTGCGGTCGAATTCGTGAGCCTCAGCCAACCCGGGCGCCGACGACGCGCCCGGGTTGATTGCGGTTCGAGGGAGCAACTGAACTGTGAGCTGCGTCACGTTCGACGTGTGACGGCGGTCACGGCGGCTTTTTTGGCTTGGCGTTAATCGTTCCCCCACGCCGCAAGGGAAGTCCCGAGCGGCGAGTTGCAAGGGGAACCGCTGTCATGTCCAGAATCGAGGGACGCATCGACGACGTCGACGAGTCTTCCGCAGAGAGTTGGCTCAAGTTCGTCCTGACCCTGATCGTCACCACCGTGATTGTCGTCTTCGCCGTTTATGTGCTGGGTCTGGCGGTGCTCGACCGCGGCGCGAGCGCGCCCGCTCACCGGGCCGCGATTGCCGCCCTGCACGCCCATTCATGATTTCTGGTCCAACGCGCTGTAGCCGCGGCCTTTGACCGCGGCGGTGGCCGCCTCAGAGGCCGGGCTACAATCCGCGGGCCGATTGAGCCAAATAAGGTTCAGCGGGTCGAAAGCGCGCCGATGGCGCTCATGAGCCGCTGAGGCGGTCCTCGTAGGGGCGTTCCCGCCCCTCAGCGTCGAGGACGACATACGCGCCGGCGCCGCCCGGGCGGATCGACTGCGGTCCGATCGGGACTTTGCCCCGGGCGCCGGGAATGTCGAGCACATAAGTCGGCATCGCAAGCCCTGAAAGGCGCGCCCTGAGGCGCCGCATCAGCTCCTGGCCATCGGCGATCGGCACGCGCCAGTGCGCGGTTCCCGGAGCGAGATCGCCATGATGGAGGTAATAGGGCTTGATTCCGGCCTCGACGAAGGCCCGCATCAGCGCCTCGAGCGTCAAAACGTCGTCGTTGACGCCCTTGAGCAGCACGCTCTGGCTGACCAGCATGATCCCCTGATCGGCGAGGCGCCGGCAGGCCGCGCGAGCCTCCGCGGTCAGTTCGCGCGGATGGTTGGCGTGCACCGCGACGGCCACCGTCCGGCCGTCCGTATGAAGCGCGCGCGCCAGCGCCGCCGTGACCCGCTCTGGCGCGGCGACGGGCAAGCGGGTGTGCCAGCGGAGGATCTTGACGTGGTCGATCGCGGCGATCGCCCGCGTCGTCTCCGCCGCCCGGCGGGGCGAGAGAGTCAGCGGATCGCCGCCGGTCAGGATCACCTCCCAGATCGCCGGGCGCGCCCGGATGTAGTCCAGCGCTTCCGCGAATTCGGCTTCGCTCAGCGAGGCCGAGCCGGGTCCGATCCGCTCGCGGCGGAAGCAGAAGCGGCAATAGACCGCGCAAACGGCGACGAGCTTGATGAGCACTCGATCCGGATAGCGATGGACCAGGCCCTTGAGCGGGCTTTTCGCATCGTCGCCGATCGGATCGGCCGTCTCGGCCGGGTCGCGGACGAGCTCGCGCCGGTCGGGGATGAACTGGCGCGCGATCGGGTCAGCCGGGTCGCTCGTCTCGACGAGGCTCGCCAGCGCCGGGGTCAGCCCGATCGCGTAGCGCTCGGCGACAGCCTCGAGCTCGGCGAGCCGCTCCGGTCCGGCGAGGCCGGCGGCGATGAGCTGTCGGGGCGTGGTCAGGCGGCGCGGCCCGACACGGGCGTTCACGGCGTCCAGGCGGTTCATGATGAGGACGCGCTCATATCAGAAGCTTGGCTCAGAAGCAGCCCCGCGCCACGCAAAGCAACGCAGCGGCTGTGGTCGGGGCTGTGGAGAAATCGCGAATTGTGTTGTTTGTAACGGAATTCGATTGATCCGCTGAGTCGCGGTCGCGTGCGGCTCAGTAGACGGCGCCGGGTTGTGCGGGCCACCCGGCGCGATTTCCTGCGGGGACTGTTATGGCTTGATCGTGAGTGCGCTGGGAGAGGGCAGGCTGAGGTTGGCTGAAGACGGCTTTGGCTGCATCATTTTCCGAGACAGCGGCCCGATGATCCACCGCAGCCGCAAACACGGCAGCGGAGGCGGCGACTGCGACCGCGAACAGGAAGAGTTCGAGGGGGCTGGAGTCCTCGTGTTTTGTCATGCAGTTTCCTTGACCAACGCAAGAACAACGACGCGTCTCGGCCTATGTTCCTGGCTCTTGCCGAGAGATGCGCGGTCTGCGACGGCGAGGCGTGCCTGCGACGACCACGCTGCGGTTGGAGGTCTTCGCTTTTCCGGAACAAGGCTCTCGCTCGTGCGTTTAGCACTTGTTCTTTGAAGCCTTGCCTTGGCCCAAGCCTTGGCGCCGGTTCTCTTGCGCGTTCCGCCTATACTTCCATTGAGGCCGGCGCCGCTTTCTTCAGTTTCCTGCTGACGGTTCACGAAATACCTTGCGGGCCGCAAGAGCGAGATCGGCGCGCCGGGACTCCGGCGACGACGACGGGCGCTCGCCCGGTTAGGCTGACCGCGTTAGCACTCAAAACGGCGTATCTGATTTGAACGTGGGGGCCGGCGATCGGCAGGACAACCGCGGCCGGCCCCATTCCGCGGCTCTGGGGGGCTCGTGGGCTGGGGGGAAAGGAGCCCGATATCGCCGCGAAGCTGAACCTACAACGATTACCCAAGCCGCGAGTTCCCAGGCAATCGACCGACTGCGCCGGGGGCGCAATAGGGATTCTACTTATCCTGGCAGCCGCGTCGAAGCGTGCCTTCCCCTCATGCTCCTCATTCTACTTGACGATCGGTATTTTCGACCGGTCGATGGTCACGGCGACCGCAATGATCAGAACCGCGCCGAAAACGATGTTCTGGGCGAAGATATCGACGCCGACGAAGGTCATGCCGATGCGCACCACCGAGATGATCAGGGCCCCGATCAAGGTCCGCCAAATGCTCCCGACGCCGCCAGTGATCGCCGTGCCGCCGACGACGACGGCGGCGATCGAGGGCAGGAGGAGCTCGCTCGCCAGCGTCGGCGAGCCGCTGGCGAGGCGCCCGGCGAGAATCACGCCGGCGAGCGCGGCGCAGGTTCCCGACAGGACAAGCGCGATGATCTTTTGCCGATCAACCTTGACGCCGGAAGCATAGGCCGCCGGCTCGCCGGCGCCGATCGCGGCGCTGTAGCGGCCGAAGCGCGTGCGGCTCTGGATCGTGTGGGCAACCGCGAGCACCACGAGAGCGATCACGATGACGTTCGGCACGCCGAGGAGGGCGCCGGTGATCCACGTCTGGTAGTCGCGCTCGCTCGTCTGCAAAGTGATCGAGCGTTCCCTCGACAGGACCAGGGCCGCGCTGAACAGCACGCCGCCCATCGCCAGGGTGGCGATGAAGGAGGGCACTTTCAGACGGACATGCGCCACTCCGGAGAGAAAGCCGGCCAGGATTCCGGCGGCGATGGCGAAGGCGAAGGCCGCGTAGCCCCATCGCGAAACGGTCAGCGCAACGATGACGCTCGCGAGCGACGCCATCGACTGGATCGAGAGATCGATGCCGCCGATCATGATCACGAAGGTGACGCCCGTCGCCAGCACGAAGAGGACAGCCGTGTCGCTCGCCAATTGCAAGAGCGTCTCGGGTTCGAGAAAGCCCGGCTGGAAAGCGCCGACCAGGGCGATCAACAGGACGAGCGTCACGATCGGCATCCATTGACGGATGCGGTCGAATTCGAGTCTGCCGATCGGCGCGCGCATTTCAGGCTTAGACCATGTGGCCGATGAGGTCGACCTGGTTGGGCTTGGCGCCGGGGCTCGCCGGCGTGCGATAGGTCACCACGCCGTCGCGCATCACGATGACCGTATGGCTGAGACCGATCGTTTCCTCCAGCGTGTCGGAGGTGAGAATGACCGCGACCCCTTCACCGGTGGCGGCGCGCACGAGCTCGTAGACTTCCTCTTTGGCCCCGACGTCGAGCCCCCGCGTCGGATGATCGAGGATGAGGATGCGGGCCTTGGCGTTCAGCCATTTCGCCAGGACGACCTTCTGCTGATTGCCGCCGGAAAGGTTGAGACAGAGCGCGTCGACGCCGGGCGTCCTGACCTTGAGGCGCTCGACCCACGTTTTCGCCAGCCGCTGCTCCTCGCCAAGGTCGATCAGCGCGCGTCGGGCAAGCTGCTTTAAGCTGGGCAGGGTGATGTTGGCGGCGACGGAGAGGAACAGCACCAGTCCCTCGACCCGCCTCTCGCGGGGCACATAGCCGAGGTCGACGTCGACGGCGTCGGCAGGAGTCGAGAGCCGCACCTCGCGGCCGCCGACGATGAGTCGCCCGCGATCATGCGGCCGGAGGCCGGCCAGCGTGCGCGTCAATTCCTCCCGGCCCGATCCGAGAACGCCGGCGATGCCGAGGATTTCGCCGGCGTGAAGCTTGAAGCTGACGTCCCGGTAGGCGTCGCCTCGGCCGAGGCCGTCGAGCTCGAGCACGACGTCGGCGCCGAACGGCTTCTGCAAAGGCTCGCGATAATATTCCGCCTGGAGTCCGCGCCCGACCATGAGGCGATGGAGCGTTTTGACATCGGCCTCGGCCGCTTGCAATTCGGCGACGACCGCCCCGTCTTTCATCACGTAGATGCGGTCGGAAAGCTCGAGCACTTCGCTCAGGCGATGGGAAACGAAGATGAACGAGGCGCGCGCCTTCAGGGCGCGCACGCGCTGGAACAGGATCTCGATTTCGGGGCGCTCGAGCACCGACGTCGGCTCGTCGAGCAGGATGACCAAGTGGCCCGAGGCGTGCTCCTCGAGGGTCAGCGCCTTCGCCAGCTCGACCATCTGACGGGTTGCGAAGTCGAGCGCGGCCGCACGCGTCCGCGGATCGACGTCGACCTGCACCTTCGCGAGCTGACGGGTGGCCGACGCGTAGAGCGCACGCCAGTCCACAAGGCCGAGGCGGGTGAATTGCGCCTCGGTCCCCAGATAGATGTTCTCGCCCACGGTGAGATTGAGGAGCAGCGATTGCTCCTGGAACACCATGCCGACGCCCTGCCGGTTGGCGTCGGCGGCGCTGGCGAAACGCGTCGCGCGGCCGCCGAGCCGGATTTCGCCCGCGTCGGGCTGATAGACTCCGCTGAGGATCTTCATCAGGGTCGACTTGCCGGCGCCGTTTTCGCCGACCAGGCCGACCACTTCGCCGGGGCGAAGCTCGAGCGAGACATGCTTCAGGGCGCGAACGCCGGGAAAGCTCTTCTCGATCCCGGCCATCGCCAGGACCGGCTCGTCCGCGGAGGCGCTCATTTGACGATGCGCATGACGTTGCGGTCGATGGAGAGCGCGACCGCGGCGATGATCATTAGGCCCTGAACGCCGATCTGGTAGCTTGGCGGGACATCCGCCAAGACCATGCCGTTGTTGAGCACGGCGACGATCAGCACGCCGACCAGCGTCTGCAGCACGCTGCCCTCTCCGCCCGACAGCGCCGTGCCGCCGACCACCACCGCCGTTATGGTCGAGAAGAGGCGGCCGTTGCCGATCAGCGAATTACCGAGCCCGAGCTGGGCGGCGGCGAGAATGCCGCCGATGGCGTAGAAGACCCCGGCGAGCGTGAAGGTCAGAACGCGCACCCGGGCGACCGGAATGCCGGAAAGCGCGGCGAGCTCCTCGCCGCCGCCGAGCGCGTAGACGTAGCGGCCGAGCCGGGTGTTGTTCTGGATGACGAAGGCGACCGCGAGGCAGGCGAGCGCCAGCCAGACGCCCCAGGGAAGGCCGAGGAAGCGCTCGATCGCCAGGCCGCGGATGAAGGGATCGTTGATGCGAACCGCGGTCCCGCCGAGCAGCGCATTGGCGACGCCGACGCCGATGAACCAGGTTCCGAGCGTCGTCATGAACGAGGGCGTCTTCAGTCCGACATGAACGACTCCGTTGACGAAACCCACCGCCGCGCCGACCAGCAAAACGGGGAGGATCGCCAGAGGCCCGAAATCGTTGGAGTTCGCCCCGTTGAGCACCAGCAGCGACAGGATGACCGCGCTCAGCGAAAGGACGCCTTCGACGGAAAGGTCGATCGAGCCCATCAGAATGACGAATGTCGCGCCGAGGCCGAGGACGAGGGGAATCATCGCCGCCTGCGCGATGCGGACGAAATTGCCGGCGCTGAGGAAATTCGGATTGATGAGGGCGATGATCACGCAGAGCAGCGCGAGCACGGCCACCGGCGCCCAGGCCGCGAAGCGCCGCCGCAGCGCCCATCGGGCGGATCGCGCCTTCTTGTCGGCGCCGAGGGCTTGCGTAGTCATGCAGAGGCGGCGCGCCCTTCCCCAGCAAAAGCTGGGGAAGGGATGCGCCCCGTTTCTCCGCGAGCCGTCGCTAGTACCGGATCTGGCCGTTGACACGGCCCCAGATGTCGTTCCAGTCGATCTTGGGCTCGGCCTTGATGTTGCTGTCGTAAAAGGCCTGCGCGTTGTCGGCGGTGATGATGACGCCCTTGCCGTAGAACTCGCGGTGGTCCTTCGGCTGCGTCGTCGGATCGAAGCCGCCGGTCTTGGCGTGGTAGGCGATCGACAGGCCCATGCCGCCCTGCCAGTAGGGATCCCAGGCGACGGTGCCGACCATCTCTTTCTTCAGGATGGATTCGACCGCGAGCTTGATGCCGTCGATGCCGGTGACCGGAACCTTGCCGGCGCTGCCGCCGGCGCGCAGGGCCTCGACGGCGGCGAGAGCCATGTCGTCATTGGCCGCCCAGATGCCGCCGATCTGGTCGCCGAACTTGGTCAGCCAGGCGTTAGTCTTTTCGAGAGCGGTGTTGGCGTCCCAGTTGGCGACCTGATAGTCGAGCAGCTTGACGTTGGGATTGGCGGCGAGCGCCTGGTCGAGGCCCTTTTTTCGCTCGATGGCGGGCACGTTCGATTCGATGCCGCCGAGCGCGACGACGCCTCCCTTGCCGCCCATCGCCTTGAACAGGGTCTCGGCCATCGCCTTGCCATAAGGCACGCCGCTGAAGGAGATGTGCGCCACGTAGTTCGGATTGAAATCCCAGGGATGAAGGTCGGCCGGCTTGTTCCACTGCGTGACGACATAGGCGCCGGCGGCCTTGCACGCCTCGACGATCGGCCGCGCGTCCGGGCTGTCGTTCGGATCGACATTGATGCAACAGTTGCCGCCCGTCTTGGCGAGGATCGCCTTGATGTCGGCGATGCCCTTTTCGCTGTTGCCTTCGGTCACCAGGGTCACGTAGTCGGCGCCGACCGACTTGGCAAAGGCGGCGCCGCCTTTGTTCCAGGTCGCGTGATAGGGGTTCGACAGCGAGCGGATCGAATTGACCAGCGTCGGCTGGCCAGCCGCGCGCGCCGGGCGCGAAATGACGGCCGGAAGCGCCGCGGCGACCCCGAGCGCGCCCGCGCCCTTCAAGAGGTCGCGGCGCCGCAGATTCAAGGCGAGCGGATTGACGGTCAGCTTGTGGCGCATTTCGAGGGTTCCTCCCAAAGATGAGGCGCCCATGGCGGCGGGCGCCTTCGTGACGTTCGCATCGTTCCGGCCGCTGGATATCCAGCCGGCTCTGGTATTTCGAGCTGCATTCGTCGGAACTTAGCGAGCCGACCAGCTTCGCAGGCGCCCCGATGCTTCTCGCAAAAGCCAGTGTCCAGGATTGGCCGAAGCCTCGCGGCTCGCTCTCAAGCCATGCATGACCGTCTGTTCTTGTCAACGTTGACGCGCGAGACTTGGGCGAGATGCGAGACCTTGGCGTTCAGAAGACGCAACGCGCATTCGCCTCGCCAACGCATGGAATGGCGAGAGTCCCGCAAATCCTCGGGCTCTGGCGACGGACGCGCTCGCCGATCAGTCTTTCCGCTCGCAGATGATCTTGGCCCACTCGTCCGGGCCGAGTCGCCGCATGAGGGAGACGCGTCCGAGGGACTGCTGCGAGAGCATCATGCACTCCATCGGAGACGACGCCTCGCCGATGGTCATCACGTCGCGGGCGGTCTGGGGTACGCACTCGTACGGCGCCTGGCCGAGACGGCAGATAAGCGCGACAATGGTGAAGGTCATGGCGAAGCTCCTGATCGGTTTTCTTGCCCCGCTCCTCGCCTCTTCTTAACGAATGCGGACACACCACTTCCCCCCGCCGCAGCGTCGCGCACGGCGTTTCCGCGTCGTTTCGCAACAATGCCCGGACCGCGCGGCGGTTCCATGCTTCGCGCGTCGCCTGTCCGGCGGCGCCGGAAGCTTGGCGCGGACGGCGGGAATGGAACCCGCATGCCTTGCGGCGAAGGGATTTTAAATCCGCTCCGAACCCTTGTCCGGTTTCTATCCGGCGGCGCGAGGGTTCTTCGCTATTCCTGTTATCTCCCCGATCAGGGAGAATCATCTCCCTGATATCGTCCTGTTCGAAGCAGTGAGTCTCTTTCGCGCCGCCGCTTAGCAAATCAGCACAAATTATTGAGAGAGTGCATTTTCCTACGATA
>DASRSL010000271.1:0-26034 GCA_035656495.1 Roseiarcus sp.
ATGATCTGCCCCTCGTTGCGCACAAACCGGCTGGTCGAAACGCCCACGCTCGCCGTCTGGGGCGCGATCGGCTTGCCGATCTCCGCCCCCACCGAGTTCAGCGACGGCAGCAGCAGCGGCGGGAAGCCCAACAACCTGCCCACCGCCGCCTGGAACGCGCCGAACATCGCGTTGGTCGACGTGTTGCTGCCCGACAGCGCGACGCCGATCCACCCCAGGATCGGGGCCACCACCACGAACCATGGCCCGATCTTGGAGAATCCGTTGGCCAGCGAAGCCGCCATCCCCGAGTAGTTGAACACGTAGGCCAGCCCGAAAATGAATACGCCGACCAGGAGTGCGCCCCACATCTGATGGAACGTGCGAGAGAACGCCTCCCGAAGCTGCGGACCGCTGACCCGCAGCAGCAGCGCCACGATGATCCATGACGCGCAGATGGCGCTGCCGCCGATGAAGGGAGCGAACGAGAACACGGCGCTCACCGCCTTGCCCGGCGTCAGCGACGAATGCGCCGCGACCGAGAATTTGAACAACACGATGCGCGGCAGGCTCGACCACGGCCCGGTCCACAGAACGACCACCACGATCAGCACGAGGAACGGCAGCCAGGCGCGGAACACTTCCGCCGCCGGCAGCCGCCGCCCCGCCTGCGCCGCAGCTACGGCTTCCGCCGAGACCGGGGCGCCGCCATAGCCCAGGACCTGCTTCGGCCGCCACACCTTCAAGAGCGCCAGCAGGCAGACGAAGCAGACGATCGAGCCGGTGATGTCGGGCAGATAGGGCCCGAGATAGACCGCGACCGGAAACTGCCCGATGATGTAACCGAAGGAGCCCACGATCGCCAGCGGCCATCCGTCGCGGAAGCCGGCGCGTCCGCTGACCAGGTAGATCAGCACCCAGGGCGGCAAGAGCGCCAGGACCGCGACGATGTAGCCGATGGCGGAGGAAAGCTGATAGAGCGACAATCCGGTGACCGCCGCCAGCGCCACGACCGGCACGCCCAAGGCGCCGTATGACACCGGCGCATTGTTGGCGATCGCCGCGACACGGATGGCGTCCAGGTCGGGAATGCCGACGGCGATCAGGATCGGCGCCACCACCGCCCATGGATAGCCGAAGCCGACCAGCCCCTCGAGCAAGGCGCCGAACGCCCAGGCGAACAGCAAGGTCTGCACCCGGACGTCGGCCGTGCCCTGGGAGACCAGCCATTTGCGCAGGCTTTCGAACGTTCCGGTGATCACCAGCGTGTTGAACAGCACGACGCCCCAGAAGGTGATCCAGTCCACCGCCCAGATGCCGGTCAGCGAGCCGAGCACGTACGCGCTGAGCCCCAGGTCGAGCGGCATTCGCCAAACCACCACGCCGAGGATGAGGGTGGCGATCGAGCCGATCAGGGTCGCCAGCCAGGCGGTCATCCGAAGCACGGCCAGCAGGAACAGCAGGACGGCGACCGGGATCAGCGCCACCAGCCAGACGACGAATACGCTCGCGAACGGGTTGAGCACCTGGTCGAACATCGTTTCCCTCCCCCGCTCGCCTCGAGCCTTGTCTCAACCGCTCGCCTCGAGCTTTATACTAAGAGGCGTCGGCGATGCGATAGTGCAGCGCCGGCCAAACGGTTTCAACCCGCTGCGCCCTGCTCGAGCGGCGAGATCAGTGGACATCGGACAGCGCCGTCGACACGTCCGCGTTGGAGGCGACAACGTCCTGGCCGCATATCCCCGGCGCTATCCCGGAAAGAGAAGGGGCGCGCCTATGCGGGGCGGTTCCGCGAGGACGGATTCCCCCGCTGCTTGCCACCCGATTTCGAGGAGGGCATGCTCCGATCGGCGGGAGCGCGCCCCGCTTCTTTCGTGCTCGCCGAGGGAGGAGACGCAAATGCCAGGGCCGAGGATCGGTGTGGTCGGCAGCAACATGGTCGACCTGATAGCCTATGCGCCGCGCATGCCGGTCGTCGGCGAGACGCTCGAGGCGCCGAGCTTCGAGATGGGTTTCGGCGGCAAGGGCGCCAACCAGGCGGTGGCGGCGGCCAAGCTCGGCGCCTCGGTCGTGATGGTGAGCAAGGTCGGCGACGACATGTTCGCCGAAGGAACGGTCAACAATCTCGCGAGCTTCGGCATCGACACGACTCATGTCCGTCGGGTCAAGGGCCGCTCGAGCGGGGTGGCACCGATCGTCGTCGACGCAACCGGGGCAAACGCGATCCTCATCATCAAGGGCGCCAACGCCGATCTCTCGCCGGCCGACGTCGACGAGGCGGCCGAGGCGCTGAAGAGCTGCGACCTCATCCTTTTGCAGCTCGAGGTTCCGCTCGAGACGGTCTACGCGGCGATTGCTTTCGGCAAGCGCCACGGCGTCAAGACGCTGCTCAACCCGGCGCCGGCGACGACGGCGCTCGATCTCTCCCGCATCGTCAACGTCGACTTCTTCATGCCGAACGAAACGGAGCTCGCGATTCTCGCCGGCCTGCCGGTGGACAGCGAAGCCGAGGTCGTCGCAGCCGCCCGCAGCCTCATCGACAAGGGCTTGAAAACGATCGTCGTGACCATGGGCGCGCGCGGCGCGCTGCTCGCGACCCCCGCCTCGATCAAGCGGATCGAGCCGGTCCGGGTCGAGGCCGTCGACACCACCGGCGCGGGCGACGCCTTTGTCGGCGCCTTCGGCCGCTACAGCGCAATCCTGAAACTCGAGGATGCGCTGCGCATGGCGAGCCGCTACGCCGCCGACAGCGTGACGCGGCGCGGCACGCAGAAGGCCTTCGCGCCGCTCGACGCCTTCAAGGCGTTCTGCGCCCGGCTCGACGCCGCGGGCGCCGCTTAAATTCTGCGCACCGTCCCGGACAGGAGCCCGCGTACTGATAGCCGAGATCAACCAGCCGTTCGGCCGTTGACGGCCGATCAGATAGGCGATTGTCGCGGACGATGGCGCTCGCCGCCCATTTTCCAGACGGAAGCTTCCGCTACTTGCCCGCGCCCGCCGTCAAACCCATCACGATATAGCGCTCGAGAAAGATGCCGATCAACAGGAGCGGCGTGATCGCGGCGGCCGAAAGCGCGGCCATGGTCCACCAGTTTATTCCTTGCGATCCGGTCTGGCTGGCGACCATCACGGGCAGCGTCTGCGCGTCGAAGCCGGTCAACAGGGAGGCGAAGAAGTATTCGTTCCAACACAGAACCAGCGACAGAATGAATGCGGCGACCATCCCGGGCAGCGCCATCGGCAATACGATTCGGAAAAAGGCGCCCCAGATCGAGCAGCCGTCGACCAGCGCGGCCTGCTCCATCTCCGCCGGAATGGTGTCGAACTGGTCGCGCATAACCCAGATCACGATCGGCAGCACCATGAGCGTATAGACGAGCGAGAGGCCAATCCGCGTGTCGAGGAGCGCAAGCTCCTTGTAGAGGACGAGAAACGGCAGCGCCAGGACCACCGGCGGCAGAATCAGCTGCGACAGGAAGAAGAAGGACAGGTCCTGATTGCGCCAGCGCCCGAACCTGTAGTCGAATCGGCTGAGCCCGTAAGCCGCCAGCGAGCCGATCGCCACCGCCAGCATGGAGGCGCCGATCGAGCAGATGACGCTGTTGATGAATTTGTTCAGGAATTCGTCGCGCACGTCCGAGGTCGCGAAGATCGTGTCCGGCGACACGCCGAGCGACTGCCATCCCTTCCACTTCGGCGCAAAGTCGACCCAGGGAATGAGGTGGCCCTGGGTGACGTCTCTACCCAGTTTGAACGAGGTGGAAAACGTCCAGTAGATCGGAAAGAGGGCGATGAAGGTCCAAATCAGGAGCGCCGCGTAGATGAGAAGACGCCCGCCCGCGCGTCCGATCCGGCGCGCGGCCGTGGACGCGCCCTCGCGCTCTTCGAACGTCTCGGCGGCGGCAGCGCCGGCCGTCATCGCCATTGCTCCGGTTTGGCAGGCGGCGCCTTCATTGAACCGAACCTCACGTCATCCTCTGCATGAATCGACGGGTCGCCTTGAGCAGCAGGGTGAGGAACACGATGATAATGACGAGATAGACTTCCGCCACCATCGTCGCGTAGCCGACATTCGACCGATCGCGGTACTCGCGGTAGACGAAGCTGGAGATCGTATCGGTGGCGCCGCCCGGCCCCCCGGCGGTGACGTTGATGACGATGTCGGCCAGCTTCAGTTCGAAGATGATGCGAAGCACGATCGCGGTCAGGCTGACCGGCACCATCAGCGGGAAGGTGATCTCCCAGAATGTCTGCCAGGCGTTCGCGCCGTCGACCTTGGCCGCCTCCTTCACGTCGAGGGGTAGCGCTTGAAGCCCTGCGAGCAGCAGAATCACCGTGAACGGGATCCAGACCCAACTGTCCATGGCGATGATCGTCGTGCGCGCGATCCAAGGGTCGCTGAAGAAAGCCGGATTCTTCCAGCCCAGCCATCTGGCGAAATTCGCCAGCGGTCCGAATCGGTTCTCCATCAGCGACTTGCCGATCATCCAGCTGACGGCGACCGGGCTCAGCATGAAGGGTAGCAGGAAAGCGACGCGGAAGAACTTGCGGGCGCGGATGTCGGCGTTCAGCAGCAGCGCAAGGCCGAAAGCGATCACATACTGGACGGCCACCGTCGCCACATAGAAGACCATGTTGCCGAGGGCGTTCCAGAAGTAGGAATCGGCCCAAAGCGTTCGCAAATTTCCGAGCCCGTTGAAGTGATGCCCTGATTCCGCGTTGAGGTTCCAGTCGGTGAAGGCGATGTACAGGCCGAATAGCGTTGGGAAGATTACCATCGCGCCGGTGAACAGGAGAGCCGGCAGCACAAACAGCCTTTGGCGCCCGACTTCGCCGTGTTCGAGAACCTGGCTGATCCCGAGCGCGACGCTCCAGACGAGGAAGGCGTAGAGCGTCGGACGCCAATTGGCGAAACCGATCGACGCGAAGCCGAGCGTGTTCGCGATCTGAAGGCCGGCGACGGCGAGAAGGAGCGTCGAGGCGAGTCTGAACAGCCATCGCCCGAAGGGTGGCTGGCCGGGAAGGACGTCCTCGTGCGCCGTTTCCAGCTTCCCGCTAGTCACGGCTTCATGTCCGTTTCAACGATCATGATGCAGGCGAAGCCGGTTCTTCGGCCCCGTTTCCGTTCAACGAGCCGGGTCGCGAACGGAAACGAGAGGCGCAAAGGCGAAGGCAGGGCTTAGGTCATGCCCATCGCGATGCGATAGTACTTGACCTGGTTCTCCCGCCCGAGCTTGTCGGTCAGCTTATCCCATGCCGCCGCGACGTTGTCGGCGCCCTGCTGCGCGGTCTCCTTGCCGGCGAACACCCTCTGCAACTCGTCTTCCGCAATGCTGTAATACTGGAAGATGCCGGGGATGCGCGGCTCGATCGCGGAGTTCGGATGGTTGTAGGAGGTCGACTGCGAGTCCATGTACGATCCGATATACTTCTTGTCGTAGCCCGCAAGCGCCCAGAGGTCGAGGTTGGTGTGGCTCTTGCGGTAGGGCTGGAAGCCCGAGGGATAAGCCGCGGTCCACATCGACAGATCCTTGCCGCCGAGATGAGCGGCCGCGCTCCAGGCCGCCTTGTGGCGTTTCGAATCGCTGTCGACCGTCTTCATCACATAGATGCCCCAGCCGAGATAGGCCATGTTGGGAGCCACGTTCGGCCCGGTGGGCAACTTCTCCCACTGCTTCGTGCGGATATTGTAGACGTCCGGCGAGGCCGGCAGGATGTCGAAGTCGAGCACGTCGCCGATCGTCGCGGTGTCGCTGGTCTTCGCCACGGTGCCGATGTCGCCCCACCACTCGAGCAGAGAGCCGGTGCCGGTGAGGAACTGCTGGAAGGCGCTTGTCCCGGGATCAGCGTTGATCTGGTCGGCCGGCTCATAGGGCAGCGCGTCAATGACGTCCTGGATCGCGCGCACCCACGCCGGGTTATTGACAAGCGGCTTCATATTCTCGTCGAACATCCAGTTCTTTTCGCCCGGGTACTTCGCGTAGGCCGTCGCGCGGCTCGCGGTGAAATAGAACTGAAATCCACCCCACGGCTTCGGCTGGTCGAGGAAGCCGTAGACTTCCTTGCCCTTGACCTTCTTGCCCTTGAGGAACTTGGTTATCTGCTGCACCTGCTGCCAGGTCTTCGGCGGCCCCCAGTCGTTCAAACCGGCCTTGTCCTTCCAGTCGGCCCACTGCTTGGCGAGATCGGCGTCGCCGAAGATGTCGGTGCGCCTGTTCATGGTGTGGCAGTCGCTGTCGATGCAGGTGCGATGGATCTTGCCGTTCCAGGTGCCGACCGGCGGCTTGAGGTAGTTGACGTAGTCGTCGAAGTCGACCTGCTTCATCACCCAGTCGGGCATCTCGGAAAGCAGGTCCTTGACGCCCATGTCGCCTTCGAAGGGCGCGCCCATTTCAATGATGTCGAAGTCGACTGTGCCGGTGGCGATCGACTGCTGCAGGCGAGCATTATAGTCGGCCTGGGCGAGGTCGATCCATTTGATCGAGGCGCCGGTGTAGGCCTCCCACGGCTTGAGGAATCCGCGGAACAGGAAGTTGTGCAAATTCTGGTTGTTGAGGCCCATGAAGGAGAAATTGACGCCCTTGAACTCGCCCGGCTGAACGTACTGCTTCGTCGGCCCGAGGCAGAGTGCGCCGACCTTCTGCCAGTCCGCGTCGGTCGGAGATCCGTTGCCGGCGCCGGGGATCTTCATGATCTGAGCGACGACGCTGTCGGCCGCGTAGGCAGGGCTGGACGCGAGCGACAGGGCTCCGCTCGAAGCCGCGACCGCCGCGGCGCCGGCGGCGCCTTTCAGCACCTGACGCCGGCTCGCCTGCATCGCCATCAGTTGTTCGTAGACGTGAACGCGCATAATATGATCCTCCCGGTCTCTTGCGTTGATTATCGTTTCGCGCTTCCTCCCGCCGGCGCCGGTGGCGGCGCAAGCGGCCGCCTTCCTCGATTAACCATGGCCCAACGAGCCAAAGGGGCGGCGGTAAAGGGAAGAGTAGGCGGGCGCTCGCCGCCAAGTCAATCTGCTGAATGCGGCGGAAGATTGCCGAGGGCCTTGCGCAGGTGCGCGAGCGCGAGCTCCACGCCCTTGGCGCCGAGGGCGGCGCTCGCACTCTTCGCTGAGCGCGCGTACCACCTCTCGTCGGAGACTTTCGAAAGATCGACCGTTTCGGGGAAGAGCGCCATCATGAGCGACGTCTCGCCGAGGCCCGCATGGTCGAACGGATACTCCTTGATCGCCTCCGGCGTCAGAAGCGGGTGCGCCTTGATCCAGTTGAACGGGTCGTCGCCGGCCTTCTGCTGCGCATAATAGTCCGCCATCTTCTCGTTTCCCCACCAGCCCTCGCCGCGGTCCTTCTCAAGGAAGGCGAAGATCGCTTGGCGCGCAGCGAATTTGAAGGCGAGGTCGGTCGGCATGCCGGGGGCGAAATTCTCCGTCTGGTGGTGGATAAGGACGTGGATGTTGCGGAATCCGATCCGCAACAGACCAAGGAACATCGCCTTGGCGAACGGCAGGAGCGCCTCTGCGTCGACGTGGAGCGTGCCGTTCATCTCCGGCGGCTCGACCGCGTAGCTCGCCGCCCCGTAATAGAACGGGGGCAGGATGACGAGATTCGTCTCCTTCTCGAGGAGGCCGAGGACGCCGATCACGGCGAGCGTGTCCATGCCGACCGCCATGTGCTCCCCGTGATACTCAAGCACGCCCACAGGCAGAACCGCCGGCCATCGCGCCTCGACGGCTGCTCGGATCTCGTGGGGCAGCATTGCTTCGTAGCGCATCGGATTGCTCGGGTTGTGGGCTTCTAGTTCGGATCGCTATTTCGAGCGCCCTCGCGGGCGCCCTTCGTCCTTGCCGCAGGCGAGACTCAGGCGGTCGAATGCGCCTTTCGCTCGAGCGCCGCCTGCGCCGCGGCGAGGCGGGCGATCGGGATGCGGAACGGCGAGCACGACACGTAGTCGAGATGAGCCGTCTCGCAGAAGGCGATCGAGGCGGGATCGCCGCCGTGCTCGCCGCAGATGCCGAGATGGAGATCGGGCCGCGCCGCCCGGCCGCGCTCGGCCGCCATCTTGACGAGCTCGCCTACGCCTTCCGTGTCCAGGGTGACGAACGGGTCGGAGGGCAGCAGCCCCTTGGCCGTATACGACCCGAGGAACGAGGCCGCGTCATCGCGGGAGACGCCGAGCGTCGTCTGGGTGAGGTCGTTGGTGCCGAAGGAGAAAAATTCGGCGCTCTTGGCGATGTCGCCGGCGCGCAACGCCGCGCGCGGCAGCTCGATCATGGTGCCGACGTGATAGAGCACCTTGATGCCCGTCTCTTTGGCGACCAGCCCGGCGGTCGCGTCGATGACCGCCTTGACCGAGTCGAGCTCGGGGCGCCCGAAGACGAGCGGCGCCATGACCTCGGCGGTGACCGGCTTGCCCGTCTTGCGGCTCGCCTCGACCGCGCCCTCGAAGATGGCGCGCGCCTGCATCTCGGCGATCTCCGGATAACGGATCGCGAGGCGGACGCCGCGGAAGCCGAGCATGGGATTGAACTCGTGCAGCTCGGCGGCGCGCCTCCGAAGTTTGTCGGCGCTGACGCCCATCGCCTTCGAGACCTCGTCGATCTCCTCGTCGGTCTTCGGCAGGAATTCATGCAGCGGCGGATCGAGCAGGCGGATGGTCACCGGCAGGCCGGTCATGATCTCGAAGAGCTCCGCGAAGTCCTGGCGCTGCATCGGCAGGAGCTTGGCGAGAGCCGCGCGGCGCCCCTCCTCGGTGTCGGCCAGGATCATCTCGCGCACCGCCACGATGCGCTCGCCCTCGAAGAACATGTGCTCGGTGCGGCAGAGGCCGATGCCCTCGGCGCCGTACGACCTGGCGACGCGCGCGTCGTTTGGCGTTTCGGCGTTGGCGCGCACCTTCATCCGCCTGACCTCGTCGGCCCAATTCATGAGGGTGGCGAAGTCGCCGGTGAGCTCGGGCTTCACCATCGGCACGACGCCCCGCATGACTTGGCCGGCGGCGCCGTCGATGGTGACGACGTCGCCCTTCTTCAGGGTGACGCCGCCGGCGCTCATCGTCTGCCTGGCGTAGTCGATGCGGATCGCCCCCACCCCGGAGACGCAGGGCTTACCCATGCCGCGCGCGACGACGGCCGCATGCGAGGTCATGCCGCCGCGCGTCGTCACGATGCCTTCGGCGGCGTGCATGCCGTGGATGTCCTCGGGGCTCGTCTCGACGCGCACCAGGATCGTCTTGCGCCCGGCCTTGCGCGCGGTCTCGGCGTCGTCGGCCGAGAACACGATCTCGCCGCTCGCGGCTCCGGGAGAGGCAGGCAGCCCCGTCGCGAGCGGCTCGGGCTTCGCCTTCGGATCGAGCGTGGGATGAAGGAGCTGGTCGAGCGCCGCGGGCTCGACGCGCGCGATCGCGTCCTCACGCGAGATGACGCCCTCGTTGGCCATGTCCACCGCCACCTTCAGGGCGGCCCGCGCGGTGCGCTTGCCGTTGCGCGTCTGCAGCATCCAAAGCTTGCCGCGCTCGACGGTGAACTCCATGTCCTGCATGTCCTTGTAATGCTTTTCCAGGAGTTTCGTCGTGTCGGCGAACTGCTTGAACACGTCCGGCATCAGCGCTTCGAGCGAGGGCTTGTCGGAGCCCGACGCCTTGCGCGCGGCTTCGGTGATGTTCTGCGGCGTGCGGATGCCCGCCACCACGTCCTCGCCCTGTGCGTTGACGAGGAACTCGCCGTAGAGCGCATTCTCGCCGGTCGAAGGGTCGCGGGTGAAGGCGACCCCGGTCGCCGACGTCTCGCCCATGTTGCCGAACACCATCGCCTGCACATTGACGGCGGTTCCCCAGTCGCCGGGAATGTTGTTCAGCCGGCGATAAGTGATGGCGCGCTGGCCCATCCAGGATTCGAACACGGCGGCAATCGCGCCCCACAGCTGGTCTTTCGGCTCCTGCGGGAACGGCTCGCCCGTCGCTTCGACGACCTTGGCTTTGTAGTCGGCGATGACCGTGCGCCAGTCCTTGGCGCTGAGGTCGGTGTCGAGCGTGTAGCCCTTACCATCCTTGTACCGCTCGAGGATGTCCTCGAACTCGTGGTCGTCGACCTCGAGAACGACGTGGGAATACATCTGGATGAAGCGTCGGTAGCTGTCATAGGCGAAGCGGTCGTCGCCGGAGGACTTGGCCAGCGTCTGGACCGAGGCGTCGTTGAGCCCGAGGTTGAGGACGGTGTCCATCATGCCCGGCATCGAGGCGCGCGCGCCGGAGCGGACCGAGAGGAGCAGCGGATTGGCCGCGTCGCCGAAGGAGCGGCCCGTCCGGCGCTCCACCTCCACCACGCCCTCGTCGACCTGCGCCGCGAGATCGGGCGGATAGGTTTTGCCGTTGGCGTAGAAGTAGGTGCAGACCTCGGTGGTGATGGTGAAGCCCGGCGGGACCGGCAGCCCGAGCGACGCCATCTCGTGCAGATTGGCTCCCTTTCCGCCGAGCAGGTTCCTCATCTCGGCTCTTCCGTCAGCGCGCTCCGCGCTGAACGAGTAAACCCACTTCGCCATTGTTCGCTCCTCACGTGATCGTTGAGACCCCAGAGAGGTCAGCTCCGCGCATGCAGTCCGACGCCAAAACTCACCCAGCCTGCGCCGTGAAACAGAAGGTCGACGCCTAGCAGGGTTCCCAGCACATAGACGCTGTCCAGCGGCCAGCGATTGATAATGATCAAACCGAGCAGGATGGACACCGCGGCCGCGACAAAAACGAGAAGCCGCGGCTGGCCGGAGGGAAGCTCGGCCGCAAGGTAGGTACGCACGAGGCCGGCTGCGAGCAGTCCTGCCCCGAGCAGAAGCGTCAGCACGACCGATGCGAGCACCGGATTGATGATGCAAATCACGCCCGCGGCCAGATAGAGAGCCCCGCCGATCACCCAGAGGAAGAATCGGCCCCAGCTCCGCGCGTGCATGCCGATGGCGATCTCCGCCGCGCCTCCGATGAGGAACAGCACGCCATTCAGCGTCACCGTCGCGATGGTCGCGATCAGAGAGAAGAACAGGGCGGCGAAGCCCAGAACGACCAGCAGCACGCCGAAAGCGGTGATGGAAGCCCATTTCGCCCGCAGGCGATCGGACGTTTCGCCAAGATCGTGCCGCGCCGCCGCCTCGACGTCCGACATCGCACTTCCCTTTTTCTTGGACCGCATGAGCGCGGCGCTAACGCGACCGCCGGAGCTCGCCGAGCACCTGAGCGGCGTATTCCACCATCGGCACGATGCGGCCGTAATTGAGCCTTGTGGGTCCGATGACGCCGAGCACACCGGCGATCCGGTGCTCATTGTCGCGCAACGGCGCCGCGATCATCGACGATCCCGAGAGAGAGAATAGCTTGTTCTCGGAGCCGATAAAGATCTTGACGCCCTCGCCGATTTCGGCGCGGTGCAGAAGATCGATGACGTCGGTTTTGGTCTCGAGGTCGGCGAACAGCGTGCGGATGCGATCCAGATCTTGGGCGGCGCGCACGTCGTCGAGCAGGTTGGCCTGACCGCGCACGATCAGCTGCTCGCGCGACCCGGCGACTCCCGACCAAGAGGCGAGGCCCGCATCCACGAGGCGGCCCGCGATCTCGTCGAGCTCCTGCCGCGCCCTGCGCCGCGCCGCCTCGATTTCCGCGGTCGCCTCCGACAGCGTCCTGCCGCGCACTCGGGCGTTGAGAAAATTGCTCGCTTCGTGAAGCGACGAAGCCGGCAGGCCTTCGGGCGTGGCGATCACGCGGTTTTCGATCGAACCGTCCTCGGCGACCAGCACGGCGAGCGCTCTGTCGGGTTCAAGCCGCACGAATTCGACATGCTTGAGCGTCGGATCGGTCTTGGTGGTCAACACCACGCCAGCTCCGTGTGTGAGCTCGGAAAGCAGGCTGGTCGCCTCGGCGAGGGCGCCCTCGAACCCACCGCCCTCGGCGGCGGCGCGCACCTGGCTGTCGATCCGCGCCCGCTCTTCGCGGCCCAGGTCGCCGAACTCCAGAAGCGCGTCGACGAAGAAGCGCAGGCCAGTTTGAGTCGGAAGGCGGCCGGCGCTGGCGTGAGGCGCATAGATGAGGCCGAGCTCCTCAAGATCCTGCATCACGTTGCGCACGGATGCCGGCGACAGCGAGATCGGCAGCATGCGCGACAGGTGGCGCGATCCAACCGGCTCGCCGGTCGAAAGGTACGATTCGACGATTCGGCGGAAGATTTCACGCGAGCGCGCGTTGAGATTCGCCAGTGCGCCGGTTTCGGCGGGTCGGTCGACGGAGGCGGCCATGGCGCGGAGAATGGCTGGAAGGGATGCGCGACGCAAGGCGCACGGCGTGCTTCGACGTCGCTCGAGACCAGCGCCTTTTCCCTTCATCTGCCGCATTGCCGCGCGTCCGGGTTGCCGCCTAGACTGCTTGGCCACACGATTTCGAAGGATCCTCATTGCCAATGCCCACTCAACGCTCCCGCACCGGCGGGCAGATACTCGTCGACCAGCTCGTGGCGCAGGGCGTTCAGCGGATCTACTGCGTTCCGGGCGAGTCTTATCTGGCCGCGCTCGACGCCATGGTCGATTCATCGATCGAGGTCACCGTCTGCCGTCAGGAGACGGGGGCGGCGATGATGGCGCTGACCGAGGGTCGCCTGACCGGCCGGCCCGGGGTGTGCTTCGTCACCCGCGGTCCGGGCGCGACCAACGCCGCGCACGGCGTCCACATCGCCGAGCACGACTCTGCGCCGATGATTCTGTTCATCGGCCAGGTCGAGCGGGCGATGCTCGGCCGCGGGGCCTTCCAGGAGATGGACTACCGCGCCTTTTTCAGCTCCCTCGCCAAATGGGCGACCCAGATCGAGAGCGCGGACCGGATTCCCGAAACCATCCATCGCGCATTCCACATCGCCATGCAGGGACGGCCGGGCCCCGTCGTGATCGCGCTGCCCGAGGACATGCTCATCGAGACCGCGCAGGCCGCAGACGCGCCGCGCGTGCAGGCGACACCGATCTGGCCTGGGCTCGCGCAAATGGCCGAGCTTCAGAAGATGCTGTGGAACGCCGAACGGCCGATCGCGATCTTCGGCGGAGCGGGCTGGACCGAACGCGCGAGCGCTGCCTTCGCCCGCTTCGCCGAACGCTTCGACATGCCTGTCGTCGGATCGTTCCGCCGGGCGAGCGCCTTTGACGCCGAGCACGACAACTTTGCCGGCGAAATCGGGCTCTCCGCCAACCCGAAACTCAGGGCGCGGATAGAGAAAGCCGATCTCGTCATGCTCGTCGGCGGCCGCATGTCGGAGGCGGCCGCACAGGGCTACACTCTGTTCGACATCCCCTCGCCCCGCCAGCGCCTCGTCCACGTCCACGCCGACGCGCGGGAGATCGGCCGAAATTATCATCCCTCGCTCGGGATCGTCGCGACATCGGCAGAATTCTGCGCCGCGCTGGAAGGCGTCCATTCTCCGCCGACGATCCGGTGGTCGGCGGAGACGCGCCAGGCGCGAGCCGACTATCTCGCCTGGAGCGGTGAGGCTCCGCCTAATCCGGGCCGGGTGCAGATGAGCGAGATCATGTTCGCGCTGCGCCGCCACGTTCCCGACGCGATCTTCACCACGGGAGCGGGCAACTTCGCCATCTGGGCCGGGCGCTTCCTGAGATTCCGCCGGATCGAGCAGCAAATCGCGCCGACCTCGGGCTCGATGGGATACGGCCTCCCCGCGGCGATCGCCGCGTCGCGCGTCTTCCCGAAGCGGACCGTCGTCTGCTTCGCTGGCGACGGCGATTTCCTGATGAACGGGCAGGAGTTCGCCACCGCCGTCCAACACGATCTCCCGATCGTCGTCGTGCTGATCGACAATGGCATCTACGGCACGATCCGCATGCATCAGGAGCGCGAGTTCCCCGGCCGGGTGATCGCCACCAGTTTGCGCAACCCCGACTTCGCCGCTTACGCCCGCGCCTTCGGCGGCCATGGCGAGACGGTCGAGGAGACGGCGGAATTCCTGCCCGCGTTCGACCGTGCGCTCGGCTCCAGCCTGCCCTCGATCATTCACGTGAAGATCGACCCGGAAGCGATCACGCCCACGATGACGCTGAGCGAAATCCGAGCGGCCGCCTTCGCGAGGCGCGGCGGCACGTGAGCGAGCGCGCCAGAGACGTCATTTCGCGATCCGGCGCCCGCTTCTCAGCCGTCGGCCAGCGGCGCGTATGACGCCGGATCCAGACTCGCGGGTCGCCCCTCGAGTCTGAGCTCCGTCTCCCTCGCCGGCGTGCTCGCGACGACCTTGCCGCGTCGGATGACGAAGAGCCGTGTCGCCCGCAGCCGCACCGCCTCGATCGGATCGGCCGCCTGCAAAAGCACCATGTCCGCGTTGGCGCCGACCTGAAGGCCATAGCCTTCGAGGCCGAGAATGCGGGCGGGAATCTCGGTGATGGCGTCGAATGTCCAGCGGATCGCCTCGCGGCTCGTCATCGGCGCGCCGTGCACCGCCATGTGCGCCACGTCCAGCATGTCCGCTCCGCCGAGGCTGTACCACGGGTCCATCACGCAGTCCTGCCCGAGCGCGACCGGAATGCCGAGCGCCCGCATTTCCGTGACTCGCGTCATGCCGCGCCGCCGCGGATAGGAATCGTGCCGACCTTGCAGGGTCAGATTGATCAGCGGGTTTGCGATCGCATTGACGCCGGACTCGGCGATCAGCGGCAGGAGCTTCGACACATAGTAATTGTCCATCGAATGCATCGAGGTCAGATGCGATCCCGTCGCGCGCGGCCCGAGGCCGAGCCGCTGGGCTTCCGATGCCAGGGTCTCGACATGGCGGGAGAGCGGGTCGTCGCTCTCGTCGCAGTGCAGGTCGACCATCAGCCCGCGTCCTGCGGCGATTTCGCACAAGACTTTCACCGACGCCGCCCCGTCGGCCATCGTGCGCTCGAAATGCGGAATGCCGCCGACGACGTCGACGCCGAGATCGAGGGCGCGCTCGAGGTTCTGCGCCGCGTTCGGCGAGCGGAAATAGCCGTCCTGCGGGAAGGCGACGAGCTGCAGGTCCAGATAGGGCTTGACCTTCTTCCGCACCTCGAGCAGGGCCTCGACCGCCAGCAGGCGGTCGTCGCAGACGTCGACATGGCTGCGCACGGCCAGGAGACCCTGCGACACGGCGAGATCGCAGTAGCGCAGCGCGCGCTCGGCGACCGCTTCATGGGTCAGACGCGGCTTGAGCTCGCCCCAGAGCGTAATGCCTTCCAGCAACGTCCCGGAAACGTTGAGCCGGGGCAGGCCGAGCGACAGCGTCGCGTCCATATGGAAGTGGCAGTCCACGAACGGCGGCGAAAGAAGATAGCCGCGCGCGTCGATCGTTCGCTTCGCTTGCGCGACGATTCGCGGCTCGACGGCGGCGATGCGGCCCGCGGCGACGGCGATGTCCTGTCCCTTGCGTCCGTCCGGCAACGTCGCGTTGCAGACGATGAGGTCGAAGTCCATTCCGTGTCCTTTCGCTCGCCGTCAGTCCTCGCGAACGCCGCTCCTGCCGCCTTCGCCGTAGCCCGGGCTTGGATAGCGGCTCGAGGTGAAGCGGATGACGAGGACGGCGAGCGCCAGGATGAGGGTGGCGCCGGCGAGAATGAGCACGCCCAAGTCGGGAGTCGGCTGTTCCTGGACGAAGCCGATCAAATGGCGGGTGAGCGCGGTGATGCCGACGTAAAGCAGGAAGCGGACCGGCATGTGATAGGTGCGGAAGTAGATGCCGACCATCGAGCCGATCTCGAGATAGATGAACAGGAGGAGCAAGTCCTCGAGCGAGGCATGGCCCTTTTGGATCATAGCGTAGAAGGCGGCCCCGGCCGCCCAGACCGTCGCCCCGCCGATCGCAAACAGGCCCAGGAGGTGGAACCCTTCGGTCAGGAATTGGCCGACCGGATCGACGAAGGTCAATTTCCGCGTGTCGGCGGCCCTCGCTGCGGTCTCTGTCTCGACCATGCCGTTAAACCCTCCCGTTTGCGAGGAACCGATTTTGGCTCCATCAGTCAGCCGCGGCAAATCCGAGGATTGGCGCGTGGCCGCTGATCGCAACGGCCAGCGGTGGATCTTCCGGCGCAGCAACGGTCGGCGCATCGGGTCACCGCCTGCCCGCCGCCCAATCCAGCCCCTGCTCCAGCCGGTCGTTGCCCCAGAAAATTTCGCCGTCCTCGGTCACCAGGCAAGGGGCGCCGATGATGCCGAGCTCGACCGCTCGGGCGCCTTCCGCCCTGAGCAGCGCCTTGTTCGCGTCGCTTTCGGCCCGGCCGAGGACCTCGCGGGGATCGAGGCCCGCCTGCGCCAGCAGGCCCGCGATTGTCGCGCGATCAGCGATCGGCAGGCCCTCGCCGAATTCGGCGGAAAAGACCTTGCGCGAAAAATCGGCCCGGCGGTCGCCGTCGAGCGCGAGCGCGGCACGGGCCGCGAGCAGGCCGTTTTGCGGGAAGGGCTCGGGGCGCTTCAGGGGCAGCCCCAGCGTGTCACAGATGCGCTCGAGGTCGCGCCACATGTAGCGGCCCTTGGCGGGATAGATGTTGAAGGGCGAATCGCGCCAGCCTTGCGCCGCGAAGATCGGCCCGAGCAGGAAGGGCCGCCAGGCCAGCACCACCCCTCGAGCCTCGGCGAGCGCCGCGACCCGCATCGCTGCGGGGTAGGATTAAGTGCTGGCGAACTCGTACCAGAACTCGGCGATCGGCATGTGATGCGGAGTTTGGGGATCCCGTCGGCCGCACCCGCGGTGACGGATTGGCATCGATCCTATCGTCGCCTCGCATCCGCCGCAAACAAAAGCCGCCCCGACGTCAGGTCGGGGCGGCGGATCGCAAGTGCGCCGATCAGAGGTCGGGCGGATGCGTTATTGGCTCTGCGTGGCCGGCGCGGCGGGAGCGCTTGACTCGCTGGACGGAGCCATCTTTTGCGACTTCATTTTGCTCATGTGCTTCTTGTGCGACGTGTGATGCTTCGCCTTCATCGGCGTGGCCGGCGCGGCGCCCGCCTCGGTCCCTGGCGCGGCCGGCTGTCCCTCGGCCGGAGCGGTTGTCGTCTGCGCGAGAGCGGCGAGCGGCGACAGGGCCAGCGCTGCGCCCAAGCCGAGGGCGGCAATTGTCTTGAACATGTGGTCTACTCCAATGCGAGTCCTTCGACCCGGGCTAGTTTGCGCGGTTCGAGTGCGCCTTTTCAGATGAATTGGCGATGAACGGTGAAACCCGCGCGGGGAACGCCGGTTCTTCAACAGGGCGTGGTTTGACGGCGCGAAGCGCGCCCCGCTAAGAGTTTGTTTCAAAGATCACGGACCTCATCCTGAGGCGCCCTTTGCGAAAGCAAAGGGCCTCGAAGGATGCTCCAGAGCACGCTTGCGGCGCCGCCCGCGCTCCCTGGATCGTCCTTCGAGGCCCCTTCGGGGCGCCTCAGGACGAGGGCGGTGGGCTTTTGCAACGGACACTATGGACGCCCATGTCGCACAACACCTTCGGCCATCTCTTTCGCGTCACCACCTTCGGCGAGAGTCATGGGGCGGGGATCGGCTGCGTCGTCGACGGCTGTCCGCCGAGGATCCCGCTCGAGGCGGCCGACATCCAGGCCGAGCTCGACCGCCGCCGGCCGGGAACGTCCCGCTTCACCACCCAGCGCCGCGAGCCGGACGAGGCGCGCATCCTCTCCGGCGTGATGATCGATGGGGACTCCGGCCGGCAGGTCACGACCGGGGCCCCGATCGGCGTCTTCATCGAGAATGTGGACCAGCGTTCGAAAGACTATGGCGACATCCGCGACAAATACCGTCCCGGCCACGCCGACTACGTCTATGACGCGAAATACGGCGTCCGGGACTACCGGGGCGGCGGGCGCGCCTCGGCGCGCGAGACGGCGGCGCGCGTCGCGGCGGGAGCGATCGCGCGCAGGGCGATCCCGGGCGTTACGATCCGCGGCGCGTTGGTGCAGATCGGCAAGTTGAAGATCGATCGCGCCAACTGGGACTGGGACGAGGTCGGCAGAAATCCTTTCTTCTGTCCGGACGCCGCCGCGGCCAAGCGGTTCGCCGACACCCTCGACGAGGTCCGCAAGGCCGGCTCCTCGATCGGGGCGGTCGTCGAGATCGTGGCCGAGGGCGTTCCCGCCGGCTGGGGCGCGCCGGTCTACGCCAAGCTCGACGCCGAGCTGGCGAGTGGGCTGATGAGCATCAACGCGGTCAAGGGGGTCGAGATCGGCGACGGCTTCGCCTCCGCCGAGCTCACCGGCGAGGAAAACGCCGACGAGATGCGCCGCGGCCCGGACGGGCGGCCGCGTTTTCTTTCCAACCACGCCGGCGGGGTTCTCGGCGGCATTTCGACCGGACAGCCGATCGTCGCCCGCTTCGCCGTCAAGCCGACGTCCTCGATCCTGACTCCGAGGCGGACGATCACCCGCACCTTCGAAGACGTCGAGATCGTCACCAAGGGCCGTCACGACCCCTGCGTGGGCATCCGCGCGGTTCCGATCGGAGAGGCGATGGCGGCCTGCGTGCTCGCCGATGCCTTCCTCAGGCATCGCGGACAGGTCGGAACCCAGGTCGGGGCCGAATTCGCCTTTTAGCGCCGCTTTAGCGTCAGGCCCCTTTAATTTCAAACGGCTGCGACCCGGTTTAGCCTCATCCAAACGTTCTGCCTTCCTGTTCTAACTCCTTGAAAACGCGGAAAATGGCGATGGGCGGACCTTGTAACGAGTTGGCATGGATTTTGGGGTCGGCGCCGCATCCGCTTGGCGTCGGCGCCTGGGTTTCTTGGACGCGTGTTCCGCTCCAATGGTTGGCGCGGATGGCCGCGGCGCGGAGACCCCCGCGGTCGCAACGCGACGTCGTGACGATCGCGACAGGTTTTGGCCGCCCAAGCCTTTGAAAACGCTTCCGCGCGGCCACGGCCAGGCGACTCACGCTTCCAGTTCGCTGTCCCAGTAGAGATAGTCCATCCAGCTTTCGTGGAGGTAGTTGGGCGGGAACAGGCGGCCGTTCTGGTGGAGGTCGTGCACCGTCGGCTGGTAGGGCTTCTTCGCCGGCCACATCTTCGCCGCCGCCGGCAGCATGTCGGCCTTCTTCAAATTGCAGCCGGAGCAGGCGGCGACCACGTTCGTCCAGGTGGTCATGCCGCCCTTGGAGCGAGGCACGACGTGGTCGAAGGTGAGGTCCTCGCGCTCGCCGCAATATTGGCAGGTGAAGCGGTCGCGTAAGAAAACGTTGAACCGGGTGAAGGCGGGAAAGCGGGTCGGCTTGACGTAGCTCTTCAAGGACACGACCGACGGCAGCCGCATCTCGAAGGAGGGGCTCCTGACCAGCGTGTCGTATTCGGAGAGGATGTTGACCCTGTCGAGGAACACGGCCTTGATCGCGTCCTGCCAGCACCAGATCGATAGGGGATAGTAGCTCAGCGGGCGGAAGTCCGCGTTCAACACGAGCGCCGGGCAATTGCCCGGCGTGATTGCCCGAACATGAACCGTCACAAGGACACGCTCCGTTCCTCCGCACCTGACGCCGGCCGGAGCGATTCCGGCTGCCGCACTACTCTACAGCTAGCGTGACGCCCTTGTGAAGGCTCCGAAAATCCGGCGTTTTCGGGACCTCGCAACGGCTGCAGCGCTGCGCCGGCCGAATCGATCAGCGCGCCTCGCGCTCGATCGCCTCCATGTCGGCGTCCGAGAGGCCGAAGTGGTGGCCGATCTCGTGCACGAGCACGTGAGTGACGACGGCCGAGAGCGTCTCCTCTCCCCCGCACCAGTAGTCGAGCAGCGGGCGGCGATAGAGCCAGACAAGGTTGGGCAATTCGCCCGTCTCCGCTACGGCGCCGCGTTGCGGGAGGCCCCGGCCGCGGAAGAGGCCCAGCAGGTCGAATTCGCTCTCCGCGTCCATTTCGTCCAGTGTCTCGTCGTCGGGGAAATCGACGACCTGAATGACGAGTCCTTCGCACAGCCGGCGAAACCGGGGCGGAAGCTGCGCGTACGCGTCGTCGGCCAGCGCCTCGATGTCCGAGAGCGTGGGGGCGCGAAGCCCGGCAAGCTCGCCCTTCACAGCGCGCCCTTGGGGTTGCGGCGGAGCGCGTCGAGCGACCTCGCCCGCAATGCGTCGAGCCCCTCGACGAGGCGCCGGGAGCGCTTGGCGAGCGCGGCGCGAACCTTGTCCGCGGCGGCTGGATATTCCGCCAGCACGCGCCGGAACGTCTCCCGAGATACGGCGGTGACCACCGCGTCTTCGGCGACGCGCGCCTCGACTTGCCGCATCACCGGCGCGTAAAGCGCGGTCTCTCCGATGAGCGCGCCGGCCGTCACGCGCCTTTCGCTTTCGGGCCCGGCGCCCTTTTTCGACAACACGACCGCGCCGGAATGGAGGAAGTACCCCTCGTCGCCGGCCTCGTCGGCACTAAACAGAATATCTCCCGCCTTGAGGTCGCGCTTGCCGCATGAGAACGCGACCAGCTGAACGGCCTCACGCGGCAGGAGGTCGAAGGGACGGGTGCGGGCGAGCAGGGCGACATCGCTCTCGAGCGTCACTCCGAGCGCCCCCCTGCCGCCCCGCCCGCCATGAGCTTGTAGCCGCCCCCTTCCGTGACGAGGAGCTGCGCTTCGGCCGGATTGTCCTCGATCTTCTGCCGCAGCCGATAGATGTGGGTCTCGAGCGTGTGCGTGGTGACGTTGGCGTTGTAACCCCAGACGTGCTTGAGCAGCGTTTCGCGGGGCACCGGCTGCTGATCGGCCCGGTGCAGATAGCGCAGGATCGCGGCTTCCTTTTCCGTCAGGCGCAGTTTCACGCCCTGCGCGTCGACGAGGTTCTTGGACGTCGGGCGGAAAGTATAGGGGCCGACCTGGAACTCGGCATCCTCGCTCGCTTCGTATTGGCGCAGTTGCGAGCGGATGCGCGCGAGCAGCACGACGAAGCGAAAAGGTTTGCCGACGTAGTCGTTGGCGCCAGAGTCGAGTCCGAGCACGGCGTCGGCGTCCGAGTCGTGCGCGGTGAGCACGATGATCGGCTTGCGATAGCCGTCACGTCGCAACCGCCGGACCGCCTCGCGTCCGTCGAGATCCGGCAAACCCACGTCCATGATCACGAGATCGGGCGGCGAATCGGACACGGAATTGAGCGCCGCCTCCGCCGTATCGACCGCCTCGACCTGAAACTCCGGATGCAGAGCAAGCTGCTCGACGAGCGCATTCCGCAAGTCGACGTCATCGTCAACGATCAGTATTCGACGCGCCTGGGTCATTCGCCGCACTATATCGGCTACGTGCTCGCGCCGCTACTGTGAGAATACGGCAAGGTTGCGGCCGAGCCGCTGTTTGGCGCGAGGCTCCAAGTCAGGCCGCCTGCGGCGGCCCTCCAGCCGCTTCGAGCTCCGCCGCTTCGGCGCCGGTGCAAACCCGGCTGTGCGTCAGAAAGCGGACGCCTCCGGGGGCTGCGCCGCGTTCCGGTACGACGTCGATAAACAGTTGGGTATGGCGCCAATATTCGAACTGCGCCGCGCCCATATAGATGGGAGGGGTGGGGGTTATCGAAATAGCGGCCTTCGACCGGAACGACCCACTTGCCGCCGATGAAATTGTCGTAGCAGTCGCGGATCAGCCCGCGCGCCGCAATCTTATCAATCGCTGTCTGATACATCGATTTCCTTCATCGAACGCGTTCCCCCGGCTTGCCATCGTGAGCACGGGACGAGGTGTCGTCGTTGTATCTGCGGACGCAGGCCGTCGCGGCAACCGCGCTTTCGGGCAACCATACTTTCGGAGGAATTCGGCTGGCCGAGGCGACTACGGCGAGAGAATCAGCTCGCGCGCCCCCGATTTCCTGAGATCCTCCTCCGATCCCGTGAGGGTGATCGATTTCACGTTGTTCCAAAGAGGGACGAGGTCGCGGTAATGGGGCGAAAAAATGTGGCCGGACTCGCCTGTCGTGATCATGAAGCGGGACTTCTGCGGGTCGGCGAGATCGTAAAGGCCGCGAAATCCGGCCCCGTGTGTCCGGGCGAACGGCGCCTCCTGCGGCTTTTCGAACCCGCCGCCGCGGTCGAGCGTATAGAAGCCTCCGCCGGACGGGACGCTGAGGTCGCTGATCCGATCGAGCAACGGCAGACGGCTGTAGACCAAGTGCTGCAGCAGGCTCATATGCTCGGCGCCCCAACGCCATTGGCTCATATCCGCCCCCTCGCGCTTGACGAGCAGCGCAAGGCCCTCATCGAGCGCGCGCCCAAGCGCCTTGCGGCAGTCGGGGTCAGGCCTGTCGAGGGCGCTGCACCAAACGGGATGGTCGCGCATCAGAGAGACGAGGATGGAGGCGGCGAAGGGACCTTCCTCGCCCATCTTCAGCCCTGTCTTCTCTTCGAGCAGGATCTGGTGCAGGGAGCCAAGGAACGCGGTGAAGATCAGCGGCTCGGCACGGTCCTTGTCCATATCCGCGTCCCATTTCGCGAGCATCGCCTGAGCCTGCCGCGCCCGCTCGTCCGATGGCTCGATCATTGCGATGAAAGGCTGCAATTCCCTGGCGGCCAGCGAAAGGCGGTCGGCCTGCATGACGGCGGAAGTCGCGATGCTGTGCTTGTCGATCGCATCGAAGAACTGCTGGATGCGGCGGGCGCGGAAGGGCTCCTCCCAGTCCCGCCCGAAGGTCGGCTGGCGGTCGTCCTCGACGTTGGCGTTGTTGGCGTTGAAGGCGAAGCCGATCTCGGGGTTGTGGAGCTGCGGCAACTGCTCGAACGGGATGACGCCAATCCAGTCGAATGCGCCGGACGCGCCGTCGACCGGCGCAAGCCCGTCGCCCGCCTTGCGCAACGGCACCAGTCCGGGGCTGAAGAAACCGATGTCGCCGGATATGTCGGCGTATACTATGTTCTGCGTCGGCGTCTGGTAGGCGCGCATCGCGTCGAGGAACTCGCCCCAGTCTCGCGCGACGTCGAGGCGCAGGATCGCCTCTCCGGTCGTGTCGCGATCGCCGAGGCCGGTGAAGGCGAGCGCGATCGCCTTGTCCGGGCCAACGAGCCCGCGCAGGTTCTTGCTCACGTCGGACAGGACGGGGCCGTGGCGGGTCGAGCGGATCGTCAGCCTGACGTCCGGCGCGTTCTTGACGCGGATCGTCTCATCGCGCGTTTCGAAGGGCCTCGGACCATCGGGCGTGAGGTATTTCGTGGCGTCGGAGGGATCGACGGTCTCGACGAAGAGGTCCTGCACATCGGTGTCCGCGGTCGTGAAACCCCAGGCGATCCTGTCGTTCTCTCCGAGCAGGACGCCCGGCGCGCCGGGCACGGAACCGCCCTTGACGCTTCCTCCCGGCGTGACGATGCGGACCAGATACCAAAGGATCGGCGCGCCGAGCCCGAGGTGCGGATCGTTGGCGAGCACCGGTTTTCCCGTCGCCGTGCGCGATCCCGAAACCACCCACTCGTTTGAGGCGCCGCGGCCGAGGCCGGTGAGGGCGCCGATCTCATCCTCGACGCTCCCGCCGCTCGCATGCGTCGGGCCGAGGGCAGGCAGCGTCGTTATCGGATCGCCCGCCCTCGCCCCCGGCAGCAGCCACTTCGCCTTCTCCGGACCGAGCTTTTCCAGGAGGCGGACGCGCAAAGCCTCGATCTCGTAGTTGCGTGACAACTGAAGCGCCATCAGCTTGCCCCAGACCAGGGAGTCGGCCGGCTTCCAGGGCTCGGGCGTGTCTCCGACGATCAGGAGCTCGGGCGGCAGCGCGTTCTTGTGGCTGTCGAGGAAGGCGTTGACGCCTTCCGCGTAGGCCTCGAACCGCTTCTGCGCCCACGGCGACAGCGCGGCGAAGCTGCTTTCCGCCTCACGGTAGAGGCCGAGCGTGCGGACGAACTTGTCGACGTCGAGCCGATCGGCGCCAAAGACTTCGGCCAGGCGCCCCTGTCCGACGCGGCGCTGCAGCTCCATCTGGAAAAGTCGCTCGCTGGCGTGCACATAGCCGAGTGCGCGCGCGGCGTCGTCCATCGAGGCGGCGAAGATATGCGGCACGCCGTAGCCGTCGCGCCAGACATGGACTTCGGCCGACAGGCCCGGCAGCTTCTCCTGGCCGGAGGTGGCCGGCATGGCCCGCCAGAAAAGGTAGGCGACGACGATTGCAGCGACCGCCGCGATCGAAACGAGGAGGCGGAGCGCTCCCCAGATCAGACGCCAGACCATTCAGTCCCCGACAACCTGCGTCAGCACAGCACACTGAGCCCGCTTCCGCCTTCAAAGTCCATCGTCTCGAGCCGTTGGCACGCCGATATCTGGAAGCCGGGGCGCCGGCGGGCGGTCGGGTTCCCTGCCGCAGGGAAAATAGCAGGCAATTTCTCGTTTTTCGGCGATTCGGAGAGAAACGGTCATGAAAAACCCAGCGATTCAAGGCGGTTCCCGGACAATTCCCCTGGCGGTCGAACAGGGACATTATTTAGCCCATCAGGGAACCAAAGTTCCCTGTTCGGCCAAATGCAGGGACAACTCCTGCCAACCGCGATCCCGTCGTCCGCGCTTGCACCGACAGGCTCAAGGAGGCCCATGACGCGAGTCGATCCTCGGAAGCGGTGTACTAGAGGCAAAATTTCGTCTTGACCGGGACGTGGTCGGACGGGCGCTGCCAGCCGCGGGCTTCGCGCAGCACCGCCATCGACTGCAGCGCCGGCGCGAGCGCCGGGCTCACCCAGACATGGTCGAGCCGCCGCCCTTTGTTCGCGTTGGACCAGTCGGGCGAGCGGTAGCTCCACCAGGTGTAGAGCTTCTGGTCGTCGGGGACGAACTTGCGCAACGCGTCGAACCAGGGCCCGGCAGCCTGCGCGCGCTTGAGCTTCTCGACCTCGACGGGCGTGTGGCTGACCACCTTGAGGAGCGCCTTGTGGCTCCAGACGTCATGCTCGAGCGGAGCGATGTTGAGGTCGCCGACCAGGATCGCCCGCCCGGCCGCCGCCTTGTCGGCCGCCGCCCACTCGGCCATCTCGTCGACGAAGGCGAGCTTGTGGGCGAATTTCGGGTTGACCTCCGGATCCGGCTCGTCGCCGCCGGCGGGAACATAGAAATTGTGCAGCTCGAGGTCCCTCGCCGCGCCGTCGAGCACGACGCGCAGGTGGCGGGCGTCGCCCTTGGAGCAGAAATTGCGCACCGACGAATGCGCGAACGGGATCCGCGAGACGATCGCCACGCCATGATAGCCCTTCTGGCCGCTGATCGCGATATGCGCGTAGCCCGCGTCGCGGAAAGCGCCGAACGGGAAGTTGCCGTCGGGGCACTTGGTCTCCTGCAGACAAAGGACATCCGGCCTGTGCTCGGCGAGATAGCGCAGGACGATGTCGATCCTGAGCCGGACCGAATTGATGTTCCAGGTGGCGACGGAGAAGTCCAAGGGCAGCCTCGAAGCGCAAAACACGCCACAATCCCGTCCCCGCGGCTTAATGCAAGTCTCGATGGGCGCTTTTCCCACAGCTGCAGTCGCGCCGCACGCGGCGGGCCCGCTCTTGCGCCGACCAATCGAAGCCGTTGAGACCTGTTAGAAAGTCGGACGCGCGGTTTCAGGTATTGAAGTCGATCCACTGACGCGGCTCAAACAGGATAGTTCGACAGGTTGCTCTTCTTAAATCCACTTGCCTTATTCTGGCCGTGGCCGTGCTTGACTTTATCCGCCGACCATGCGTTAACTTGCCGCAATAAGACGCCGTCGGAAGAGGAGGAAATCGTGAGCGTCGCCGGAGAACCGCGCCGGCTGCAGAGACGGTCTCGCGCGACGGCATCCCAACCGATCAAATGCCTTCAACCCCATCTGCGCCGACCGACAAGTCCGCGTTCGCGAGCTGTCGTCGCCGGGCGGCAACAAGGCTTCCTACCCGGCTGCCGCCTAGCCGCCGGCCCTGGAAGGGCCGCGGGGCCTCAGGTTCGAATTCAACGGCGGGGCCCGAGTGGTGGTCGAAGCGGAGCGCCGGATCGTTCCAGCAGATCGCTCAAGCGGACGCGCCAAAGCTGCTTCGCCTCGGGCAGCACAAGGATTTCGTCTGGCGCCCGCCCCACAAGGACACGCCGCGACAGTTCGAATGCACCCGGCTGATCACCGTCGAGCAAGTGAAGAATGTGTTGCGGAAGCTGCCC
>DASRSL010000272.1:0-28015 GCA_035656495.1 Roseiarcus sp.
CCTTGCCGCTATTGCGCCCGTCGCTGGCGCTGGCGCTCATCCTGTGCGTGACGGGCTCGCTACTGGCCTTCGATCAGTTCTATATCCTGACCAAGGGTGGTCCCGACAACGCCACGGTGACCGTGGTCCAATTGATCTATCGAGAAGCATTCCAGCGGCAGAACCTCGGCACCGCTGCGGCCATCTCCGTCATTGTGCTGCTCGCCCTGCTTGTTCTGAACGCCGTCCAGTTCCGGCTGCTCCGCGATCCGGAGAGGAGCTGACGCGATGAGCGTGACCAGCCTCAACATCCTTGGCCGGACTCCATACTATGTCCTGACCGGCGGCCTGGCGATCATCTTCCTGTTCCCCATCCTGTGGGCAACCGTCGCCTCGGTCAGCCCGCAAGCCGCAACGGGTCAGACGGTCGGAATGGGCCTCGGCAACTACACGACGCTTTTCAATTTTGGGGCGGGCCTGCCGCGCTTTCTGTTCAACAGCGTGTTCGTCGCCTTCTTGGTTGTCGCGATCACGCTTGTGGTGTCCGGTCTCGGCGGCTACGCATTCGCCCGTTTTGATTTTCCTGGCCGTGACCTGCTCTTCCTGCTGACGCTCGCAATTCTCATGGTGCCTTACGCCACCGTCCTCATCCCGCTCTACGTGATGCTGCACGGCGTCGGTCTGCAAAACTCGCTGGTTGGCCTCAGCCTCGTGCTGACCGTATTCCAGCTTCCCTTTGCTACCTACATGATGCGGATCTCCTTCGAAGCCGTGCCGCGCGAACTCGATGAATCCGCACTCATGGACGGCTGCGGCGCCTTCAGCGTGCTCTGGCGCATTCTGCTGCCTTCCGTGCGGCCCGGTCTCATCACAGTCAGCCTGTTCGCCTTCCTTGCGGCGTGGAACGATTTCTTCGCCCCGCTCATCCTGCTCAACGACCCGACGCAAGAGACCCTTCCGCTCGCCATCGCCAGCCTCCGCCAACAGACGATGGGTGCGATCGACTATGGCGCGACGGAAGCCGGAGTCGTCGTGATGGCGCTGCCCTGCCTGATCCTGTTTCTGTTTCTCCAGCGCCATTTCGTTCGCGGCTTCATGTCTGGCGCCGTCAAGGGGTGACCGTGGCCACATGAGCGACCGCGAAAAGCGCATCGGCGAGGCGGGCGCGGCCCTCATCGACATGATGGCAGGCGCGTGGCTGACGGGCGTCCGGCGGCTGCCTTGTTTGCTCGTCGTCCACGGCTCATGCGGCGCAAATCGCTCGGAGAAAGAGACATGATGAAGAGCGCGTATGCCCCTGTGCCTTTCGCCGACGTGCGCGTCTCCGGCGCGTTCTGGCGCGAGCGACTCGAGACCGTGCTCAAGCGCACGATTCCGAGCCAGCACGACAAGCTCGAGGAGGTCGGCATCCTCGAATCGCTGAAGCTCCCAAAACCTATCCCGCCGCTGACCATTCCGCGCAATGCGCATGGCTTCACCATGCAGGTCTTCTGGGACTCGGACGTCGGCAAGTGGATCGAAGCGGCGAGCTACGCGCTGGCGCATCGGCGCGACACTGGAATCGAAGCGAAGATCGACGCGATCGTCGACGACCTCGCCAAAGCGCAATCGCCGGACGGCTACCTGAACTGCTGGTACAACGAACGCGAGCCCGACAAGCGCTGGACAAATCTGCGCGACAATCACGAACTCTACAACGCCGGGCATCTGCTCGAAGGGGCTATCGCGTACTTTCGGGCGACCGGGAGGCGGCGATTCCTCGACCTCATGGAGCGCTATATCGACCACATCGCCGCGACTTTTGGGATGCTACCCGGACAAAAGCGCGGCTACCCGGGTCACCAGGAAATCGAGCTCGCGCTGGTCAAACTCTATCGTCTCGCCGGCGACCGGCGGCGGCTCGACCTCGCCGCCTATTTCATGGACGAGCGGGGCCGAGAGCCGCACTATTTCACTCAGGAAGCTCTGGCGCGCGGCGACGACCCTGCGGTCTATTGGGCGAAGACCTACGAGTACAATCAGTCGCACATTCCCGTGCGCCAGCAGACGCGCATGGTCGGCCATGCGGTGCGCGGGATGTACATGGCCTCGGCGATGGCCGACCTCGCCTTCGAACTCGACGACGCGAGTCTGAAGAGCGCATGCGAAGCGCTGTGGCGGGATGTGACGACAGCGCAGATGTATGTGACCGGCGGCCTTGGCCCAGAGGAGTCGAATGAGGGGTTCACAAAACCTTACGACCTGCCGAATGAAACGGCCTATGCGGAGACTTGCGCCTCCGTCGCCCTTGCTTTCTGGGCTCACAGGATGTTGCATCTCGATCTCGACGGCCCCTATGCCGACGTGATGGAGCTTGCGCTCTTCAACGGCGCGCTGACGGGGTTGTCGCACGACGGAACTCATTATTTCTACAGCAACCCGCTCGAGAGCCGCGGCCAGCACCGACGCTGGACGTGGCACGTCTGTCCATGCTGCACGATGAATGTCTCCCGCCTCGTCGCCTCGATCGCCGGCTATGCGATCTCGAGAGCCGACGACGGGGTCGCGTTCCACCTCTACGGTGGTTTCGAGACGAGGCTCCCGATCGGCGGCGTGAACGTCGAGCTGCGGGAGACCGGGGCCTATCCCTGGTCGGGCGATGTCAAGATCGAGGTCGACCCGGACACGCCTGCGCGTTTCGACATTAAGCTGCGCGTGCCCGGCTGGGCCAAGGGAGCGACGGCGGCCGTCAACGGCGAGGCCGTCCCGGTTGCGACGGAGCGCGGTTACGCGACGATCAACCGGCTTTGGAGCCCGGGCGACGTCGTGAGCTTCCGCTTGCCGATGCCCGCCGAACGCCTCTACGCCCATCCGAATGTGCGCATGGACGTCGGGCGCGTCGCGCTCAGGCGCGGTCCGCTCATCTATTGCGTCGAGGAAGCCGACAATCCCGGCGGCCCCGTGCAGACTATGGCGCTGCCGCGCGACGCGCGGGTCGAGGCAAACTGGCGGGACGACCTGTTTGGCGGGGTGATGTCAGTGACGGCGCAGGCGAAGCGCCTCGTTCCCGGCGATAACGCGGGCGGACTCTATTCGACAACGCCGCCCAAGGCCCAGGACGTCACCCTGACCGCGATCCCCTATCATCTGTGGGCCAACCGCGAGCCGGGTTCGATGCAGGTCTGGGCGCCTGAGGCGATCCAGTAAGCGTCACCTCGCGTGTTGATGTCTGGGTTGCGTCGGATCCCCTTCGTGGCGGAACCGAGCGGAACGCCGGCAATGGGTCCGATCCGGCTCATCTGCCAGCCCGTTTGCGCGGGAATTGGCGGGGCGCCGCGAAGCTGTGCATACCTTCCGGGATGAAGTCGTGAGCCGCATATGCGGCTGACACGAAGCCCGCTCTGGATTAACGACGGCCTGTCAATTCCGATTCCCCGGCTTTGGGCCTCATGCAAGTCTTCCCCTGCCCCTTCTGCGGTCCTCGTGACGAGACGGAGTTCCACTACCTCGGCGAGCCCAAGGCGCGGCCGGAGCCGGCGGACGCTGTCAGCGACGAGACCTGGGCGGAATACCTTTATTTCAACGCCAATCCGAAGGGCGCGAACCGCGAAATCTGGCTGCATCTGACCTGCATGGAATCCTTCGCCATGACCCGCGACACGGCGACTCACGCCGTCGTCGGCAGCGAGCCCCTGAGGGTCGCGCCGTGACCGCCTTCCGTCTCCCCGAAGGCGGGGCCGTCGATCGCGGCCAAATATTCGCCTTCACCTTCGACGGCATGCCCTATTCGGGCTTCAGCGGCGACAGCATCGCCTCGGCGATGCTTGCCAACGGGGTCCGCGTTGTCGGGCGCAGCTTCAAATTTCGCCGGCCGCGCGGAATCTGGGGCGCCTGGATCGAGGAGCCGAACGCAATCGTCAATGTGACGCGCTCGGGGCGCACGACGCCGAACCTACGCGCCACCACGGAAGCGTTGGAGAACGATCTCGCCGTGCGGCCGGTCAACGCCTGGCCGACCGCCGCCCAGGATCGCGCCGCGCTGGTCGACAAACTCTCCGCCTTCATGCCTTCGGGCTTCTACTACAAGACGTTCCTCTGGCCGCGGTGGGAGACTTTCGAGCCGGCGATCCGCGCCATGGCCGGCCTCGGAATCATCGATCCGGATCACCGGCCGCCGGCCGACAATCCGCATTTCAACGCGCGCTGCGACGTGCTCGTCGTCGGCGGCGGCCCGGCGGGCCTCGCCGCCGCCGCGGCGGCCGCAGGGGGCGGGGAGGTCGTGCTCCTCATCGAGGATCACGCAGACGTCGGCGGCCAACTCGTCCATCGCGGCGGAACGATCGAAGGCGGCGAATGGCGCGGGTGGGCGGCGAGCGTCCGCGCGGCAATCGAATTGGCCGGCGGACGCGTCATGACGTCGACGACCGCCTACGGCGTCTACGACCACAATCTCGTCTGCGCCTGGGAACGCCGCGTCGGCCGGCCTGATGCGCTCTGGCGCGTCCGGCCGAAGCGCATTGTCGTCGCCGCCGGCGCGATCGAGCGGCCGCTCGTCGTTCCCGACAACGATCGCCCGGGCGTGATGTCGGCCGACGCGGCGCTCGTCTATCTCCGCCGTTTCGGGGTCATGGTCGGCCGGCGCATCATTGTCGCAACCAACAACGACGCGGCCTACCCGGTCGCCGAAGCGCTTGCCGAAGCGGGGGCGGAGGTCGCGATTTTCGACGCGCGGGCGGACTCTCTTCCGACGAAGCTCGATGTCTGGCGCGATTCCGAGATCGAGGGCGTCGTCGGCTCATCTGGCGTCGAGGGCGTCCGGATCGCCGGCCAGACGCGCCCGGCCGACGCGCTGCTCCTCTCCGGCGGCTGGACGCCGACCGTCCACCTCTATGCCCAGGCTCGCGGAAAGCTGCGCTACGACGAGGCGCTCGCCGCGCTCGTGCCGGGCGCTGAAATCGACGGTGTCACGGTCGCGGGCGCGGCCAACGGCGCCTTCACGCTCGACGAGGCCCTGCGCCAGGGCCATGCGGCCGGCGGCGGCCGAGGCGTCGCGCCGAACGCGCCGGCCGGCGGCTATCGCATCGCCGCCCATTGGCCGAGGCCCGACGCGGCAGGCCGGCGCTGGATCGACTTCCAGAGTGACGTCACGCTGGGGGACGTCGCGCTCGCCGGACGCGAAGGCTATGTCTCGGTCGAGCACTTGAAGCGCTACACCACCCTCGGCATGGCGACTGACCAAGGCAAGACCGCCAACGTCAACGGCCTCGCCGCGATGGCGGCGCTGACCGGCCGCACGATCGACGAAACAGGAACCACCACCTATCGCCCGCCCTTCGTCGCCGTGCCGATGACCGTCGTCGGCGGGCGAAGGCGCGGCGCGCTGATCAATCCTCTGAAACGCTTGCCGCTCGAGCCCGAGCATCGCGCGGACGGCGCGCAACTGCGGGAATACGGCGGCTGGCTGAGACCCGCTTGGTACGGGACCGACGATCCGGAGCGGACGATCCAGCGCGAAGCCGCCCGCGCGCGCGAGTCCGTCGCGCTGTTCGACGGCTCCTCGCTCGGCAAGATCGAGATCATCGGCCCGGACGCCGCGAGGCTCGCGGACTTCAACAGCTACAACCGGCTCTCCAGCCTGCAGCCCGGAAAAATCCGCTACGGCTTCCTTCTGTCGGAGACAGGGGTCGTGTTCGACGACGGCGTCACCCTGCGCCTCGCCGATGACCGCTTCCTCGTCTCCTGCTCGTCGGGACACACCGAAGCGGTCGTGCTGCGCCTCGAGCTGTGGCGGCAGGACCGCTTCGATCCGCGCCGCCTCGTCGTTCACGACACGACCGCCCATTGGGCGACGCTGACCGTCACCGGCCCGCGCGCCCGCGATCTTCTCGCCGCCCTCGACCTTGGCGTCGCGCTTGACGACGCAAGCCTGCCGCACATGGCCTTCGCGACCGGCGCGTTCGAGGGCGGTCCGCTCAGGGTCGCGCGGGTGAGCTTCACCGGCGACCGGTCTTACGAGCTCTCCGTGCCCGCGAGACGCGCGCGAACCTTGCGGGCGCGCATTGTCGAAAAGCTGCCCGAGTTCGGCGGCGGCCTTCTGGGCCTCGAGGGCCTCATGATCCTGCGGGCCGAGAAGGGCTATGTCGTCGTCGGCAAGGACACCGATGGAACGACCATGCCGCATGATCTCGGGGTCACGGGTCCGCGCGAGCAGCGCAGGGACGAATACATCGGCAAGCGGTCGCTGTTCACGCCGGCGGCGGAGGACAAGATGCGCAAGCAGCTCGTCGGCTTGAGCGTCCCGCGCGGCGAGGCGCCCTTGCCGACCGGTGCGCATGTGGTGGAAGGCGCCGGGAAGGCGCGCCGTTCGCTAGGCTACGTCACCTCGAGCGCCATGAGCCCGACGCTCGGCCTGCCGGTCGCGCTCGGCCTCGTGGAGGCGGGTTTTGCGCGCGCGGGCGAGACGGTCGGCGTCTACCATCTCGGCGAGGAGAGGCGAGCGTCCATTGCGCCCGCCGTCGCGCTCGATCCAGAAGGAACGCGGCTCCATGCGTGAGAGGACATGGGCGCCCGCGCGGCGAGCCGGGGGAACCTTGATCGACAAGCCTCGCCTCACGGCGCGGGCGCTGACCGGGCTCGGCCAGACGCTCGTCTCGGGCGACCTCGAGGCGGCGATCGCGTCGCTCGGGCCCGGCGCGCCACTCCTCGGCCTCTACGCGCCGGCCCCGACAGCTGCGCATGCGTTGCGCATCGCGCGCGATCGGGCGCTCATCGTCACCCCCACGCCGCTCGGGGCGGCCGACGGCTGGCGCGACGGCTGGTGCGCGACGACTGTCGACGACGGCTTCGCCGCGATCGACGTCGAGGGCCCCGACGCGGCGCTCGCGCTAAGCCAGGGAACCTCGGCCGATCTCGCGGTCGGCTCGCCCTCGGCCGCCGTCCTGTTCGCCGGCCTGCGCTGCCTGCTCGCGCGGACCGAGGCGGGCTTCCGCCTGCATGTCGAGGCCCCGTGGCTCGAGGCGCTGCTGACCTGGCTGGACGGGGCGTGACCGTTATGATCAACAACATTTCGCGCCACTGCTGCGGCAATCGCGGCGTTGAAGCTTGACGGAGCACCGATGGCTTTTCAGGGCGACGAAGAGCCGATCGGCGTCGAGCTGCCAAGATCCCTCCGGGCCGCGCGCCGCGGCGCCGTCGTCCATCTCAGCCTCGCCCGTGCCGAGAAGCGCAACGCGCTCGACGACGTGACGGTCCTGGGGCTCGAGACCTTCTTCACCCGCCTGCCGAAAGACGTCCGCGCGGTCGTGCTGACCGGCGAAGGCGATCATTTCTCGGCCGGGCTCGATCTTTCCGAGGTCGCCGGCGAGCGCGACCCGCTCGAAGGCGTGCTGCATTCGCGCATGTGGCACCGGGCGTTCGAGGCGATCCAGTTCGGCCGCACGCCGGTGATCACGGCGATGCGTGGCGCGGTCGTCGGCGGCGGCCTTGAATTGGCCGCCGCGACCCATATCCGCATCGCCGAGCGCTCGACCTATTACGGCCTGCCCGAGGGCCAGCGCGGCATATTTCTCGGCGGCGGCGGCTCGGTGCGCATCGTCCGCCTCATCGGCGTCGCGCGCGTCATGGACATGATGCTGACCGGCCGGACCCTCAATGCCGAGGAAGGTCACGCGGCGGGCGTCACCCAATATCTCGTCGAGGATGGCAAGGGGCTCAACAAGGCGATGGAGCTCGCCGCCAGGGCCGCGTCCAACACGCCGACCACCAATTTCGCCGTATTGCACGCGCTGCCGCGCATCGTCGAGAGCGATCCGGCGAGCGGCCTTCTGACCGAGTCGCTGGTGGCCTCGATCGCCGAGATGAGTCCCGAGGCGCAGCGGCGGCTCAAGGATTTCCTGGAGAAGCGAGCGGCCAAGGTCCTGCCGCAAGGTTGACCCTGCGCGAGCGCGCCAGCGACCATCGGGCGAGATCGAAGATGTGCTGCTGTGCCGGGCTCGCCGCGCTGTGTCTTGCCGTCGGCGAAGTCGGCGACTAGGATATGACTAGAATACTGGTCAGAAAAGTTAACGGCATGCTCACGGTCAATTTGGCTCACGCGAAAGCTCATCTGAGCGAACTCCTGGACAAGGTCGAAAACGGCGAGGAGGTGGTCATCACCCGCCACGGCCGGGCGGTGGCTCGACTGAATGCCGTCTCGAGCCCAAAGCGTCCGCTGGCGGAAATGCTGGACGATCTCGCCGCATTCCGCGCCCGCATGCCGCACTGGCGCAAGGACAGCGCAACGTTGACACGCGAAATGCGCGAGGACGAGCGCTATTGATGCGCTATTTCGACACCAGTTTTCTGACGCCGCTCATCCGCCAGGAAGAGACCAGTCCCCGCGTTGCGCGTTTCGTCGCTGGACTGCCAACCGGAGAACTGGCGATCAGCCGCTGGACCGAGGTGGAGGTCGCGTCGCTGCTGGCGCGCGATGTCCGCATGGGCGTCATTAAAAGCGCCGAGGCCCGCGAGGCGGATGCGCTTTTCAAAGATATTGTCCGACGGTCGTTCGTCGTGCTGTCGCCGGGCCGCGATGACTACGATCTGGCCAGGCGCTACCTGCACAATTACGAGACCGGCTTGCGCGCCGGGGACGCGCTGCACCTCGCGGTCGCCGGGAACCATCGAGCGGAGATGATTTACAGTCTGGATAAGCCAATGATCAAGGCCGGCCAAATTCTCGGTCTGCCGGTCAGCGACGGGATCAGCGCGGACTTGTAGCTGGCAAGATGCGCCGGCTTAAGACGCTGCAATCTCAGGGCCCTGCTTGGGAGTCAACCAGCGCCCGGCGGGGGCGCCATTATGGGTGAAAATGGTCCGTCTTCCCCTCGCGCATGCGCAATGCGCATAACATCGCAGGTCCCTATGCGATTTTCGTAGCAGTTATGCCGACGGGAGCGTTGCGTTCGAAAGCTGTGGACCATCTGGGGGAGGAGACTATGACGCGAATCAAGCTGACCTTCGGTCCGCCTGACGTGACCGTGGAGCGCCGCGCCGACGGGGCGATGATCGTCCGTTCGTCCAATTTGCTCCCGCCTCACCCAGACACGATGATCGACTGGCTCGACCACTGGGCGAAGGTCGCGCCGACGAGAGTCTTTCTCGCCGAGCGAGAAGGCGACGGGTGGCGCAAGGTCGCGTACGCCGAGGCGCGTGATGCGGCCCGCCGCGTCGCGCAAGCGCTGATCGACCGCAGGCTCCCCGCCGAGCGGCCGATCGCCATCCTCTCCGGCAGCAGCGTCGACCACGCGCTCGTCGGCCTCGGCGCCATGATCGCCGGCGTGCCCTATGCGCCGGTCTCGCCCCCCTACTCGCTGGTCGCCAAGGATTTCGCCAAGCTCAAGGCGATCATCGCGGTCCTCACGCCAGGCCTCGTTTTCGTGAGCGACGGCGCGCCGTTCGCCGCGGCGATCGAGGCCGCCCTGCCGAAGGACGTCGAGATCGTCGCCGGCGTCAACCCGCCGTCCTCGCGGCCGTCGACGACGCTCGCCGAATTCCTGGCGAAGTCCGCCGGCCCCGCGGTCGCCGCGGCGCAGGCGAAGGTTTCGCCGGGCACGATCGCCAAGCTGCTCTTCACCTCCGGCTCGACCGGCGCGCCCAAGGGCGTCATCAACACCCACAGGATGATGACCTTGAACACGGCCATGGTTCGCGCCGTCAATCCGAGCTACGGCGCTGAGCCGCCGACGCTGCTCGACTGGCTGCCGTGGAGCCACACGTTCGGCGGCAACAACAATTTCAACCTCGCGCTCTCGAACGGCGGCTCCTACTATATCGACGACGGCAGGCCCCTGCCGGACGCGATCGAGGCGACAGTGCGCAACCTCCGCGAAGTGTCGCCGACGGTCTACTACAACGTGCCGAGGGGGTTCGAAATGCTCTTGCCCTATCTCGCGGCTGACGAGCGCTTGCGCAAAAGCGTGTTCGCAAGACTGCAGTCCTTCGTCTACGCCGGCGCGGCGTTGCCGCCCCATGTGCGCGAGGAATACGAGCGCCTCGGGCGCGAGACCATCGGCGAAGCCGTACCGATGCTGACCTCCTTCGGCTCGACCGAGACCGGCCCCTCAGCGGTCACGGTGACGGAGAAAGCGCGCGAGCCCGGCGTCGTTGGCGTCCCGAATCCGGGCGTCGAGGTGAAGCTCGTGCCGAACGGCGACAAGCTCGAGGCGCGGCTCAAGAGCCCCAGCATCACGCCCGGCTACTGGCGTGAGCCCGAGTTGACCAGGGCCGCCTTCGATGAGGAAGGCTATTACAGGATCGGCGACGCTTTGCGCTTCTTCGACGGGAGCGACCCCGAACGCGGCTTCGTGTTCGACGGCCGCGTAGCTGAGGACTTCAAGCTCGCGACCGGCACCTGGGTCAGCGTCGGGCCGCTCAGGCTCAGATTCGTCGCCCATTGCGCGCCCTATGTGACCGACGTGGTCGTCGCCGGCCACGACCGCGACGACGCGGCGGCCCTCGTCGTGCCAAACCTCGCAACGTGCCGCGAGCTCGCCGGACTGGACAGCGACGCAAGCGACGCGGAGGCGCTCGCCCATCCGAAAGTGCGGGTAAAGTTCTCCGCCCTGCTCGCCGGATTCAACAGGAGCGCCGGAGGCAGCTCCGGCCGCTTCGCCCGCATCATCCTGATGGACGATCCGCCCTCGCTCGACACCGGCGAGCTCACCGACAAGGGCTCCATCAACCAGCGCGCCGTGCTCGCCCGTCGCGCCGAGCTGGTCGAGGAGCTTTATGCAAAGACGCCGTCGCAGCGCACCGTCGTGTGAGCCGCCGGCTGCATAGGCGCCGACGCCGCCGTCATCGCGAGCGTGAGTGAAGCGATCCATGATGAAGGACTGAGCGGCTCGATTTTGCGAAGGGGAAATCCATTGCGAAAGGAGATGAAGATGGTTCCTGCAGCGCTGACGCGCGCGGCGGCCAAATCCGGCGTCGCCGCGATGATCATGACCCTCATCCTCGGCGCCGCATCCGCGCAGACGAGCGCGCCGCCGGTCGGCCACGCGGAGGCGACGGCCGACAACGCCATCCTCCTGACGGTTTTTTTGCGGCACGACCAGTCCCGCCCGCTCGGCGAGCTCGATGCTCAACTGGCCAGACAGGGATTTTACAAGGCGTTTCCTCCGGCTGGCGTCGAGGTGGTGAGCTGGTATGTGGCGATGGGCATCGGCCAGGTGATCACGCTGCGCCTGCCGGCGTCGCGGCTCAGAGAGGTCAACCGCGTGCTCGAGGACACCGCCTGGGGCGCCTATCGGACCGAGTTCTATCCGACCTACGACTTCAAGCCGATCGGGATGGCCGAGCACGAGAAGGCGCAATAGCGCATCACGTTGGCGCGGTCGCCGACCGCGTCGGCCGCGCTGGCGCCCGCCGGTCGCGATGAGCGCCTGTGTTTGCAGGCGTTCCCGGTGAGTGCAACGACAGGATGACCCCGCCCGACCCCAAGGGCGGACGCGGAGGGAACCCGCCTTCGGCGATCGCGTTGAACCGGATAGCTTTGCGCTGGGCGTTCGGCAACGCAAGGAGCCGCCGCCATGCAGATCACGACATTCAAGGACATGTACATCGCCGAGCTGCAGGAGCTCGCGAGCATGGAAAAGCAGATCGGAGAGGCCCTTCTCCGGATATCGGGGGTCGCTTCGCATCCTTCGCTCAAGGATGCCTTGACGCGCCATGGGGACGAGACGCGAACGCAGATCGAGCGCCTCGAGTCGATCCTGCGCAAGCAGGGCGCGAGCGCGTATGTGCACACCGACCAGGCCGTGGAGGCGCTGACCGCCGAAACGGAAAAGATGCTCAAACTCGTAAAAGGGAATGACCTGCGCGACTCCGCGCTCGTCGCTTCGGCCCAGAAGCTCGAGCACTATGAAATCGCGGCATACGGCACGGCCGCGGCCCTCGCCGGCCAGCTCGAGCTGCGCGACGACCAGCGCATGCTGCATGACAGCCTCGAGGAGGAACGTCAGGCCGACGCGCTCCTGACAAAACTCGCCAAGGGCGAGGTCAACCAGGATGCGCTGCTCGCGGCGTAACCGCAGCGCGGCGCTCGCGAGGCGCCGCGCACGGCTCGGCGGGCAACGACACAGATGAGCGCCAACCTTATCGATAGGCCGAACCGGCCGAGGTTCATTAACTCGATTCACGCCGAGAAGATCAGTTCGGGATCTTTAGGTGAGAACCGGCTCCAGGACCTGCGCCGGTCCTTCGAAACCCGACGTTGGTCGCGAAGGCCGAGCCCGGCGTGGAACGGGATGTGGGAGTCGAAGCGCCGGGGGCGGGCCTCAAAGTCGAAGTTTCCGAAGCCCATAATTTCCGCGGCCTTTCGCACGCCGAGCGCGTTTGCGCCTTGTTCGCTCGTCACTCGCCGACCGGGAACGCTCGCAGAGGCATCGCGTTCAGTAGCCGGGTATAGTGGGTCCGGGGCCGAGCTTCGAAGTGGCGAGGTTTGAATGAGGATCGATAAAGCCGCTTCCGGCGCCCTTGACGGTCTCTCTGCCTTTGCTCGCGACGCTGGGGTCCTAGACGTGCGGCCTGACCTTGTAGAAATGCTGCCCGTAGCGATCTACGCCTGCGACGGGCAGGGGCGCCTGCTTTGGTTCAACCGCCGCGCAGCTGAAATATGGGGACGAACGCCCCAAACCGGAAGCGACTCGGAGAAGTTCTGCGGATCGTACAGGTTCTACATGGAGGGGGAGCAGATTTCGCCCCATGAGGCGCCGATGGCGAAGGTCCTTCATACCGGGACTCCAATACGAGGCGTAGAGCGGCAAATAGAGCGCCCCGATGGTTCCTGCATCCGGACCGTGGTGCACATCGAGCCCGTGAAAGACGACAACGGTCGGGTGATCGGAGCGGTCAACTGCTTCCACGAGACCACGACGGCGCATGCTGCGGCCGAGTCCGCCGCGCAGCGGGCCGAGGAGCGGGCGGCGCTCTACGAATTCACATCGGGGCTGCAGCACGCGGCGTCGGCAAATGAACTCTATGAATTGGCCATGGCTGCGATTATTCGAGCGATGCATTGTCAGCGCGCGGCGATCCTCCTGTTTGACGGGGCGGGAATCATGCGCTTCGTCGCGTCGCGGGGATTGTCTCAAGGCTATCGCCGGGCCGTCGAGGGGCATTCGCCGTGGAAGGCTGACAGCATTGACGCCGAGCCGATCTGCATCGGCGATATCAACCGCGCCGATTCGCCCGATGCGCTGAAAGACGCGGTGCGAGCGGAAGGCATCGGCGCCTTCGGTTTCATTCCTCTCGCGGAAGAAGGCAGGCTCATCGGCAAGTTCATGGCCTACCGCGACACAACGCGCGCCTTCGTCGCGAGCGAGGTCGAGGCCGGCCTCGCCATCGCGCGTCAACTCGTTTTCGACCTCGAAAGAATACGCGCACAAGAGGTGGCGCAGCGCCTCGCCACGATCGTGGAGACCTCGGATGACGCCATCATCAGCAAGAATCTCGATGGCGTCATTTTGACTTGGAACCGCGGCGCCGAGCGCATTTTTGGCTATAGGGCCGAAGAGGTCATCGGCAAACCCGTGACGATCCTGATGCCCCCCGATCGGGTCGATGAGGAGCCCGGAATTCTCGAGCGCCTGCGGCGCGGCGAGCGTATCGACCATTACGAGACCGTCCGCCGGCGCAAGGACGGCGTCCTGATCGACATTTCCCTGACCGTCTCTCCGGTGAGAGATCGCACCCGGCGCATCATCGGCGCTTCGAAGATTGCGCGCGATGTCAGCGAGCGCAAGCACGCGGAAGCCGTGTTGCGTGACAGCGAACGCCGCCTGCATGATCTACTGGCGGCCATACCCGCGGCCATCTACACGACCGACGCGACAGGCAAGATCACCTATTACAATGAAGCGGCTGTAGAGCTTGCCGGGCGGCGGCCAACGCTGGGCAGCGACGAATGGTGCGTGACATGGAAGTTGTATCGGCCCGACGGAACCCCTCTGCCGCATGATGAGTGCCCTATGGCCGTCGCCCTCAAGGAGGGCCGGCCGATCAGGGGCAAAGAAGCCGTGGCCGAACGCCCCGACGGGACGCGCATCCCATTCATTCCGTTTCCGACGCCGCTCCGCGACGCCAGCGGCAAGCTCATTGGCGCGATCAACATGCTGGTCGACGTCAGCGAGCGCAAGCACGCGGAGACGCAGCAACGCGTGCTGCTCCGCGAATTGAATCACCGCGTCCGAAACAACATGCAGATGCTGCACTCGTTGCTTTATGCGGCGATCCGAAAGACGCAAAATCGCGAGGCTCGCCAGATTCTCGACGAGGCCGCGAGACGGATTGCAGCGATGGCGGCGGCGCAACAGGTGCTTTACCGCACGAAGGACGCGACCCGGTTCAGCGCCGACGAATTTCTCGACTCTGTCTGCCAAACGGCCCAGCAGGTCTTTCCGCCGAATATCAAGATCATCCGCGAACCGGCCTCGGGTGAACTCGATAACGATGTAGCGATGCCGCTCGCTTTGATCCTGACCGAACTGCTGACCAACGCCGTCAAGCATGGGTGCAGAGGCGACGGAGAGAATATCATTCGCGTCGGATTGATGAAGGCGAACGACGGCTTTCTCATGCACGTCGAAGATCAAGGCCCGGGCTTTGACTTGGAGGCGGTGAGAGAGCAATCATCCGGGCTCAAGCTCGTTCAAATGCTGGCTCGGCAGGTGCGAGGCGACTTTGAAGTCAGCAGGAAACCCTCGAGTCGCTGCAGCCTTCGATTCGCATGAAGGAACTTCTCCGTGCAAAACGATATCAATGGTGTTCCTTCGCGCGGGACTCAATTCCGCTTCTCCGATTGGAGTCCCTTTCTCCATGCCCCTGACGATGAGGCCGCAGGGCGGACACAGAGCGAAGAGGCGAAGCGCGTTCTCATTGTTGAAGATGACTTCCTGATCGCAAGCGAAATGGAAGCCGCTCTGACCGAAGCCGGGTTCGAGGTTGTCGGCGTCGTCCCCACTGGCGAAGAGGCGCTGGAGCTGGCCCAGGCGCGAGCGCTGACCCTGGCCGTCATGGACATCAAACTCGCCGGCGATTTCGACGGAGTCGATTCGGCCCTCGAATTGTTTCGCACGCACGGCGTTCGTTCCGTCTTTGCCAGCGCGTATTCCGATCCTGAGATCCGGCTGCGAGCCGATCCTGCCGCTCCGCTCGGCTGGCTACAAAAGCCTTATACAATGACGGCACTGACAGCGATGGTCAGGCAAGCCGTTAACGAACTGAGGAAAAAAAGACGCTGAACACAGGCATATTTGGCCTCCGCGGACGATAGGAGGCCATTCACGCGCCAGTCCCCCGTTTTTTTTGCGCCGGCATGACTGCGCTTCCGATAAAGCAGCTGCGACCGACGACTTCGGAGGACCCGCCGTCGATTCGCGTTCGCCCATGCCATGTCGTCACTCCATCGCAACGACATTCATGGCGCTGCTGTAAGGCGTCGCGATCCGTATGACGTGGCCGCCCGGACCGGCGGGCGGCTTCGTCGGGATCTGCGGCAAATAACGCGCCGCGAGCGCCGCGCGATCCAGATCCTCGATCTCGACATAGCCGAGAGCGCGGACGCGTTGGTGCAGCGCCGCCGTTTCGAGATAGCATCGGAACGGCTCGCCGCGCGCGGCTACCTGCGCCGCCATTTCCTGATGGAAGGCTCGCAAGCGCTCCTCTTCGATCGTGTGCGGCGGATTGGCGTAGTCGAACACGACCTCGGCTCCGCCTGGGATGCGCGCCAGCTCGCAGAGCGTGGCGTAGACGGCCCCCTCCGTTAGATAGGGCGTGACTCCCAGCCACATGACGAAGGTGCGCCGACCCCCAACGAGACCGCCGGCCTCGAGCGCAGCCGTCATGCCTCCATGTTCGAAATCATGCGCGAGGTAGGCGACATGCGCAGGCTCAGCGACGGCGGCCTCCCCAAGGCGACGGCGTTTGTCGCGCTGGGTCGCCGGATGGTCGAGCTCGAACACGCGCAAGCCGTCGCGCGGTTGGAGGCGATAGGCGAAGGTGTCGAGGCCGGCGCCGAGAACGAGGACCTGGCGCACGCCCTGTTCTATTGCGCGGCGGGCCGAATCCTCGGCGAAGCGGCTGCGCATGGCGACGAACAAGCGCAATCCCCGCCGCTCGGGACGCTCCCTGGCGAGCGCAATCGCGTCCTCGGCGTCCGGACCGAGAATGCGAAGCGCCAGCGGATCGGCAAAGACGCTCCCGCCCTCGAGCGCCTGATGCGCAGCCCGATGGCCCGCTGCGCCGAGCGCCGTATGGCTCGCCCGCCCATTTTTCATGACTTCAGCGAAGGTAAAGAGCCTGTCTGTGGCTGTCGAGGCCGCCGAAGGGAGAAAGCGCGGAAGCTCCGGGTGTAGAATTCGTGCCGCTCCCATTCGGCGAGCGCCTCGTTCTTGGCGCGGACCACGAATCGCGCGGCCTCATCGCTCATCGACGCGTCGATCATCTGCTTGACGAACTGGTCTCCGCCGTTGCCGCAAATAAATCCGGCAACGCGTCGGGGTGGATCAAGCGCCCGAAATAACAACCGATTTTGTCAGCGTTCTGCGATACGGCGCGAAAAGAACGGCAACCCCTTGAAAAAGTTGGGGCCCCCCGCTAAGAAGGCGACAATGCGCTGTTGGGGCGGCGAGGCCCGGTCGCAGGCGCGCCTCTCATGCGCGCCGCTCCGGGGTTCACGCCGAGCCGGCCAGCTTCAGGGCGAAATTGCGTAACTCGACCGGCGGCCCAATCTTTGGGCCCGGGATTCGGCCGATTTCCCAAAACAGGAACACATTTCGGCCCCGAACGGTTAAAATGGTCGCACCGCGGCGCCCAGGTGCAACGAATCGAACGAAACGGATCTTCATGCCCACGATCGCCCTGGTCGATGACGACCGAAACATCCTGACCTCGGTCTCTCTTTCGCTCGAAGCGGAGGGGTATCGGGTGCAAACATACACCGACGGCGCGAGCGCCCTCGAAGGCCTCAAGGCGAATCCGCCCGATCTCGCCGTTTTGGACATCAAGATGCCGCGAATGGACGGGATGGAGCTGCTGCGGCGGCTGCGTCAAAAATCCGACCTTCCGGTGATCTTTCTGACCTCCAAGGACGAGGAGATCGACGAGCTTTTCGGCCTGAAGATGGGCGCCGACGACTTCATCCGGAAACCGTTTTCTCAGCGGCTGCTCGTCGAACGGGTGAAGGCGATCCTGCGCCGCTCGAACCCCAAGGACGCCGCGACCCAGAAGGAAACCGAGGCGAAGATTCTGGAGCGCGGCCGGTTGAAGATGGATCCCGAGCGCCACACTTGCACCTGGGACAACACGCCGGTCACGCTGACGGTCACTGAGTTCCTGATCCTGCAGGCGCTCGCGACGCGCCCCGGCGTCGTCAAGAGCCGCAACGCCCTGATGGACGCGGCCTACGACGACCAAGTCTATGTCGACGATCGCACGATCGACAGCCACATCAAGCGCTTGCGCAAGAAGTTCAAGGTTGTCGAGCCGGAGTTCGAGATGATCGAGACGCTCTATGGCGTCGGCTATAGGTTCAAGGAGGGATAGGCGAAGCCGCCTAAGGCCATGAGCGCTGATACTCGCCGCGAGCGCATCGTCGCCTTGACGTCACGCGGCCGAAGCCAGTGGCTTCGCGCCCGCGCGCGGTTCGCCTGGCGTTTTCTCACCGCCCGTTTCTCGTCTTCGCTGACCCGCCGCATCGTCGTCCTCAATCTCGGCGGCCTCGTCGTGCTGATGATCGGCTTCCTGCTGCTGAACCAGTTTCGGGCCGACATCATCGCGGCGCGCGTGCAAGGCCTGACGACGCAGGCCAACATTATTTCGGCCGCGATCTCGGCCTCGGCGGCGGTCGACACCGATTCGATCACCGTCGATCCCGACAAGCTGCTCCAGCTCGCTCCCGGCCAGACCGCCGCGCCGCCCAGCGACGAAGACGCGATCCAGTTTTCGATCAACCCGGAGCGGGTCGGGCCCGTGCTGCATCGGCTGGTCACGCCGACCCATACCGGCGCGCGCATCTATGACAGCGACGGCCGGCTGCTCCTTGATTCCCGTTCGCTCTCGGCGCACGGGGCTGTCGAGCGCTCCGACTTGCCCGACACCGCCGAGCGGCGCGGGCTGCTCGACCGGTTGGCCGGCGACGTGCGGAATTTTTTCGCCACGCCGTCGCGGCCGCAGGCCAGGGACCCTTGGCTCGTCGATGGAAAGTCGGTGCCGGAGGTGGCGGCGGCGCTGAAGGGACAGACTGAGTCTGCCGCCCGAATCAACAACGAAGGCGAGACCATTGTTTCCGTGGCGGTCCCGATCCAGTACATGATGGCGACCCGCGGCGCTCTCCAGCTGTCGACCCAAGGCGGCGACATCGATCGGGTGATCGCCTCGGAACGCTGGGCGATCCTGCGTTTCTTCCTGGTTCTGGCTTCGGTCATGCTGGTCCTCTCGCTGTCGCTCGCCAACACCATCGCCGAGCCGGTTCGCCGTCTCGCCGACGCAGCCGAGCGGGTGCGGCGCGGCATCCGTTCACGACAGCAGATTCCCGATTTCACCTCGCGATCGGACGAAATCGGCCATCTTTCACGCGCGCTCCGCGAGATGACTCAGGCGTTGTATAGCCGCCTCGACGCCATCGAGAGCTTCGCCGCCGATGTCGCGCATGAGTTGAAGAATCCGTTGACGTCATTGCGCAGCGCCCTCGAAACGCTTCCGCGGGTGAGGGCGGGCCAGGCGCAAGATCGGCTGATCGCTGTCATGCAGCATGACGTTCGGCGGCTCGACCGACTGATCTCGGACATCTCCAGCGCGTCCCGGCTGGACGCGGAACTTGCCCGCGGAGAAGCCGGCCCAATCGACGTCGCGGCGCTTCTGCGCGCCGTCGTCTCGATGGTCCAGGATTCGCCGCGCAGCAACGGAGCCCGGATCGACCTGTCGATTCCATCGAGGCGGGGCCGCCGCGCCGACGCGGATTACTTTGTGCTCGGCCATGATTCGCGCCTTGCACAGGTCGTAACGAATCTGATCGACAACGCCTGCTCGTTTTCCGAACCGAGTGGCGTGGTGCGCGTCGCTCTCGCGAGGGGGGCGACTTCGACGGACGGCGGAGCGCCGGAGGAAAGGGTGGTCGTCACGGTCGAGGACGACGGCCCGGGCATCCCCCCGCACGCGCTCGAGCGGATATTCGAACGCTTCTATACGGATCGGCCAAGTCAGGGGTTCGGACAGAACTCCGGGCTCGGGCTGTCGATATCGCGTCAGATCGTCGAGGCCCATGGCGGGCGGATCTTTGCGATGAATCGGGCCGCCGAGGCGGACGTGGTCGGGGTCGGAACGGGCGCGGGCCTCCCATGCGAGCCCGCGCGGCACGGAGCGGGCGCCCGGTTTGTCGTCGAGCTTCCGGCGTTCGCGGCATGAGCGCCATTGAAGGAACCGGAATCCACGCCACAGCCGTCGTCTATGGCGAAACTGGAGTGCTAATTCTTGGACCGTCGGGATCGGGAAAGAGCGCGCTCGCTCTCGCGTTGCTCGGCCGAGCGCGCGATATCGGAGTTTTCGGCGCGCTCGTCGGCGACGACCGGGTTTGGACGCGAGCCGTCGCGGGAAGGCTCGTCGCGTCGGGAGCGAAGCAACTCGCCGGAATTATCGAGCGGCGGACCGTGGGGCTCGTCTCAGCCCCCCACGAACCTTTCGCCGTCATCGGGTTATCCGTCGAGCTCAGGCCGCGCTGCGGCGCTTGGCCGCGTCTGCCGGACGAGCCGGGCGGCGTGACCATCGAAGGGGTGCGCCTGCCGCGGCTCGCGCTCGATTCCGGCGGCAGTGCGGCGGATCAGGCGTTCGCTGTCGACGAGCGACTGGGGACCATGGCGGCGGCCGAAGCGGGCGCGAAAAGGAATTTCGCTTGAACATTTCGCCGCAGTGCACAAAAATGGTCCGCTCACCGGCGCGCGGCCCGTCCGACAGATGCCGGAAGCCTGAGCCGGCCGACTGATGGATCTTTGATGATTGGAATGGTCCTGGTGACCCACGGCCAGCTTGCCACTGGTTTTCGTGCAGCCCTTGAGCACGTCGTGGGACCGCAGTCTCAGCTCGAGACGATAACGATCGGCCCGGAAGACGACATGGAGCAGCGGCGTTCCGACATTCTCAACGCCGCCGCCCGCGTTCAGGACGGCATGGGCGTCGTCATTCTGACCGACATGTTCGGAGGCACTCCGTCCAATCTGGCGATTTCGGTCATGGACGGCGGGCGCATCGAGGTCATTTGCGGCGTCAACCTCCCGATGCTGATCAAATTGGCGACGCTGCGGGAGACTTCCGATCTCGACCATGCGGTGGTCCAGGCGCGCGAAGCCGGGCGCAAGTACATCACGGTCGCCAGCAGGGTGCTGTCCGGAAAATGAGCGAGCCTCGCCCCGACGACGCGGTCTCCAGTCCGCCCGCGTGGGGAGGAGCCCTGTCGCGCGAGATGCAGATCGTGAACCGCAAAGGCCTGCACGCCCGCGCCACCGCCAAGTTCGTCCAGTGCGTCGATCGGTTCGACGCCGACATCAAGGTGTCGCGCTGCGGCGAAACTGTCGGCGGCGACTCGATCATGGGCATTCTGACGCTCGGCGCCGGGCCCGGCTCGACGATCACGGTCTTCGCCTCTGGCGCGCAGGCGCACGAAGCGCTCGATGCGCTCGCCGAGCTCGTCGCCAATCGCTTCGGCGAGGACGAGTAGGGCGCGGCGCGGTTACATTCGGAAATCCTCGCCCAGGTAAAAGCGCCTTACGTCCGGATGGTCGATGATCGCCTCCGGCGGCCCTTCGGTCAGGACGTGACCACTGTGGATGATGTAGGCGCGGTCGATCAGGCCGAGCGTCTCCCTCACATTGTGGTCGGTGATCAGCACGCCGATGCCGCGGCCCTTCAGATGGCGCACGAGATCCTGAATGTCGCCGACGGCAATGGGATCGATGCCGGCGAACGGCTCGTCGAGCAGCATGAAGGACGGCTTGCCGGCGAGCGCCCGCGCGATCTCGCAGCGCCGGCGCTCCCCTCCAGACAGGGAGATCGAGGGCGCCTTGCGCAGGCGCGCGATATCGAACTCGTCGAGCAGCGATTTCAGCGTCGCCTCGCGTATGTCGCGGTCCGGTTCGTTCACCTCGAGCACCGCACGAATGTTGTCCTCGACATTGAGCCCCCGGAAAATCGACGGCTCCTGCGGCAGATAGCCGACGCCGAGGCGGGCGCGCTGGAACATCGGCAGACCCGTCACGTCGTGGCCGTCGAGCTCGATTGCGCCCTTGTCCGGCCTGACCAGTCCGGTGATCATGTAAAAGACCGTGGTCTTGCCTGCGCCGTTCGGTCCGAGCAGGCCGACCGCTTCGCCGCGCCGCACGGATATGCTGACGTCCTGCACGACCATCCGGCCGCGATAGGCTTTGCCGAGACGATGCACCGCAAGGATTCCCTGCCGTCCGACAGTCGAATCGGCAGCAGGCGAGAGCGTGCGGGAACGGCTCGAGCCGAACCATTTCCGCCGGCTTCGCTCCTCCACTCTTACGCGGGACAGGTCCTCGCTCACGGGCGGTCGCTCATGTCGCATGAATGGGCCTATGCGCGTTCGCCACCGGAGGCGCCTATTTCGGCTTCGTCGCGTCGGCGCCGCTGTTCGGCAGGAATTGCCCGTGAACGCGTCCGGACTTGGATCCGGCGGTGTCGATCGTCGCCATGCTGGTCTTCAGGTCGTAAGTCAGCTTGTCGCCCTTGGTGACGTTCTGACCGTCGCTCAGCGTTACGTGGCCGATGAGCTGAACCCGGTTTTCGCGCTTGTCGTAGACCGCGTTGTCGCCGGTCGCAACTTGCGTCTTGGAGATCACGGTCACCGGTCCTTTCGCCTCGAGACGCGTGACGCCCGAGCCTGGCGAGGAGCCGCCCTTCTGACCATCCGCCTCGGGCGGGGAGGCGTTCTTCGGCTGAGCGGGCGCCCCGGCGCCCGGCGTCGGCGACCGCTCGAGATAAATCGTCATCACCGAGCAGGTCATCTTCGTGTCGCCCTGGACGACGACGACGTTGCCCGAATAAATCGCCTTCTTCTCTTTGTCGAAATAGACCAGCTTGTCGGCGTCGATCGACACCGGCTCCTTCGAACTCGTGCCGGGCAGAATCTGGATGGGGCTCGAATCGGCCGGGGTCGCCGGAGCGGCGGCCTTTGCGGCCTTCGAGGCCGCGCCGGCGTCGCCACAGACGAAGATCAGCATCCCGGCCGCCAGCGCCGTCCAAAAGGGCCCCTTCGACCCGATCGTCATCGACTGGTCCTCTTCGAATCGGCGTCCGCCGTGTCGGCCGGCGGCTTGATCGTTGTCCTGACGCGCCCCTCGAAGATGAATTCCTGGCCGTTGTTTCGGGAGGTGGCGCGGTCGCCTGTAATGGTCGTTCCGTCGCCGACGCGGACTTCGACGGGCTCGTCGCTTTGATATACGCCCGTCTTAAAGTCGATATCGGCGCTTCGCAACCGCACCTCGAACCGGGCGCTGGCGATTCGGACGTTGCGCGACAGCTTCATCCGTTCGGCGACGCTGTCATAGACGCCGGTGTCGGCGGTCAGCCGGGTCGTCTCTCCGTCGGTCGCGCCGATTTCGCCCGAAACCTTCTCGAGCTCCACGACGGTCGGCTGCCGGACGTCCTGGAAGGCTCTCTCGGCCGTCATCTCGTAGGGCTGCCCGTCGCTCCGGAACCCCGCGAGCTTCGGCCGCGCCATGGCGATCTTGGTTCCGTCGATCGAAATCTGCGAGAAGCTGAGCGAGCCGAGCTTGGTCGAGAAGGGGTTGTAGATGCCGATGAGCACCATGGCGGCCACGCTCCCGACGGCGCCGGCGAGTACGGCCTTGCGGAGGAATCGGACCCATAAGGAGTGGCGCCGAGCCTTCGCAAAGGCGCGTTCGCGGTCGGATGGGGGCGCGAAGACCATCCGGCGACGCTCGGCGCGGGCGACAGGCCGTTCCGCCCGGTCGACGCTCGCCGCCATCGAGTTGCCCAGAAACCCCATTGATCCCCGATCGACTGCCACCGAACGCCGAAGAAGACGATTTGCATGGCAAAGTTAGGGCTGTCCAGGAAGAGCGGCGTCACGGCCTCGTCTTTCGGATGAATCCCACAATCTTTGCGAAAATCCGACATCCCGAACGGAAGCGGCCAAATCGAGCTCGCCGGCCAGGATTTGCCTCGGGAGGCGTTTGCGCTTAATGCAGTCCCTCCTCCGCCCGTTCGGGCCGGTAGCTCAATGGTCAGAGCCGGCCGCTCATAACGGTCTGGTTGCAGGTTCGAGTCCTGCCCGGCCCACCACCTTACTTCTAAATCATTGATATTGCGAGCGGTGCGACACAGCTACTAGGTGGCGGTGAGACAGGGTTGTTCCCCGATCGTCCGCCGATCTGTTCACGATCCGATCGGGATCATCTTGTGCATGGCGTTTCCTGCGATCTTCTTCTGGTTCGCCTTGCGGGCGTAGTAGGCGGCGAGATCGGACTTGGTCCAGCCGAAAATGTCCATCATCTCCTTCTCGGTCGCCCCGTTCTCAGCCGCCGTCTCGGCCGCGATCTTGCGGATGCCGTGTGCGGTGCATTCCTTCAGGCCAACCCTGTCGCACTTCTCGCGGAACCAGTTGCCGAAGCCGGCGGCCGTGAACGGCTTGCCCTGATGCGTGACAAGGAAGGTCTTCATCCCGATGGTTGGCGTCTTGTCGATCACGTCTTGAAGCACCGGCAGGACCGGCAGGGTCAGCACCTTCTTCTGCTTCCGCGTCTTCTGCGGCATGAACGTGATCGACCCGTCCTTGACCATAGGCGGCCCAAGGAGCACCACGTCCGACCGCCTAACTCCCGTATAAAGCATGATCGCAAGCGCGAGGCGCGGGGCGGACCCGACTGGCCAGTACGCTTCGAACTTGGCGACGTCCTCGTGCGTCCACGCCCTGAAGCCCTCCTTCTCGTACGGCAAAGACGCGACGTCAGTCGCCACGTTCCGCTTCACCCAGGTCGAGTATTCCTCTACGCCCCAAGCAAACATCTTGCGTAGTTCGCCTACCCGTCGGTTGGCGACGGACGGGGCGTCCCTCCTCCGATTGCGCAACAGCCTGACATGGTCGGACGTGAACTCCGAGATCGGGCAATCGTAGAACCTGTACTTCGAGCCTTCCTTGGTCGGCTCGTCCAGCATAGCCCGTGTCACCAACCGGCGCACGCGCTGCTGACGGTTGTCGATCACCGCAAACTGAGGCGACTTGTAATACTGCTCAGACAGCCAGCCCACCGTCCCGACGTGTTGGCGCTTGTCCGGCTCCATTTTGCCGGCGTTGAGCCGCTCTAGGGCGAGCTTGTACTCGTCCATGAATTTGGGAGTGCCAGGCGGAGCCTCGATCCTGATCCGCAAGCCCTTGCGTCTCACGTACACCCGTACGTTGCCGTGGCGGTCAATTTCTTGCGACAGGTACTTCAGATCGATCTTGCTCACGCGCAATCCCTCCAAGGATTGTCGGACTCCGTATCCTGCCGCTCTTCGGGCAGTTCTGCAAATGCTTTCTCAATCTTGATCCTCGGCCAGACCCGACGACTGTTGATCATCTTGGCGGGCGGCATTCGTCCGTCCTTAACCATTTCGTCGAACAACGTGGGCGAGATGCCGATGTACTCGGCGGCCTCGGCTCTGGACATGCCGAGTCGATCCTGCGGCTGAACAAGTCTTCGCTTTGATTGCGCGACCGGTGACGTTGGCTGCATCGGGTTCATGCTGCGTCACCGACCAACCGGATCGTCGGCGAAAGCGACGTCCACCCCGCAGACGCGCGCGAGCGACGCGAGGCAGCGTCGCTCGGCCCCTTAATCAGAATATCCGTGTGCGGGCCGGAAAAGTCCGACTGCAGGATGATCATAGTTCCTCGGGGCAGCTGCGATACAGAAATTGCCAGTTCTAAAGCGACGTCATGCGCCAATTCTGCGGCGGCGTGACGAGAGGAGAGACAAGCGGGGTTTAGCGTTTTGATGAGCATGGCCTAGCGCATCCTAGAGAATTGGGTGCGCTTCGGACACAAAGGCGCACACGCTGGTTGCGTTTACGCCTGCCCCGGCACTCGCAGCCGTCGGGAATCTCGCCAGAGAAGCAGACTTTCGAAGAACCTCGCCGGATGCGCTACCGGCCCGCTGGAAACGAGCTCGGGGTTTTTCGATGGTGCCCGCCGGATGCACTACCGGTCCGTTCCCTTCAGGTCACACGGGCACAGTTACTACTCCATATCGCTGTTCAAGAGTCAACGGATGTCACTGGCAATCTCGCAGAACGGTGAACGGGTGGCGATGGCCCCCAGCCCGCCTTAATTTGCCGGACCACGCCTGTGGTGATGACGGTAGCTTCACTAAGATACGCGCCACGTTGATGTACCGGGGGCGTCGAGCGCGTACGTGTCCCATGAGCGTTTTCACGCTCATGGTGAGTTTTGTCGCCGCCTCTTTAGGCGTGAGCAACGGCTCTTCGGGCAAGGGGCGGCTGTTCATGGTCAGGCTCCTGCCAGAGTGTCCTGGTTGGTCTTCTTTGGCCTGGTCGGCTCTTCCAGAGGACCGGACAGGGCATCGTTGAATGCCCCTGCCCAATCCAAATCCCAAGCGTCGTGGAGGGCTTCGCCCGGCCAAAGTTCCACCACTAGGGCCTGTATGGGCGTACACGTCGGCTGCGTGAGCCCCCATCGTGGACGCATCGTGGGCGCGGGCGATGGCGCACATGTCGGCCATGTTGCTCCATTCCTGCTCTTTGGAAGGCAAGCTCTGAATGTGCGCGATGGCGTAGATCAAGGCTTGCGGTACAATATAACCATCCCGGCCGGTAATTGAAGTGGCCTTATCTTTGGCCGCCTTGGTCGGCGCGGCCTCTTTCAACTCGTCCTCCACGAGGCCGAAATGGCGTTGCCGCAGGGCCTTCATGGTGGAGACGGGCACAAAATTCCTGCTGTCGGCGGTTCTTGACGTGGCCTTCTTCATCTTCGTTCTCCTTTGAGGTTGCGCAATTTTCCCCTTGCGCCGTGGGGATCAGGCGTTCTCTGCTTCTCAAGGTCCGCCATCAAGGCGTCTTTGAGAATGAAGCTAATTTCGCCGTTCAAACTGCGTCCATTGGCTTGGGCGCGCGCGGCGATTTTTGCGCGCAGTTCAGGGGGCAATCGAAGACCGAACGGGCTCTGAGGTTTGGTCATCGAAGTGGTTCCTGATCGGCTATAGCTTCACTATGTATTCATATTGAAGCTATGGCGTCAAACCGAATTCCGGCTACATATTCGCATCATGATGAATGCAGACGACTCAGAAACGAAAATCGCCAGCATCCCGCCGTTCGGTTTGCGCATGCAGCCTGGGCTCAAGAGGCGATTGGAGGAGGCCGCAAAGGCCAATGGTCGTTCGCTCAATTCAGAAATCGTCGCCCGCCTTGAGCGGTCATTTCGAGAGGACGGCCGCGTGGCCAGTCCTGTTCCGGCCCAATATCAAGAGAAACTCGATGAGATTGAACAAATCGCCTTGTCTGCTATGTTGAGCCCGCGTTGGGGCGCGATAGAAAAAAGACTTGCGGCGTTGGAAGAGCGCCTCGACGCAAAATCAACTTAGCGGTTCACGATGAGCCGTGGACCGGGCATCGTGCAGCGCAGGTTGATCGCCGCTTTCCAGAGCGAGCCGACCCGGCACTTCACAGTCGAGCAATTGGCGGCAATCGCGTTTCCGGGCGAGCCGATCGAGCGGAAGCATGCGGTGAGCGTGCGCAGGGCGCTAAAGAGGCTGCAGAAGCTGCCCGGACTCGATCTTCACGTGATACGGGCCGGCGCGGCGCGCACGCATGGTTGGCGTTACTTCGTGGGGCTCGCGGAGTAAGTGTTGCTTCCGGCGCAATCAGCTGCATCGATGTTCGGCGAACCGACCGACTGGAGGCTTCGCCATTTCCCTGGCAACGACCTCGCCGTGAGGCCCTGCCATTGCTATAGCGGTTCCGCTGGCGGCGGGGTCGACCCGAGTACCGACCTCTATCGTGTCGCCATTGAGGCTCGGAGCGATTATCGGGCCGTTGGCGGGCGACTGGAGGACGAATGAAGATATCGCACACTTTGCCCCGCTCGGGGTACACATGAGTGGATGAACTCAGACTCGACCGACCAGGGACAAATCACCAGCTTCGCCCGTTATATCGGCGTCGACTACTCGGGCGCGCAAACGCCTCGCTCCAGCTTGCCAGGCTTGCGCGTCTACATGGCCGAGGACGACGGACCGCCGATCGAGGTCCTGCCTCCGCCGTCGCCCAGAAAGTATTGGACCCGGCGCGGCGTCGCGGAGTGGCTGGTCGAGCGGCTCGGCGAGCCGACGCCGACGCTGGTCGGCATCGACCACGCCTTCTCGTTCCCGCGGCGGTATTTCGAGGTCCATCGGCTCAAGCCCGATTGGCCGTCCTTCCTCGACGACTTCCAGCGAAATTGGCCGACGGACGAAGACAACACCTACATTGATTTCGTGCGCGATGGCATCCGGGGCAATTGCGAAGCGCGCAGGGGCAGCACTCGATGGCCTCGACTGACGGAGGAACGCGCGGGCAGCGCGAAGTCGGTTTTTCATTTCGACGCGCAGGGTTCGGTGGCGAAGTCGACGCATGCCGGAATTCCATGGCTGCGGTTCATCCGGCAGCGGCTCGGGGCGGGCGTTCATTTCTGGCCTTTTGACGAGTGGGACATCCCGGCCGGCCGCTCCGCCGTATCGCCGCGACAGAGATTCAAAAAACACCACAGATTCAATAACGCTGGCAACTAGTTCATCGATTTCGAAATTCGAATCAGATCCTGCCGGTGGAACTCCAACGTTTCGCGCCCGAGAGGCCAAGGCGCGAGTGTGAAGTTTCAAGGAATCGATCTACTAGCAGCCTGTCGGACTCGGGTTTGCGGTTGATGGCGGGGTAATGATTTGGCGCTTTTGGGGGTCCGCCGTGCGTCTGGAGTTGGTCGCCGAAAAGGGGTTTGGAGCCTGAAATGGGC
>DASRSL010000273.1:0-80493 GCA_035656495.1 Roseiarcus sp.
CGCAACGTGCCGGGGCGCAAGACCGATGTGAAGGATTCCGAATGGATCGCCGATCTGGTGCGGCACGGCCTGATCGCCAAAAGCTTCGTGCCGCCCCGGCCGCTGCGGGATCTGCGCGATTTGCTGCGCTATCGCCGCAAGCTGGTGGAGAGGCAAGCGGCCGAACGCAACCGGCTCCTCAAGCTCCTGGAGACCGCCAACATCAAGCTGGCGAGCGTGGCTTCCGACGTCTTCGCGTCGCAAACCTCAAGCGCCGCGTCGAACGCCTTGGCTATCGCGTTATCCTCGAACCAAAGGCCAAGCCGCATGACCCCACATCCACGCTGAAGCTATTTTCGTGGCAGTTACGGCCGCCCATCCTTTAACGCCCGCGCAGGCGGGTGTGCGGGGGTCGCGGGCGCAAACGACAGGGACTTCTCGTCCGGCGACCTTGGATCCCCGCCTTCGCGGGAGATGAGAGACCGCGGCCATGGCATTTCCGGGCGCGGATTGAGCGTTTTCAAGCGGTTGCGGCGCCTTTTGCAAGCCGTCGGCCGTCGCAGTTCGCCGCCCTTTGTCATGCCCGCGCACGCGGGCATCCAGAAGCGCCGGGGCGCAAACGAAAGGGACTTCTCGTCCGGCGACTCTGGATCCCCTCCTTCGCGGGATGACAGACTGCCGCCAGCGCATTTCCGGGCGCGGATTGAGCGTCTTCAAGCGCCGGGCTTCGATTGACCGGTTGTGGGTTTCTGCTGCGGACGGAACGATGACGGATGGAGACACGCGATGCTCCTTGGCGTCGATTCAACTGTTGGAACAAAGATAGAACATATCAGGAAGAAAATCAAGGAATACTTTGTGTTTTTCTTTCGGACCGCTCGCCGGGGGCCGGCTCCGGCGCTCGCGCAAGCCGTGATTCCATTTGATGTGAACATTGTTGTTCGATACCTCGTCGCTCACGGACCCGGGGCAATTCCGGCCTGTCCGCGTTCCACCGCGGGCATGGGCAGGAGCGCGAAGGAGACCACGAATGACATCGCCTCTGCATGACCGCCACATCCTCGTCGTCGAGGACGAGTACGCTGTGGCGGCGAGCCTCGTCGCCGCTTTGGAAGTCTTCGGTTCGGCGGTGGTGGGGCCGGTCCCTTCCGTCGAGAAGGCTTTGGAGGCGATCGAGACGGAGCCCCTCATCGACGCGGCGATCGTGGACGTGAACCTTCGGGGCGTGATGGCTCACGCGGTCGCGGAAAGGCTTCTCGCCCGGAATATCCCTTTCGTCTTCACCTCAGGCTATGGGCACGACGGCCTTCGCGAGCGTTACCCCAAGATCAGGAATTGCCAGAAGCCGTACGCGTTCGGGGAAATCGAACAAGCCCTTGCGAGCGCGATGCGGGAAGCGGCCCGCCACGTAAAATCGGCTTGAGGCCGCGAACGTCGTCGGTTTTGTTCAACTCGAGAAGCGGCGGGCCGGCCCAGCGGTCCGACAGAAGACCTTTTCCGTCCGATGTTCCAATCCGGCGCACCGGGTTTGTTCATCGGTTCCACCGCTATGAGAAGCCGGTCGGGAACCGCGCCGGTTGTTACGCGTTGTCAACTCGCGGGCCGAAGGGCTGACCCGAGACGTCAAAGCCGGTTCCCTGTCGCCGCGAGCGTGAAGAAGACGTCGGCGGGTCAATGTGTCGCCCAGATGGTTCGCGGGCCGATCGCGACGCGGTCAGACCACGCAGGCCTGACAAGCTTGAGACGGAAGTGCGATCGCGCCGATGAAGAGGAGAAGTCCAGGTCGGACGCTCCTTCACAGAGGAGGCTCAAAATGTTCAGAATGAACAAGCAGATTGCATATGCAAGTCTTTTCGGTGCAGCGCTGATGGCTTCGACTGCGCTGGCGCAAGCCGCCGGCCCGGACAAAGCGCCAGCGACCCAGGCGGCCCAACCGGCTCAAAGCCAGCCGGCCGCTTCGGGTTCGGGTTCGCAAAACATCGTGACCGACCAGAGCAAGGATGAATGGCGCGCCGGCAAGTTGATTGGCGTCCCCGTTTACGGGCCCGACAACAAGAAAATCGGAACGATCAGCGACATCATGATCGGCCACGACGGAGCGGCCCGCGAAGCCATCATCGGCGTGGGCGGATTCCTCGGCATCGGACAGAAGAACGTCGGCGTGCCTTTCCACGAGCTGCAATGGCAGACAGAGCCCCGCACAGTCGCGAGCACGGCGCCGCCGACGACCAGCGGGGGGACCGGCGGGACAAGTGGGGCCGGCGGGACCGCACAGACCACGACCCCTCCAAAGCAAACGGTCGACCCGGTCGCCACGGAAGCGAACCAAGGGCACCCCGACAAGGCGATGCTCAATATGACGTTCGCGCAGCTGAAGGCGGCTCCCGACTTCAAATGGGCGCCGGATCCTTACGCCGAGGCGGAGAGCGCGAGCCATCCTCAATCGCAAACGACGAAGCCCTGATCTCGGCCGAAGAGGCAAGCCGCTCGATTCGTCGAGCGGGCTTGTGGGAAAGTCCTTGAGCAGCCGGAGAAAAGCCGACTAAATGTACCGGGGGCAAATCCCCCGGCGCCATGTCTTGGCGTCATGGCCGGGCTTGTGCCGGACAAGCCCGGCCATGACGGGTTGGCCTACTTCCCCAGAAATTGCCCCGGCTGCGCTGCATTCGCAATTGCTGATGCAAGTTTTCGCATTCGGCGCTTTTTCGTTTGCCCCTTAGTGAGCATCCAGAAACCACACGGCCTGGCGCAGCCGAGGAGTGGCCGCGCAGCCGGAAAGCCGTCCGCGAAGGCTCACGTCCCGCTCTCTCCGAGACGGCAGCGGGAGATGCGGATTCGGAACGAACTGCGGGCTTAGCCATTTTTGGCTGCGGTCAATGTCCCAGGTCGGCGCTATCGGCGAGGGGGTCCGAACACGTCCCGGCGCGGGATCAGCTTCCGGAGACGCCGGTGTCCGAAGAAGACGACGAGGTCCGGAAGGCGCCGCAGGTTCCTCCCGATTCGGAGCTGTTGCAGCTCATCTTCGAGAGCGCGACCGACTTCGCGATCTTCACCATGGATCCGAACGGGGTGACGACGAGCTGGAACACGGGCGCAGAGCGTCTGTTCGGTTACCGAGAACAGGAGATCGTCGGGCGATCGGCCGACGTGATCTTCCCGCCGGAGCCGGACGGGCTCAACGCCGCGGCCGACGAGCGGCGACACGCTCTGGCGCATGGCCGGGCCTCGGACGAGCGCTGGCAAAAACGCAAGGATTGCTCGCTGTTCTGGTCGTCGGGGTTGCTGATGCCGCTCGCCGACCGAACCGCCGGCTTCGTCAAGATCGCTCGCGACCGCACCGCACAGCACCGGGCCGAGCAACAATTGCGCGCGAGCGAGGATCTTTTCAGAACGCTCGCCACCAACGTCCCCGAGCTGGTCTTTCGCAGCCGGGCGGACGGCTATCGCACCTGGGCCAGCCCTCAGTGGAGCATCTTCACCGGCTCGGAATTCGCGGACAGCGTCGGATTCGGTTGGCTCGACGCCGTCCACCCCGAGGATCGCGGCCTGACCAGGGACGCCTGGGCGAAGGCGCCGCCGAACAAGCAGTTTTACGTCGAGCATCGCATCCACCGTTCGGCGGACGGCGAGTATCGGTGGCACCAGACACGGGCCGCGCCGCTGCCGGGCGGAGACCCGGAGGCGGTCGAATGGGTCGGCGCCTCGGCCGACATCCACGACTTGCGCAGCCTGCAGGACCGGCAGAGGGTGCTGCTGGCGGAGCTGCAGCATCGCTCGCGCAATCTCATCGCCGTCGTCCAGTCGATCGCGCATCAGACGATTCGCTCGAGGGGCTCCCTCCAGCAGTTCGCCGACGAGTACGGGGCCCGGTTGCGCGCGCTCGCCCGCGTGCAGGGTCTGCTTTCCCGCGCCAACTATGGGCCGATCGACTTGCGCGAGCTGGTCGACATGGAGCTTGAAGCGCATCGCTACGACGAAGCCGAGCCCGACAAAGTGACGGTCGAAGGCCCGCCCGTGTCGCTTCCGGCGGTCTCGGCGCAGATGCTGGCGCTGGCGCTGCACGAGCTTGCGACCAACGCCGTGAAATATGGCGCGCTCCGCGACCGCGCCGGTAAGCTCGAGATCCGGTGGCGGATCCACGACGCGGGCGAGGGCGGCGAGCGCCGCACCCACATCGAGTGGCTGGAGAGCGGCGTCCAGATGCCCGCGGGCGACGCCCGACGGAAAGGCTACGGAAGCGAGCTGATCGAACGGGCGCTGCCCTATCAGCTCGGCGCGGAGACGAAACTTGAGTTCGGAGCCGATGGGACCCGCTGCGAAATCGCAGTGACGACCGACGCCTGAGTCGTTCTATCGGAATCCCACCCAACAGACGTTCTTGCACTCGCGGCGCGTCCAACGGAACCGAGAACCCTGTGTCTTACTCCATCGCCCCTTCAAGAGATGGCGCGTCGACGGGCCGAGCAGGTTCAGGCGCCTCGCAGCCGGTCGCGCAGCAGCGGCCCGGCTGTTTCGAGACGCGCCGCCCCTCGTTCAGGACGCCGCGGTCGAGCAGCCCCTCCACCAGTTCGATCTTCTCCGTGACAGGATAGTTGCGCCAGATCTCGCGCTTCATGGCTTCCGGCGAGCCGCCTCCGTGCAGCGAAATCACCGAGTACCAGCCTGCTTCGTGCGATACAGTGAGGTCTTCGATCAGGCGTGCGACCTCGGCCCGCTGCTCGGCCGGAATATCTGGCCGTCCGCCCATGACCGCGGCGATCGACGCCCTGGTCTCGGGGTTGTGGTCTTCGTCCGGGCCCGGCAAAGCGACGATCAGGCCGCCTGAAACGTAATGCGCCAGGCGGTGCATGTCGTAGATCTTGGTGGCGAGCAGAAGCTTGCCGATGTTGGAGAACACCGCGTCAGGCGTCACCGATCCGGCAGGGTCCTTCGTGCAGTAGACCGATGCGGCGACCCCGCAAGCGTAGAAGCTCTCGGTGATGGTGATGAGCTCCACCATCGCTTCCCTGATGTGGGCGTGACGCTCGACGTCGAGGCCGTTGGCCTCAATCATCAACGCTCCGGCCCCGATCAAAAGATCGCCGAATCCCGCGCGCGCGCCGATGCAGGAATGCCGATGGTGCGTGGCATACGTCGTCGTGAGGAAACCTCCCTCCTCGGTTTCGCCGGCAAGAAAGACGCGATCGTGCGGAACGAAGACGTCATCGAAGATCACGACTCCGACGGATTGACCGTACTTGGCGGAGAACTTGGCCGAGGCCTCGCCCGGCCGTCCCGCCGGACGAGCGACGATCGTGACCCCGGGCGCGTCACACGGCACGGCGCAGCACACGGCGAAGTCCTTGTCTTCAGGAGCGTGGGTCCGGCATGGCATGACGAGGAACTCATGCATGTAGGGAGCGCCTGTCACGATGGCCTTGGCGCCACGGATCACGACGCCGTCCTTGCGCCGCTCCTTGATATGAACGTAGACGTCCGGATTGACCTGCTCGCCGGGACGCTTGGATCGATCGCCCTTGGCGTCGGTCATGGCGACGCCAAGGGTGAGATCCTTGTCTTGAATGTCGTGAAGATAGGCGAGGAAGCGCTGGCTGTAGTCCGCGCCGTGGCGATCGTCCGTCAATCTCGTCGACTGGTAGACGCCGTTCAGCGCGTCATGGGTGAGGTAGCGCTGGGCGCATCCGGATGTCTTGCAGACCAGACGCACGGCTTCGAGCTTTCTGAGCAGGTCCTGCGAGGTCTCGTCGATGTGCAGCATCCGGTTGACGGTCTTGCCCGATGTGGCTTGCCGCGCCGTCATGATGAGCGCGTGCTTCGCCTTGAGCGCGAAGTCGTAGGTGACCGCAACCGCCGCGACGCCGGGCGCGAGCAGAGGCTCGTCGGCGACGCTCGACACCGCGCTTCCGTTCACGAACACCCGAGGCTTGTACGCACGAAGAGACTCGCGGTAGTCGGCGGCTGACATCAACATGACGCGTCCCTCGGTTGTTCAAGTTATCGAACAAGAAGCGTATGTCAGGAACCAGATCATGATCTGCTCTCGAGCGTACGTTTGGCGGAGGATGCGGCTGGCTCGTCCATTTGGTCGTCAATGCGCCGCCGCCTCCATCCGAGCCATGTCCGCTGGTGCGAGACAGGCATCGCCATCGTTGATACCTTATCGCATGTCGGCTCGGAACCGATACGAGCGCAACCTTTGTTGCGATAAGCGGACAGAGGCAGGGACGACGATGCCGGATCAGGGCGAGCGAGAGGCGATACCGCAAGCGGTTCGGTTCGCGGCGCGTCACATGGCCGTTTCGTCCCGGCGAAACGTCACGCCCGCCGAGTTCATGCGCGCGATCGCCGGCAAGAAAGCTTCCGACGCCGCCCAACGGGCCGTGGCGGCATTCCTGAATGAGGCCGATCCAGCGGAAATCGCCGATCTCGTCGCTTGTGGAGCGACAAGCTTCGTGCGTCTATCGGGGATTGCATCGCGGACTCTGCCTCCCTCCCATCCCAACAGGGTGTATCTTGAGCAGCTTGCCGCTTGAGCAACGCCCCAATCCGACGGCATGGGAGGAGCTTCTCCAAAAAGCCCTCCCCGCCCTGGATCATGTTTTCCCGCCCGCGTCCTTCGACAGAAATCGGCGGCCCGCCTGGACACTGGGCGGCGGAACGGCGATCGCGTTGCGGATTGCGCACAGGTTAAGCGACGACATCGACATTTTCGTGCCGTCGCAACCTCTCAAGGCTTTCACGCCAGCGAAGAATCCGGGATCGAGAGCGATTAGCGATCGATTCCAATGGCCCGGCCATTATCTCAGGTTTGAATGCAAGGGGGGGGAAATCGACTTTCTGTCGCCGCACCTCCAGACGGACCCTGGCTTCACTTGGGAGCGATACCGCGACCGCGACGTCGCTCTCGAGACGCTCGAGGAGGTGATCGTCAAGAAAATCCGCTTTCGCTCGGCGAGATTTACGGCTCGCGACGTCTTCGACCTTGCAGCGGTCGCTCGAGCGGCGCCGGCCATCGCCGAAGTCCTTGCCGCGGAAGTCGCGGACGCTCTGCCGCGATTGAAAGCAGTCATCCAAGCGAGGCCGGTGAGCAAGGACTCGCTCCGAAGCGAGCTTCGCCCGACGAATGAATTCGAGGATCTTGCCGCCACGGCGTATGACAGCGCACTCAGAATCGTCGACGCCGCTATCGAGGCTGGTCGTCCAAAAGATCTCTCTTGAAGATCAAGAGGCCCGCCGAAAATGCCGGCGAAGACGGAGATCGCGCCTCTCCCGCGATGGCCTCGCGAAGCCTCCCGGGGACCCGCCCCGTTTGCCGTCTTCAAAGCCGCGCGGCGCCGAGGTCGCTCAATTGTGGTCGCGCAGAGCGCGAGGAGGCCTGCGGCCGGGTCCGCGCCCCGGGTCAGGCGACGGCTTTGCCGATCTCCGCGCCACAGTGCTTGCACCGCGTTGCGGCCGGGTTCAGGTCATCGGAAAGGCACGCCGGACAGGTCTTGGTCGGCGGCGGCTCGCCGAACACCGTCTTGCCCATGTGAGCCATGGCGTATTTGTAGGGCAAGACGATCAGGAAATACACGACCGCCATAAAAATAATGAAGTAGATGATGGCGGAAATGAACGCTCCCAAGTTGAGATAGGTGCCCTGGCCGCCGCCGCCGACCAGCTGCCAGCCCAGTCCGGGGCCCTTGACCGGGCCCTGCGCCGCGGCGATCAGCGGGTTGATGATGTCGTCGGTGAACGCCTTGACCAGAGTGCTGAACGCCAGGGCCACCGACAAGCCGACAGCGACGACAATGACATCGCCGCGCATCAGGAAGTTTCTGAATCCCGCCAGCATTGCCGCTCTCTCCTGATTCGAGGCGATGAGCGACGCTTTTATACGTCATTTTCGGAACATACGCCACTTGCGGAGCACACAGGGGCAATCGACTGAAGTTTTGGGTGACAAACGGACGAGAAACTGAATCTGTCGTGATCCTCTGATTCGTTTGGAGGATGGTCGATGACGTCTGGGGATGCGGCTGCAGAGGCGGTGAAGGAACAATCGAAGGCAGGCCGTCAAGGGTTGCGTTCGGGTCAAAACTCGGGACGAAGGCGGAGGGCTCGTGGCGCATGGCCGCAAGCCCTCCAACTCGATCAACGCAGGCCGCTCTTAGGGCGCCATGTCGAAGACGAGCGCCTCGGCCCCGGCGCGGGCCTCGAGGCGAAGCTCGCTCGCGCCGCTGATCGAGATCCCGTCTCCGGCGCGCAGCATCTCACCGTTCACCGCCAATTCGCCGTCGACCACCTGGACCCAGGCGCCGCGTCCCGCCGTGAGGCGATGCGTCGCCGACTTCCTCGGCTCGAGCAGGGTTGCGTAGAGATCGACGTCCTGATGGATGACGACCGAACCCTCGCGCCCGTCGCGCGAGCCCACCAGCCGGAGTTTTCCGCGCTTCTCCTCGGCCGGGAAGGTCTTCTGCTCGTAGCCCGGCTTCAGACCCTGGCGCTCGGGGATGATCCAGATCTGCAGGAAATGGACGGGGTCGGCCTCGCTCGCGTTGTACTCGCTGTGGCGCACCCCCGTGCCGGCCGACATCCTTTGCACGTCGCCCGGCCGGATCACCGACGACGCGTCCGTGCTGTCGCGGTGCGCCAGGGCGCCCTCGACGACGTAGGAGATGATCTCCATGTCGCGATGCGGGTGGGTCGGGAACCCGCCGCCCGGCGCGACGCGGTCCTCGTTGATGACGCGCAGCGGCCCGAAGCCCATGTGGTCCGGGTCATAATAGCCGCCGAAGGAAAACGTGTGCTTGCTGTCGAGCCAGCCGAAATTGGCCGAGCCGCGCTCTTCCGATCTTCTGATGACGCTGTTCATGAGTTCATGCTCGCTGGTGAGTATTGCCGTTGCCGCCTATCTAAGATGACCTGCATTACGAGACAATATGCTGATTTAGGCGCAGACCGTCTCCTGTCTGGATACAATCAATGGACAAGCTCGGCGCGATGAACGCCTTCGCCAAAGTGGTCGCCCTCGGCAGTTTTGCCGAGGGCGCGAGGGCGCTGGGAACGACTCGGTCTGCGGTGAGCAAGGCGGTGATGGAGCTCGAGCACGTTCTCGGCGTTCGTCTCCTCGATCGAACGACCCGGCGCGTCCGGCCGACCGAGGCGGGGCTCGCCTATTACGAGCGCTGTCTCGACATCCTGGCGCGCGTCGAGGAGACGGAAATGCAGGTGGCGCGCCTGCACGGCGAGCCGCGAGGGGTCCTCAAGCTGAACGGCCCGGCCTCGTTCGGCGCGCTCTATCTGGCGCCGGCCGTCGCCGAGTTCATGGGCCGGCATCCGAAGCTCAAGATCGAGCTGACGCTGACCGACCGCCTCATCGACCCGATCGAAGAAGGCGCGGACGTTACGGTCCGGATCGCGGAGCTGGCCGACTCGAGCCTTATCGCGCGAAAGCTCGCGCCGGCCCGGCGAGCGTTCGTCGCCTCCCCCGACTATGTCGCAAGCCATGGGCAGCCCATGGAGCCCGACGACCTCGCCCGCCACGCCTGTCTGACCTATGGCCACACGACCATGCTGCAGCGCTGGCGGATCGTGCGCGACGGCGAGGCGCTCAGCGTCCCGATCGATTCCGTCCTCTGTTCCAACAGCGGCGACGCTCTTCGGGCGGCGGCCTTGGCGGGACGCGGCGTCGCGCTTCTGCCGACGTTCCTGGTCGGACGGGACATCCAATCCGGAAGCCTCAGGACCGTCCTCGACCGCTTTCCGCAGCCGGCGCTTGCCATTCACGCGCTCTTTGCATCGAACCGCTATCTTGCCGCCAAGACTCGTGCGTTCATCGACTTCCTCGCCGAGCGCTTCGGCGAGGAGCCGGAATGGGACCGCTTTCGCCGCTCGCCAGCCTGAGGCGTCCGCCGGAGCCTTGGTTCTGGCGAGGTCTTTGCGTGGACATGATTTTCGGATCGAAATTGGCGCGTTGCGTTTTGCGACTCGGGAGTCGCCGAGGTCGGCGACCAACAAGGAGGCGGAGGCAGCCATGATGAGGACGATGTTTGCGATCGTCGCGGTTACGGCGAGCGCCGGGGTAGCGCTGGCGGCGGCGACCGGCGCCGCGGCGATCAAGGAGCGCCAGGACCTGATGAAGGCCGACGGCGCGGCGACGAAGCCGGTCGTGGCGATGCTGCAGGGCAAGGCGCCGTTCAATCTCGCGACGGTGCAGAAGACGTTGAAGACCTACGTGAACGCCATGAGCAAGGAGCCCGATCTTTTCCCGCCCGACAGCAAGACGGGCGACAAGACGCAAGCCTTGCCCGCCATCTGGGAGGACGACAACCTCGCCGATCTCACTACGCGGTTCAAAAAGCTGGGCGCGGACGCCTCCGCCGCGCTCGCCTCGATCAAGGACGAGGCGAGTTTCAAGGCGACGATGCCGGGCGTGCTCAAGAACTGCGGCGGCTGTCACGAAAAATACAAGGCGAAGCAGCAGTAGCGGACCCGCGAGCCCGCAACGGCTGAGCGGGACATGCGCGCATGGATGGCCTCTGCGTTCGGCCTCGCCGCGATCCTCGTCGCGGCCGGGGCCGCCGCGGCATGGTTCGTGACCGCACCCCGCCGGATCTCCGCGGAAGTCGCGGCGGCGGTGTCGGAGCCCGGCGATCCCGAGACGGGGAAGACCGTTTTCTACATCGCCGGCTGCGACTCCTGCCACATGTCGCCGGGGCAAAAAGACCCGCTGCGCCTCGGCGGCGGCATGGAGCTGAAGACGCCGTTCGGCTCGTTCTATCCACCGAACATTTCGCCCGACCCGAAGGATGGGATCGGGTCATGGAGTGCGGCCGACTTCGCCAACGCCGTGATGGCGGGGGTGACGCCGCGCGGCCGGCATCTTTATCCGGCGTTGCCCTACACGTCCTATTGCCGCATGTCGATCAAAGACGTGCGCGACCTGTTCGCCTTCCTGCGCACGACACCGCCGGTCTCGGGGCGCGCGCCGTCGAACGCGCTCGTCTTTCCGTTCGCGATCCGGCGCGGGATCGGGTTCTGGAAGCTGCTCTACATGCCTCGGATCGATCCGATCGCGGTCAATCCGACTGGCGAGGAGGCGCTGGGCCGCTATCTGGTCGAGGGGCCAGGACATTGCGCAGAATGCCACTCGCCCCGTGACCTTATCGGGGGAATCATCGCGCAGCGCCGGCTGACCGGCGGCCCGCTCCCGGACGGCAAGGGCAAAGCGCCCGACATCACCGCGCACGGCCTCAGGAACTGGTCGGAGGACGACGTCGCCACCGCCCTCTCGACCGGCTTCACCCCGACGGGCGACGTGCTCGGCAGCGCGATGGCCGCGGTGGTCCGCAGCCTCTCGAACGCGCCGTCGGCCGACCTCGCGGCGATCGCCCATTACCTCAAGACGTATGACGCGGGAGCGGCGCGCCAAGAGGCCCCCGCCCCACAGCCGCCGGTCGAACTGCGCCACGATTGACACGGGATGAAATCGGCCGCCAAACGGCCAGCTTCGCCGTCCGTCACGGAGAGCGCGGCGCCGAGACGATTCACGGACGGACCGGCAGAGCCGCCTCAGTGAACCCGGGGTTAAGGGAACGACGATAACATCCGCGGATCCTTCACGTTGTCGGGCGTCTCTTGACCGGAACATTCCGTTTCGTCCTTGCGCTGATCGTCGTCTTTTCGCACCTTGCGGGATCGAGATACGCCGCGCACATGGGCTTCTACGCCGTCAGGGCGTTTTTCGTCCTGTCGGGCTACGTGATGCCCGATGGCTTTCGGACGGGGAGGGCGGCAAGCGGATCGTCGCGGCAGCAAAAGGTTGCCCCGCGTCCCGGCAGTTGTGACGCCAGGCGATGCTTCACCCCCCTTCGTCGTACTCCATCGAAATATCCTTTCCCGTGTAATCCGGCATGAGCCCTGCGGATATCAGGCTGATCACCGCGCATATCGCAATGTAGACCGCGATCGCATATCCGCTGCGGTAGTGCGCAAACAGCGCGGTGGCGATCAGCGGCGCCGGTCCGCCGGCGATGACGGAGGCGAACTGATAGCCGAGCGACGCGCCGCTGTAGCGCAGGCGCGGCGTGAACGCTTCGGCGATCAGCGCCGCCTGAGGTCCGTACATCATGTCGTGCGGGATCAGCGACAGCACGATGGCGATGAACACAGCCGAGGCGAAGCCGCTGCCCAGCATGCCGAAATAGAGGAAGCCGAACAGCCCGGTCGCGGCCGCGCCGATCAGATACATCAAACGCCGCCCGATGCGGTCGGAGATATGACCGAAGAGCGGAATGGAGACGAAGGAGACCACGGAAGCGACCAGCACCGCGCTCAGGATCAGGTCGCGCGGCATCTTCAACGTGCTGACGCCGTAGGCGAAGACGAAGGCGGTGAAAATGTAGAACGGCGCCTGTTCGGCCATGCGCACCAAAGCGGAGAGGATGATTTCCCGCGGCTGGCGCTTCACCACCTCCAGGACGGGGGCGCGCTCGAGACGGTTGGCTTCGACCAGTTGGCGGAACACCGGGGTTTCCAGGATGCCGAGGCGGATCCACAGCCCGATGCCGATCAGCACGATGCTGAGCGCGAAGGGGACCCGCCAGCCCCAGGTCGCGAATCCAGGACCCGCCCAGGCGCTGACCGCCAGGATGACCAGGTTGGAGAGGAACAGACCCGCGGGCACGCCGAACTGCGGCCAGGAGGCGACGAGGCCGCGGCTGCCGTGGCTGCGCGCCCATTCCATTGCGATCAGCACCGAGCCTCCCCATTCGCCGCCCACCCCGATGCCTTGCAACATGCGAAGGACGGTGAGGATGACCGCGCCCCAGGCGCCGATGGCGGCGTAGCCGGGCACGAAGGCGACCAGGAAGGTGGAGACGCCCATCAGCAGCAGGGTGGCGATCAGCGTCGCCTTGCGGCCGATCCGGTCGCCGTAATGGCCGAAGATCGCGGCCCCGATCGGGCGGCCGATGAAGCCGACGAAATACGTGCCGAAGGCGGCCAGCGTGCCGGTCACCGGGTCCTCCTTCGGAAAGTACAGCGCCGGGAAGATGAGGCCGGCGGCGGTGCCGTAGATGAAGAAGTCGTACCACTCGATGGTTGTGCCGACGGTGGCGGCGATGACCGCCTTGCGCAGCTCGGCGGCGTGTTCGTCCTCGGACATTGGCGTGGCGTACGCCATAACCGATCCTCCCTGCTGCGACATTTTTCTCTGATAATGGATTCGATATATACCTGTAAAAATTGCACGCGTCATGGCGGCGAACAAGAGGTTTTGGCCGGAATACGCCGGCGGAGGTTCGCCGCTTCTTGCTTCCCCGCCCCGGCCCTCTTATTTACGGGACTGAAGGAGCCGTCCGCATGTTCATCCAGACCGAAGCCACCCCCAATCCGGCGACGCTGAAATTCCTGCCCGGCCGCATCGTGATGGAGGAAGGGACGTTCGAGGCGCGTGACGCGGCCGAGGCCGAACGCTCGCCGCTCGCCAAGGCGCTGATGGAACTGCCGGGGGTCGGCGGCGTCTTCTTCGCCAACGACTTCATCTCGGTGACCAAGACCGACGGCGAGTGGCAGCATCTCAGGCCGGCGGTGCTCGGCGTGGTGACCGAATTCTTCCTTTCGGGCGAGCCGCTCCTCGAGACGGGCGGCGCCGACGCCGTGGCGGCGGGCGAGTTTTTCGACGCCAAGGACGCCGAGACGGTCGAGGCGATCAAGGAGCTGATCGAGACGCGCGTGCGTCCCGCGGTAGCGGGCGACGGCGGCGACATCATTTTCAGGGGGTATCGCGATCGCGTCGTCTATCTGAAAATGAAAGGCGCCTGCTCCGGCTGCCCCTCCTCGACCGCGACCTTGAGACACGGAATCGAGAACCTTTTGAGGCACTTCCTGCCTGACGTTCAGACGGTGGAGCAGTGGGAGGGCTGAGGCCCACGAGGGCATGATCTACGGTCGGCTCATCCTCGCCTGCTGGCTCGTCTTGATTGCGGTCTGGTTCGCGATGGCGCGCCGGGGCAAGATAGTCGCCGAGCGCGAATCCGCTTTTTCGACGCTCTCGCACTATGGGCCGCTCGCCGTCGGCATCTATCTTCTGGCGGCGCCGCGCGTGCCGCTCTTTCCGCTCGACCTCCGTTTCGTGCCGTTCGCCCTGTGGCCAGTCCAGCTTGGCGCGGCGCTGACGGTCGCGGGCGTGGCGTTCGCCATCTGGGCGCGGGCGATGATCGCCGGCAACTGGAGCTCGAGCGTCACGCTGAAGCGCGACCATGAGCTCATTGTTAAGGGGCCCTATCGCATGGTCCGCCATCCGATCTACACGGGCATTCTCCTCGGCCTGATCGGAACGGCGCTCGCCGTCGGCGAATGGCGCGCCCTGCTCGGCGTCGCCATCGCGGCAGCGGCCTTCTGGCGCAAGCTCAGGATCGAGGAGGCGGTGATGCGCCGGCAGTTCGGCGAGGCCTACGCGCGTTATGCGAAGCGCACGCCGGCGCTGGTGCCGTTCTTGATCTGAGGCGCGGCCTGGTCAGCTCGAGTCCTCCCCCACGGTTTGGCCGCGCCTTGGGGATCATGGCGCGCACCGAGAGCCCGAGTGAATTCACCAAGCCATAGGGCGTCCCTGTTGTTGCGCCTATCTCAAAAATGAGATCGCAGGCTTACCGTGCCTTGGCGCGTGGAGATTCTCAACGAAACGGTCGCGGAGGAGATCGCCGGCCTGCCAGGCGACATGCAGGCGGGGTTTCTGCGGCTCGCGGAGCGCATTGCTTCAGCGGGGCTGGAGCGCTTGAGCGAGCCGCACGTGAAGCACGTCGTGGGGAAGCTATGGGAATTGCGGCTGACTGGCCGAGATGGAATAGCTCGCGCTCTTTGCGTGACCGCGGTCGGACAAAGGGTCGTCGTCCGCGCTTTCAATCAAGAAGACGCAAAAGAACGCCGCGCGCCGAGATCGAGCTTGCGCTCGCGCGAGCGAAGGAGATCGAATGACAATTTCGTTTGACGAACTTAAGGCTCGTCTCCTTGCGGATCCCAAGGTCAAGGCCGAGTACGATGCGCTCGCTCCGGAGTTCGAGATAGCCGCAGAACTGCTTAAGGCTCGGCTCCGCGCGGGCCTCTCGCAAGCCGAATTGGCCGCGCGGATGGGCACCAGTCAATCCACGGTCGCCCGACTGGAAAGCGGGCAAACGCTGCCAAGCACGAAAACCCTTTTGCGCTATGCAAAGGCCACCGGCAGCAAATTCCACGTGCGGCTGTCCGCAGCTTGACTGAGCGCAACGCCCATCACCTCGCCATCCTCTCATTGCCCGCAGCGGGTAGATCACCGCGACGATGATGAGCCGGTCGCCACGAGTCCCACGCTCACGCCGAAGGTGTTCAGCATGGTGTGCGAGGCGCTCGTAAGATTGGCCTATCTGGCGCCAAGGCCGTATCCCGCGCTCACCCTCCTATTCCGCCTTCGCAAATTCCGCCCCCCTACCCGATCCGCTTGCGCGATTTGGCGAAGGTGTCGAAGGCCACGGCAAGGACGATGATGAATCCGATAATGATCTGTTGGATGTAGGAGGAGACGTTCATCAGCACCAGGCCGTTCAGCAGCACGCCGATCAGCATCGTGCCGACGACGGTGCCGAAAATCGTTCCCACGCCGCCGAAGAGACTGGTTCCGCCGATGACGACCGACGCGATGACCGTGAGCTCGTAGCCGGTCCCGGCGACCGCCTCGGCCGAATTGAGCCGCGCCGAAAGGATGAAGGCGCCGAGTCCGGCGAAGAAGCCGGTGAGCACGTAGACGCTGAGAATGATCCGGCGCACGTTGAGGCCGGAGAGACGCGCCGCCTCCGGGTTGCCGCCGACGGCATAAACCTGGCGCCCGTAGCGCGTGTAGCGCAAGACGACGTGGCAGGCTGCCGCGCAGATCAGAAAGATGATCACCGGCACCGGGATCGGCCCGATCTTGCCCTGCCCCCACCAGACATAGCTCGTGTCGAAGCCGCTGATCGGCCCACCGCTGCCGAACAAAAGCGCCGCGCCGCGCCAGGCCGACATGCCGCCGAGGGTGACGACGAACGGCGGGACTTTCAGCCGGGTGATGGCGACCCCCTGGACGAATCCCCCGGCCGCTCCGACGAGAATCGCAATCAGCACCGCTACGCCCCAGCCGTAGCCGAGCGCGGCCTCGCCGGAGCCGACGATAAAGCGATGGGCGAGGCCGCCCTTGTCGACCGCCGCCGCCACCATCCCGCAAAAGGCGAGCAGCGAGCCGACCGACAGGTCGATGCCCGCTGTCAAAATCACGAACGTCATGCCCAGGGACAGGAGCCCGACAATCGAAACCTGGCGCATCACATTGAGCAGGTTCAACGGGCTCAGAAAGCGGGGCTGGCCGATGGCGAACGCCGTCATCAGGACGGCCAGGAATATGAGCGGGGCAAAGCGGGCGAGAGACCCGATCACATCGATCCTCGCCCCGCTGACCGTTTTCGCGCGGGGCGCGTCAGCCGTGCCTGCCTTCCTCATGCCGCCCTCGCCCCAAGCGTCATCATGGCCATCAGCTTTTCCTGGCTCGCCTCCGCGTGGCCGATCTGGCCCGTGACGCGCCCTTCGCGAAGCGTAACGATACGGTCGCTGATCGCCAGCACCTCCGGCAGCTCCGACGATATGGCGACGACCGCGATTCCCGATTGCGCCATCTCGAACAGCAAGTTGTGGACCTCGACCTTCGCGCCGACGTCGATCCCGCGCGTCGGCTCGTCGACGATCAGCACCTTCGGGCGCATCGCGAGCCAGCGGGCGAGCACGACTTTCTGCTGGTTGCCGCCGGAGAGATTGGCGACCGACTGCTCCGCGCTGGTCATCCGGATGTTGAGCGCTCGGCGAAATCCGTCCACCAGGGCGAGCTCGGCCTTCTCGTCGACGAACATGCCCCAGCGGCTGATGCGGCCGAGCACCGCCATGCTGAGATTGGCGCGCACCGCGAGCGACAGGAACAGCGCCTGCTGCTTGCGGTCCTCGGGCACGAGCCCGATGCCGTGACGGATCGCGTCCTCGGGCGAGCGGATGCGGATCTCCGCGCCGTCGACAATGATGCGGCCGCTGTCGAAAGCGTCGGCGCCGAAGATCGCGCGCGCCATCTCGGTGCGGCCCGCGCCGATCAGCCCCGCGATCCCGAGAATCTCGCCCCGCCGCACCTCGAGATCGACATGATCGAGCACGGTCGCGTGCGGGTCCTGCGCGTCGCCGCGGCGGGTCAGCCCCTCGACCCTCAGCACGACGGCGCCGCTCTCGGCGGCGGCGCGCCGGGCATAGAGCTCATTTACCTGCCGCCCAACCATGAGGCGAATGATGTCCTCGATGCTGGCGTCTGCGACCGAGCCTGAGCCGACCTGGCGGCCGTCGCGGAGCACGGTGTAGCGGTCGCAGATCGCCATCACCTCCTCGAGGCGGTGGGTGACGAAGATCACGCTGATGCCGCTCGCTTTGAGATCGCGAACGATGCGGAAAAGCTTGTCCACCTCGACGGAGCTCAACGCCGATGTCGGCTCGTCCATCACGATCAGCCGCGACGCCATCGACAGGCCGCGCGCGATCTCTACCAGTTGCTGTTCGGCGACGCTGAGATCGCGCACCAGCGTCATCGGATCGAGCTCGAGCCCGAGCCGCCGGATGATGGCCTTTGTTTCGGCGGCGAGCCTTCGCCAGCTGACGAAGGGACGAAGCCCTGGCTCGCGCCCGATGAAAACATTCTCGGCGATCGTGAGGTTCGGAGCCAGCGTCAGCTCCTGATAGATGGTGACGATGCCGAGTTTCTGGGCGTCATGCGGCGTCTGGAGATCGATCGGCCTGCCCGAGAAGGCGATCTCGCCGGCGTCCGGCGGCTGGGCGCCGGACAGGATCTTGAGCAGCGTCGACTTGCCGGCCCCGTTCTCGCCGAGGAGCGCATGGATCTCCGCCGGCGCGACCGCGAAATCGACCGAATCGAGCGCGGTCACGCCGGGAAAGCGCTTGGTGATCCCGGTCACGCTGAGGATCGGATCAGCCATCAACCCGGCTCATCTCAAGAGTGGAGCACGCGCCGGAAGCTTTTCTAAGCGCGCGCTTCCTGGGCCGTTTCGGACTATTTGACCTCGTTGAGGCGCTCAGCCTGATCGAGGTTGTCCTTGGTGATCGCGATCGGGGTCAACAGAGTGACTTTCTGGGCCGGCTTCTTGCCGTCCCTGAGGAAGGCCACCATCGTATCGAGGGCGCCCTTGCTCTGACCTCCCGGCAACTGCTCGATCGTCGCGGTCATGTTTCCGTCGCGGATCTGTCCAAGGGCCTCGGGCAGGGCGTCGAAGCCGATCAGCTTGACCTTGCCGACGAGATTGCGGGCCTTGAGCGTCTGGAGCGCGCCGAGCGCCATGTCGTCGTTCGCGCAGACGATGACGTCCGGCGGCGTCTTCATGCTGTCGAGCGCGGATTCGGCCATCGCCATGCCCTTGGACCGGTCGAAGGCGGCCGTGTCCTCAAACACGAACTTGTACTTGTCCTTGGCCGTGTCGAGGACGTTGTGGAGGCCCTTGTTGCGGTCGATTGCGGGGCTGGATCCCGATTGTCCCTGCAGGTTCATGACGCTGGCGCCGTTCGGGAACAGCTTCATGATCAGCTCGCCCTGGGCCTCGCCGCCTTTCACGTTGTCGGCGCCGACATGGGCGAGGATCCCCGGCACCTTGTCGACCCGGCGGTCGATCGTGACGACCGGGACTTTCGCGTCGACGGCCTCCTGCAGCGCCGGCGCCATGGCGTCGACCTCGTTCGGGCTGATGATGATTCCGTCGACGCCCTGCGTGATCGCGGCCTCGACGTCGGCGGTCTGCTTGGGCGACGAGCCGGTGCCGTCGGCCACTGCAATGTCGATGCCGCCGAGCTTCGTGGCCTCGCCGTTCATCGCATCCACCATGTGGACGAAGAACGGGAAGGCCATGTTCGGCAGCGAAACGATGATCTTCAGCTGCTTGCCTGCCGCTTCGGCCGGCGCGCTCAGAGCCAACGCGACCGCAACGGCGCCGCCGAGCAGCGCCAACTTTCTCAAACCGCGCATCATTTTCCTCCCTGTCCCCTCAAAAGCGGGGCCGCGGCAAATTGAACTTCGCCGCCGGGCCTGTCAATTTGGCGAAGCGCTTTCGCCGCAACAACGCGCGGCCGACGGCCTGCTGCCCGAAAATCGACTCGCCGCCGATGACCGCGGTCGGACGAAGGGTCGTCGTCGTCCGGGCTTTCATCAAGAAGACGCAAAAGACGCCGCGCGCCGAGATCGAGCTTGCGCTCGCGCGAGCTGATGAGATCGAATGACAATGTTGGCGCGGCACGCCGGCGAAGATCCACGATGAACCTGCCCATCATGGTCCTTCGGCATTCAGGAGACTTGAACGGCGTCTCGCTCGATGCTTTCCCTCATCAGCGGTGGAGCGCATTTCGCGTCGTGATCGTGACCGGAATGCCGAGCGCCACCGAAATTTCCTCCTCGATTTGCATTAGGCGGAACATGTTCGGAATTTTCGCTTCCGGGTCGTAATCGATGAAGAGGTCGAGGTCGCTGTCGAGTCGCTGCGCGCCAACGGCCCGAGAACCGAAGATGAATAATCCTGTCACGCCGTTGTCGCGCAGGGCGGCGTCGTACGCCCTCAGCACCTCGATCAATTCGGCTCGGTTCATGGGAGCCAACCAGCGCCTGCGGCGCGCCATTATGGATGAAAATGATGCCTGCTCCGGTGTCGTTGGTATGCGCTGAATGCATAAGGATGCAGTCCGCCATTCTATTTTCGTAGCAGCGCATGGCGCCACAATTGGCGCAAGAAGACAAGTTTGCTGGTTCCGGAGCGAAAAGCCGAGCCAACCGGCTCAAGACCGGGAGTTCGCTGGGGCGGCGGCCATGGTGGACACGCATTGTGCCGCCAACCGAGCGCAAGCTGGCCAAAGTCGGCGGTCAATCGCCGATGTCGCCAGGTGGCGATAAGCTTTCAAGGCTTTGCGGCGCCATTTCCGGTCGCTTTGCCCGCGCCGTCGTAGCCGCGACGTCGAGGACGAGCTGCCGGATCGCACGGTGAAGACGTTCTTCGTCCCCATGGCCGAGGAGCAGGCCAAGCGCTACGGCGATTATGAATATATGGCCAGAGGCTCGCCGCCATCGCGCGCCGTCGCCCGCTGACCCAGGAGGAGTTCGAGCGCCTGCAGCAGTACCTCGCCTGCATGCGGGATGATCTGCGACACGCCCGCCATCCTCGATCCCGAATGCCGCGTCTGCCCGAAGCTCGAGGAGCTCGAAGGCCTGCTGGGCGAGCTCCTCGAGGAGCCCAGGCGCTGGCGAGAGGATCAAGGGTTAACGCAGGGGATAAATTCCCCGATCTACGGTGGGCTGAATATGGCGCCGGCGAGGCTCATCGCGTGGCGGGGTCGGCTTGAAAGGGCCATGGCGCATGCGACGTGAGGCTCTCGGCGAGGAAACGCGTGATCTCCGCCACGCTCCCGCTCGGCTCATCATTTAAAGTCTCACATACCGCTCATAGGTCATTAGTTAGGAGATCGCTGCTCAACGCGGATCGGGAGCTTCACAATGCTATACAAAACTCTCTTCGCCTTGGCGCTGCTCGGCGCGCTGTCATTGCTAGCGCAAGAAGGAACTGCCCAGGAGACCCTTCATCAGGGCGCATGGCCGATTCAGAACGGGTTCAACCGCCAGCCCACTCCGAACAATCAGGATGTTACGAATAATCAGGCCCGCGAGGTCGACCGATTGTATGACGAGCTTATGTCGAGCGGTGAAAACCGCGGCACACACCATCCCGGAATCGCACGAATGCGATGAATGTAAGCCCGTCGACGGCCAAGCTCACTGCAGTCACGGCCAGCGCTACAGCGGCGTCATCCTCAGTCCGCTCGCCAGGCGCTGCGTGGACGAGGCGATCCACGCGCTGACGCGCGCCGTCGACGGGGAATGGCGGGTGGCGATACGGCGCCGATGCGACGCAGATTCGTGTTACACCGCGTTAAGCTGCCTGTCATTGCTCGCAACACGAAGATGGAGGATTCCATGTCACGAGCGGAAGACGAAGTGAGCCGGCTGCTCGCCAGCGCGTCGAAGACGATGGGCGAGGCGCGGTGTTGCTGGCTGGTCACATCGACCGGAAGCGGCGGCGTGGAAGCGCGCCCGATGGGGCGGCTGCCGCCGGAGCCTGACGACGATGCGTGGACGCTCCGCTTCATCACTGACGGGCGTTCGCACAAGGCCGCCGAGACCAAGCGCGCCAGCCAGGTCGCGGTGATCTTCCAGCACAACACCGAGGACGCTTACGTCACCGTGATCGGCGCCGGGTCGGTGCAGGACAGCGCCGCCGAGGTCCGCCGGCTTTGGAAGTCCGGCTATGACGGGTTCTTCCCCACCGAGACCGACCGTGCGAATGCGATTTTCCTCGAGGTCGCCGCCCGCCGCCTCGAGCTCTGGATCCGCGGGGTGACGCCGGAGCCGTTCGCGATGGAGACGACGGTCCTTGAGCGCGATGCCGGAGGCGCGTGGCGGTTGGCTGGCGGGCGGTGAAGCGGCCTGATGAGGGTTCGGGCGTGGGAGTGATGCGTGGCGGCTGGCAGGTGGCGCTGCATGATCCCCTTCGTCCCGAGCCGACGCGAGCCGGATCTCGGGCGTGCCGCCGCCGACGGCCTGAGGCTCGAGACTTCGGCTGTGCAACGATTTGGAATGCGTTGCCCCAGGCGATGTGGGCCGGCCTTCTGTTTCGACCATCAACTTTCCCTATGTCGGCCGGATCAGGGCCGCGGGGGGGACCGCGGACCAGCTGGGCCGCACGATCGAAAGGCGGCTCATCAAGCTCGAGATCCTCAGGGGTTCGTGATACGAGACGGTGACTGGGCGAATTGCTGGGCAAACCGGCCAACCTCGCGTTTCGGCGCAGACGCACGGTCGAAAGCCCCGCTCTGACCAGCAGAAACACTTGTCTTTTCAACTGAATACATAGGCAGAGCCAAGAGCGAAAAGCGCCATTCGTGGCATGACCACGTGGATGGCCGGGACAAGCCAGGACAAGCCCGGCCATGACGCCGGAGTGGTCGCCCGGAATTGCCCCGATTACGCGAGACAAATGGTTTCGCGGCCTCTCGCGTCTTTTAGGTTCAGGGCTTCTCCCACGTTCCCCGTTCGGCCGAGCGGAACAGCGCATCGATGACGCGCATGTTCAGGACGGCGTCCTCGAGCGGGAACTCGAGCGGCCCCTCGCCGAGCGCGGCGCGGGAAAACGCGTCGCCCTGCAGCGTGTACTGATCGCAGACCGGGAATTCCTCCACCCGCGCCCCGCCGCCGAACAAATCCTCGCCGGTGTCGATCATGATCCTCGTCGGACGATCGGGAGGCGCGTTGAAGGGGATCGCAACCTCCATCCGCCCCGCGTCCCCGACGATCGTAACGCGCTGATGCCCCGACAACTGTGTGGCCACGCTGAGGGTCAGGTGACGAGCGCCGGGGAATTCGACAATCGCGCTGACCAGCCGATCGGTGCGGAAATTCGGGTCGCGGTCGAGCGTCGCGATGACGCGCGTGGGCTCGGCCCCGAAAATGTAGCGCGCCGTCAGAACGGCGTAGCAGCCGATGTCGTAGAGCCCCCCGCCGCCCGGCGGCCGGTTGCGCAGGTTGCCCGGATCGAGCAGGCGATAGGAGAAGAAGGTCTGGATCGCGTTAACCGCGCCGATCGCTCCGGCCGAGACCAGCTCACGCGCCCGGCGCCACTGCGGATGGTAGCGGACCATGAAGGCTTCCGCGGCCAGCTTGCCCGAGCGCTCGCGCGCCTCGATCAGCGATCGCGCGCCGTCAGCGTTGAGCGCAATCGGCTTCTCGCACAGGACGTGCTTGCCGGCTTCAAGCGCTTTCACCGACCAGGGGATGTGCAGGTCGTTTGGCAGAGGGTTGTAGACAGCCTCGATCTCGGAATCGGCCAGGAGCTCTTCGTAGGAGCCGTAGGCGTGCGGAATTGCGAGTCGCTCCGCCGCCGCACGCGCTTTCCCAAGATCGCGCGAAGCGATCGCGGCGATTTGCGACACCTCGCCACGCTGCATCGCCGGAATCACCTTTTCCACGGCGATCTTGGCGACGCCGAGGACCCCCCATTTCAATTTGCGCACCGCCGCCTCCACTCATCAGTGTCTGTCTCAAAAGCCCACCATTCTCGTCCTGAGGCGCCCCGAAGGGGCCTCGAAGGACGATTGGCGTGGGCGGCGCCGCAAGCGTCCTCTGGAGCATCCTTCGAGGCCCTTTGCTTTCGCAAAGGGCGCCTCAGGATGAGGTCCGCGATTCTTGAAACTGACTCTCAACAATGGCCTTCCGCGCTAGCCTTTCGGCCCGGGCACGCGACCCTCGGCCTGACGCGCCAGCATCCATCCGGGGTACTCCGGCTTCAGCGCGCTGACCGCATCGAGCGTCGCGATCTCCTCGTCCGAGAGCGTGAGGTCCGCGGCCGCCAGATTGTCGTCGAGCTGCGCGATGGTCTTCGCCCCGATGATGACGCTCATGACCCCCTTACTCTGCAGGAGCCAGGCGAGCGCGATCCGGGCGACGGACGCATCGTGCGCCTTGGCGATCGGCGCCATTGCGTCGATGATGTCGTAAGCGCGCTCCTTGTCGACCGGCGGGAAGTCGAAAACGGCGCGGCGCGAGTCGTTGTCGCCCTTCTTGTCGCGGGTGAACTTGCCCGACAGGAAGCCGCCGGCAAGCGGGCTCCACACCATCACGCCGAGGCCTTGATCCTCGACGAGCGGAATGATTTCGCGCTCGAGCTCCCGACCGGCGATCGAGTAGTAGGCTTGCACCGTCTCGAAGCGCGCCCAGCCGTGCTTCTCGGAGATTCCGAGCGCTTTCATGATCTGCCATGCCGCCAGATTCGAGCAGCCGATCGTGCGCACGAGCCCCCGCGACACGCAGTCGTCGAGCGCCCGCAGGGTCTCTTCCATCGGCGTCACCGGATCGAATCCGTGGATCTGGTAGAGATCCACATGGTCGAGGCCGAGGCGCTTCAGGCTCGCGGCGATCTGATCCATGATGTGGCCGCGCGACAGGCCGACCGCGTTCGGCCCCGGCCCCGTCCGCCCGCGGACCTTGGTTGCGATGATGACGTCCTCGCGCTTCACCCCGAGGTCGCGCAACGCCTGCCCGAGCTGCGCCTCCGACTGTCCTTCGGAATAGACGTTGGCGGTGTCGATGAAATTGACGCCCGCCTCGAGCGCGCGGGCGAGGAGCGCGGTTGATCCCGCCTGGTCGACCGTGCCGACAGCCCGCCAGAAGCCAGCGCCGCCGTGGAACGTCATCGTGCCGAGGCAGATTTCGGAGACGTATTGGCCGGTTCGGCCGAGCGGTCGATAGCGCATGCGAGCTCCTTGTTTTCGCGCCGTCCGCCGCGGCGCGCCATTTGTCTCGGCGGTCAAGTAAACGCCAAACCGCGGCGGGCGCAAATCGCGCTTCTGTGAACGGCATTGACATTGCGTGCATAGATGTGTCGCCCGGCTTAAGGGGGAACAGGAGCGCGAGCATTGACGTTCCGATCAAAAATGGCGGCTCGCTCATGCTGGATTCCGGGGTTGGCGCTTTTTCGGTCGACGTCGGCTTGCCCGCGGCAAGCCTCCGCTATGTCCGCGATAGCGGGCCAGCCATCCGCCGCCGCAGGGCCGGCAAGGGCTTCTTCTATCTCGACGCCAGGGGGAGACGGATAACCGATCCGGACGTCCTCAAGCGCATCCGCTCAATCGTCATTCCGCCGGCCTGGACGGATGTCTGGATCTGTCCGGACGCCGAGGGGCACGTCCAGGCGACCGGGCGCGACGCGAAGGGACGAAAGCAGTACCGCTACCATGCCCACTATCGCGAGGCGCAGGAGGAGGCGAAGTTCGACCATCTGCTCCAGTTCGCCGAGGCGCTGCCTACAATCCGAGCGACGGTCACGGAACACATGAGCCTGCGCGGCCTGCCGCGCGAAAAAATTCTCGCCACGGTGGTCTATCTGCTCGAGGCTACGCTCATCCGCGTCGGCAACGAGGAATATGCCAAGGCCAACCAGAGCTATGGCCTCACGACGCTGAAGGGGGAGCACGTCGAGGTCGACGGAACGGAAATCCGCTTTCAGTTCACCGGGAAAAGCGGCAGGCAATGGTCGCTCGCTGTGCGCGACCGTCGGGTGGCGAAGATCATCCGCACTTGCCAGGAGTTGCCGGGACAGGACCTCCTGCAATATTTCGACGAGGACAAACAGCTGCGCTCCGTCTCGTCGGGCGACGTCAACGACTATCTGAGGACGATCGCCGGCTACGGCGTCACCGCCAAGGATTTCCGCACTTGGGCGGGGACGGTCCTGATGACCCGTTTTCTCAAAGAGGCGGGGCCGTTCAACACGCTCAAGCAGGCGAAGCGAAGCCTGCGTGACGCCATCGGGCGTGTGGCCGCCGCACTCGGCAACACATCCGCCGTCTGCCGCAAGTCCTATATTCACCCGGCGGTGATCAGCGCCCATCTCGACGGCGCCCTCGTCCGCGAGGGCGTTGTGAAAGCCGGCGCCAGCGCAGGCGCGCGGGCGCGGGCACTACGCGCTGAGGAGGCCGCAGCGCTCGCGCTGCTGTGCGGGTAGGGCGCGGCGCATTTGCCGGAATTGGCGACGGCGCTTGTCCCGATCCTACGTCTGCTTTCACGGACCGCGAAAGCGCACATCCGCCTCGCGGCCCGCGCAAGCTCCAGCTTTGACTGGCCCCGCGCGCGATCCTTCCTACGCGCCCTTCCTCCGACGCTGCCGGTACTGGTCGGCGACGACGGCCGCGACGATGACGCCGCCCTTGATGATTTCCTGGTAGTGCGCGTCGACGTTGAGGAAAGTGAAGCCCGAGGTCAGAACGCCGAGGATGACCGCGCCGATGACGGTGCCTGTCATGCGTCCGACGCCGCCGGACAGCGACGTGCCGCCGATGACGGCGGCGGCGATCGCGTCGAGCTCGAAGCCGACCCCGACGCCGGCCTGGCCGCTGATCGCGCGCGCGGTGTGGACGATGCCGGAAAGGCCGGACAACAGGCCGGCCATCATGTAGACGAGCACGAGATGGCGCTCGACGTTGATGCCGGACACGCGAGCGGCGAGCGGATTGGCGCCGATCGCATAGGTGAACTTGCCGTAGCGGGTGTAGCGCAGCGCGATGTGGAAGATGAAGGCGACGGCAAGGAAGATGATGACCGGCCACCAGCCCGAGCCGATCGCCGCGAAGGAATCCGTGAGATTGCCGATCGGCTGGCCGTTCGTGTACCAGTCGGCGACGCCGCGCGCCGACACCATCATGCCGAGCGTGGCGATGAACGGCGGAATTTTCGTGAATGCGATCAGCCAGCCGTTTATGGCGCCGACGATGAGTCCGCAGACGAGGCCGGCCGCGACCGGGAAGATCGGATTGAGGCCGGTAAGGCTCGGATAGATGGCGTGGGAATAGCCGGCGACCTGCGCCAGGCTCGCGGCGATCATTGCCGTCATGCCGACGACCGAACCGGACGACAAATCGATGCCGCCCATGATGATGACCTGCGTCACGCCGACGGCGATGATGCCGATCTCGGCCTCCTGCAGGATCATGATTTTCAGGCGCAGCGGGTTGGCGATGAAACTCTGGCCGACGAAGATCCAGCCCAGCACCTCGAAGAGCAACATCATGCCGATCATGACGCCGAGAATGCTGAGCTCGGGCGGCAGGCGCCGGCGTCCGGCGAGGGCGGGGTCGCTGGTTGGGGCGACGGTCGAAATGTCGGTGGCCACGGGGTGCGCCTCCTCGAGCGTTCGGCCGCGCCGCTATTGCGACGCGAGCTCCATGATTTTGACCTGAGTTGCGTCCTTGCGATCGACGATGCCAGTCATGCGTCCCTCGTGCATGACCAGAACGCGGTCGCTCATGCCCAGCACTTCCGGCATTTCAGACGAGATCATCATGACCGCGACGCCCTGTCCGGCGAGCTCGGTGATGAGCTTGTGGATCTCCGCTTTGGCGCCGACGTCGATGCCGCGGGTCGGCTCGTCGAGGATGAGGATTCTCGGCCTGGTCATCAGCCACCGGGCGATCAGGACCTTCTGCTGATTGCCGCCGGAGAGGTTGAGCACCGGCTCCTCGAGGTCCGGCGTGCGCACCCTCAGGCGTTGCCTCTGCTGCTGGCAAAGCGCCTCGATCTCGCGCTCCTTGACGAAGCCCGCGCGCGCAAAGCCGTGGCGAAGCAGCGCGATCTGCATGTTGGCCATGATGTCGAGCAGGAGGAAGCAGCCGCTCTCCTTGCGGTCCTCGGTCAGGAACGCCATGCCGGCGTCCATCGCCATGCCGGGGTTCTTGATTGCGATCTCCTTGCCTTCGATCGCGATCGTACCGGAGGTTGCGGGGGTGACGCCGAACAACGTTTCGGCGACGTTGCTGCGCCCCGAGCCGACGAGACCGGCAAAGCCGAGAATCTCGCCCTTGCGCAGGTCGAAGGAGACGTCGCGGAAGCGGCCCTCGAGCGTGAGGCCGCGCACAGACAGCGCGACGTCGCCGATCGGAACCGTCTCTTTGGGGAACATCTGGGTGATTTCACGCCCGACCATCAGCCGGATGATGTCGTCGCGCGTCACTTCCGAGGCGGCGTGCTCGCCTACGAAACGGCCGTCGCGGAACACCGACACTTCGTCGGCGATCTCGAACAGCTCGTTCATTTTATGGGTGATGTAGACGATGCCCTTCTCCCTGGCTTTCAGGGTCCGGATGATCCTGAACAGGTGTTCGACCTCGCGGTCTGTCAGGGCCGAGGTCGGCTCGTCCATGATGAGAATGTCGGAATCGTAGCTGACGGCCTTGGCGATCTCGACCATTTGCCGGTTGGCGACGGAAAGATCGCGCACCTCGGCTTCGGGATCGATCGGAATCTCGAGCTGCTCGAACAGGTCCTTGGTGCGCCGGCGCATCTCGTCATGGCGCACGAAGCCGAAGCCGTTCAGGGGCTCGCGGCGGATCCAGATGTTCTCGGCGACCGTCATATAATTCATCAGGTTCAGCTCCTGATGGATCATGGCGATGCCGTAGCGCAGCGCGTCGAGCGGCGAGGTTAGCTTGATCTCCTGGCCCTTCAGTTTGAACGAGCCGGAATCGGGGGTGTAGACGCCCGCGATGATCTTCATCAGCGTCGACTTGCCCGCGCCGTTTTCTCCCATCAGGGCGTGGACGTGGCCGCGCTTCAGCCGGAACGACACGTCGTCGAGCGCCAGCACGCCTGGGAAGGCTTTGCGGACGCCCGCGACCTCGAGCAGGTATTCGGCCCCGGGCACGGCGCCGCTCTGCCGGATGATCTCGGCGGTCGAAGGACTGATGGTCGCCATGGCGCTTCGTCCCCATGTTATTCGGCGCCGCCCGTATGGGCTTGCGCCGTTGGCGCCAAATGGCGCCAACGAAGGCCGGAGGCGATAAAAACGCTCGCCTCCGGCGCCGCTTTCGCGGGGCGGCCGGTTCGCGTGCGAGCCGCTCAGTTCTTCTTCATGAACTTGTCCATATTGTCCGGGGTCACGAGCTGGAAGGGGATGTAGACCTTCTTCTCGACCGACTTGCCGCCGGCGAGCGCGAGCGCCGCGTCCACCGCGCCCTTGCCCTGGCCGGCGGCGTCCTGGAACACGGTCACTTTCAGGTCGCCCCCTTTCATCGACGCCAGCGCATCCTGCGTCGCGTCGACTCCGCCGACAACCGCCTTCTTGGTGTCGATTCCGGCGGCCTTCATCGCCTGCAAGGCGCCGACCGCCATCTCGTCGTTATTGGAGACGACGGCGTCGAACTTGAGGCCCTTCGACAGCCAGTTGGTCATCAGGTTCTGGGCCTGAGTGCGGTCCCAGTTGGCGGTCTGCTCGGCGATGATCTTCATGCCCTTGCAGTCGGGAGTGGCGATGACGTCGTGGATGTCCTTGGTGCGCTGCACGGCCGCCTGATTGGACAGCTGTCCCTCGATGACAAGAATGTTGCCCTTGCCGCCGAGAAGCTTGCAGACCTGCTTGGTCTCGAGCGTGCCGGACTCGGCCTCGTTCGAGGCGACGAAAGCGGCTTTCGGCCCGAGCTTGTCGACGTCGGTCGGCTCGCGGTTCACGTAGATGAGCGGCACGCCGGCGTCGGCGGCGGCCCTGGTGATGGCTGCGGTTGCCGAGGTGTCGACCGGGTTGACGATGATCGCGTCGACTCCGTTTGCGATGAAGTTCTGCACCTGGCTCAGCTGCTTCGAGACATCGTCCTTGGCGTCTTCGATCTGAAGCGACACGCCGGGCAGCGTCTTGGCGTAGTCGGCCATGCCGTTGCGCAGTACGGTGAGGAAGTTGTCGTCGAACTTGTCGATCGACACGCCGATCTTCGCGGCGAAGGCGGGGCTCGAGAGCACGGTGGCGGCGGCGAGCGCAATGAGCATGCGTTTCATGACGGCTTCCTCCCTCGGCGCGGACGGCGCCGTTTGGTTTCGCGTGGGCCCGGTTGACGGAATGATCGGTCAGCGGCGGGCGACGGTATTGTGTAACAAACGTTCCAAAAATAATCAAGAGCGGAATAATCGTTCCAAAAAGAATTTCGATATATAACACGCTAATTATGTATAATGTGCGCGCAGGAAAGCCTGAATCACCTCAGGACGGCTGCCGGTCAAGGACGCGTCAGTCGACCCTAGATGTTGGTTGGAAGATAGAGCTCGAACGGGACGAAAATGGGACTTTGGAGGGCCTCCTGCGGCCGCGCGAGGGCCGAGGACATCGCCGACAGCGCGCGCTCCGCGAGGAGCGCAGTCGGGGTCGAGATGACGGCGGTCAGCACGCCATCGATGAGGGCGGCGCGCGCCTCGGCGGTCAATTCATTGCAAACGATCGCGAGCTGCCCGGGCGCGGCCTCGTCGCGCACGGCTGCGATCACGCCCTCCTTCCCGCCGCCGCAGATGTAGAGACCGACGAGATCAGGGTGGGTGGCGATCATGTTCTGCGTGGCGACATAGGCGATGCGCGGATCCTCGAGATTGATCAGCGGCTCGAGCGGCGTGAATCCCGGAGCGTTCTCGCGCAGGTAGGCGCGGAAGGAGATCTCGGCGATCTCCTGGCAGAGAAAGCGATGGCTGCCGACGATGATCCCAACCTTGCCCGGACGCTTCGCCGCCTTCGTGACGATCCAGGCCGCGGTGCGGCCCTCCTTGCGGTTGTCGCGGCCGATATAGGGCGCGGCGGCCTCCGCCCCGAGCTCGGTGAGGATCGCAAAAGTCGGCACGCCGCGCGCTCTTAACCTTGCGATGGCGTCGCTGACTCGCGGATGATCGACCGAGACGGCCGCAACCACATGCGCGGCGTCGCCCAGGCGCAGCAGCCTATCGGCGACGACCGGGGCCGAAAGGTCGGGCGCAAAATCGATGATCGGTTTGCCCCTAACGTGCGCAAGGCTTCGTGTCGCGGCAGCGAGGTCGGCGCCGAACTGGGTATAAAAGGCGTCGGCTCGCTGAAGCAGGAAGGCAAAGGTTCGCTCCGGAGCATCGGGTCGCAGCCTCCTCTTGAGGAGCGACGCCGCATGGAAGCCGATCGCCTCGGCGGCGGCGAGCACACGCTCGGCGGTCGGCTCGCGCACGCGATCGCGCGCATTCAGCACGCGATCGACGGTCGCAACGCTCACATTCGCGGCGCGTGCGAGATCGGCGATGGTAGGGCGGCGGCTCAGGGGCCCTTCCCGCAATTTGAAAGGATCACGTCATTTGGAAGCGGGCATAGTGATAGACTTTGAGAGAAAATGAAAGGGAGACATTTGAGTCGCAGCGCTATTGTCATAAGCTTGTCTCTGGACGGCAGGGCGCTCCAGCCGTTGCGAGGAGGGTGCGAAATGTCCGCGGAGGCCGCACGCGACTATAGTTTGGTAGGGCTTGAGGCTCGGAGGTCAGTCGCCGCTGGCCTTGCCTCCGCCAGGTGGTACACGCCGCCGATAACGCGCGCCGAGCTCAAGGAGCTCATGCGACGCAAGGATGCTCCGGCGATCCGCGACACTCTGACTTGGTTTGCCGCCCTCATCGTCTCCGGGGCCTTAGGCTACTATTTCTGGGGCAGCTGGGCCGCGGTCCCATTCTTCCTCGTCTACGGCGTGCTTTACGGCTCGGCCTCCGACAGCCGCTGGCACGAGTGCGGGCACCGCACCGCGTTCAAGACGCAATGGATGAACGACGCCGTCTACCAGATCGCCTGTTTCTTGATCATGCGCGAGCCGGAAATCTGGCGCTGGAGTCATACGCGTCACCACACCGACACGGTCATCGTCGGACGCGATCCGGAGATCATCACGCCGCGTCCGCCGGACGTCGTATCGCTCCTCCTCAACATCCTCTCGCTCAAGAACGCGGCGATCTTCTTCATGAAGCTCTTCAACCACGCGTCCGGGCGCCTGAACGACGAAGAGGCGACGTTTGTGCCCGAGAGCGAACGACCGAAAGTCTATCGGACCGCGCGGGTCTATCTCGCGATCTACGCGCTCGTCGTCGTCGCCTGCGTCTATTTCCGCTCGATCCTGCCGGCGATGTATATCGGGCTGCCGTCGCTCTACGGCAGTTGGCTTCAGCTCTATTTCGGGGTCACCCAGCATCTCGGGCTCGCCGAGGACGTGCTCGACCATCGCCTCAACTCCCGCACCATCTACATGAACCCGATCTTCCGGTTCCTGTACTGGAACATGAACTACCATGTGGAGCACCACCTGTTCCCGCTGGTCCCGTATCACGCGCTTCCCAAGCTGCACGAGGCGATCAAGCCGGATTGTCCGCCGCCCTATCCGAGCACCATCGCCGCCTATCGCGAGATAATCCCGACGCTGTGGCGCCAGCTGAAGGAGCCGGCCTATTACGCGCGACGCGAGTTGCCGCCCTCCGCGCGGTCCGCGCCACCACGCAACGCTATGGCCGCGCGGACTTGACGCGCAGTAGTGAATGAGGACTTGACGGATGAACGAAACCTGGATCGACGCCGGCGCAGCGGACTCGATTCCGCCCGAGGACGTCAAGCCCTTCGACCATGACGGCAGATATTACGCGCTCTATCGGACTGCGGACGACCGGTATTTCGCCACCGACGGCCTGTGCACGCACGAATATGCGGAACTTGCCGACGGGTTCGTGCAGGGCACGATCATCGAATGCCCCCTCCACAACGGCCGCTTCGACTTTGTGACCGGCGAAGCCAAGGGGGCGCCCGCCTGCGTCAATCTCGTCACCTATCCGGTCAAGGTCGAGGACGGACGCATTCTGCTGAACATCAGCTGAAGGGAAACCAACTGCCAACTGCGTTCGTTCCGCCCCTCTGGCGCGGAGCATCGCTCGTTGCTATGGGCGACGGCGAAAAGCGATTGAGGAGGGAGGAGCGAGCGATGAGGATTTCCGGGGCGGCGGCGATCGTCACGGGGGGAGGCTCCGGGCTCGGCCGAGCGACGGCGGGGGCGCTGGCCGCCAGAGGGGCGCGGGTGACGGTCTTCGACCTCAATCCGGCCGCAGCCGAAGAAGCGGCGAAGGCGATTGGCGGCCTCGCCGTGGTGTGCGATGTCGGCGACGACGCTTCGGCCACCGCCGCGGTCGCCAAGGCGGAAGAAGCGCAGGGGCCGGCGCGCATCCTCGTCAACTGCGCGGGGATCGGCACGCCGACCCGGGTCGTCAGCCGGGAGGGCGAGCCCGCGCCGCTCGCCGATTTCGAGAAGGTGATCCGGGTCAATCTCGTCGGTACTTTCAACATGATTCGACTCGCCGCGGCTTCGATGGGCAAGCTCGAGCCAGCGGATGGCGAGCGCGGGGTCATCGTCTCGACCGCTTCGGTCGCCGCCTATGAAGGCCAAATCGGCCAAGCCGCCTATTCCGCTTCGAAGGGCGGCGTCGTTTCGATGACGCTGCCCATCGCGCGCGAGCTCGCCCGGATCGCGGTGCGGGTGAATGCGATTGCGCCCGGCATTTTCATGACGCCGATGCTCGCCGGACTGCGGCAGGATGTGCAGGACTCGCTGGGCGCCTCCGTGCCATTCCCCGCCCGCCTCGGCGCGCCAGCCGAATATGCAGCGCTCGCGGTCCACATCGTCGAGAACGGCTACATCAACGGCGAGACGATCCGCATCGACGGCGCACTGCGCATGGCGCCGCGATAGGGCAGGGAAGAACGATGCAGGGGAGCATGGGGCGCCTGGCGGGGAAAACGGCGCTCATCACCGGGGCCGCCTCCGGGATCGGCCGCGCGACCGCGGTCTTGTTCCACGCCGAGGGCGCCAAGGTCGCCGCGGCCGACCGCAACGAGGCAGGTCTGGCGGATGTGAAAGCGTTCGCCGATCTCGTGCTGTCCCAGGACGTGACCGACGAAGGGCGGTGGCGTGAGGTCGTCGACGCCGTCGTCGACGCATTCGGTCGTCTCGATATTCTCGTGAACAGCGCCGGCATCGCGTTCAAGGGCAACATCGAGACGGCGACGCTCGACGAGTGGCGCAAGACCCAGGCGGTCAACGTCGAGGGCACGTTTTTGGGCTGCCGAGAGGCGATCCGCGCGATGAGGCAGACCGGCGGCGGCTCGATCGTCAATCTCTCCTCGGTCGCCGGCATCATCGGCGATGCGCAATCGACGGCCTATTGCGCGAGCAAGGGCGCGGTGAGGCTGCTCACCAAGTCCGCAGCGCTGCATTGCGGTCGCGCCGGCTACAAGATCCGGCTGAATTCGGTGCATCCCTCCTTCGCCGACACGCCGATGGTGCAGGAGCTGATTGCGAGCGCGAAGCACCCCGAGCGCATGCGGGAGGGGCTCATGCGCGCCGCGCCGATGGGCCGGATGGGGCGCGCCGAGGAGGTCGCCCAGGCGATCCTCTATCTCGCGAGCGACGAGTCGTCTTTCACTACGGGGGCCGAGATCGTGGTCGACGGAGGCTTGACCGCTCAGTGAGGGAGGCTTTCTGGACCCTACCTTGCGGGAGGCCGCTCGAGTGAGACGGATCTGTCGCTCCCGAGGAGATCAAGCTCGAGCGTGATTCGACGCGCTCTCATGCGGGGGGCGAGCGTTTCGCCCGGGCCTTTCTTGAAATCAACGATTCCGACCACATAAAGTTTTTTGAGGGTGCGCGAGAGGTTGGATTCCGCCCGGCGCGCGAGCGTCGCGAGCTCGCGAATCGAGGCGGGTCGTCGCGACACGACCAGGTGCAACAACGCGATATTGTCCTCCGACAGCAGCTTGACCATCGCCTCTGGCGTCGAGGCCGTCACGAGCGCGCTTGCGGCCGTACCGTCGCTGTCGAACCAGCGGCTGGGATTCCCCGGCGGAGCAGAAGGGTCGGCGACCACGCGTTTGGTCCACTTCATCACCCCGCCGACTGAATCGCTCTTAAAAACCATAGGGAATTCTCGCTCCGGCATCGCGCGCTTGATCTGGCGCCGAAAGTCCTCAGGGAGCTGCGCCGCCGCCGTGATGGAGTGCGGCCGGCTTGCGATCACGCTCCCTTGGACGCCGGTGAGCATTGACTTTCGACGTTCTTATCGTGAAACGATAAGTCAATCGACGCATTTCGCCTCTTCACAAGAACATGGCCCGATCGCGCGCGACCGCCTTCGCAAGATGCTCGGCGACTGCCCGGATGCGCCCGAGCCCACTTGTGTCCTCGTGGGTGACGAGCCAATAGGCGCGCGTTGCGCTCCGTTCGGGCAGAACGCGTACGAGATCCCTGAAGCGGCGCGCGATAAAGCCATGCACGACGCCGAGACCGAGACTGGCGCGTAATGCCTCGAGCTGTGTCACCGCGTTCGCGCTTTCAAAATTCGTCGGCGCGCCGTCAAAGAGCTCGTGCACATAATCGAGCGCGGCCGAAAAGGTGTGCTCCTCGACGTAGCCGATCAGCCTGTGACGGCGCAGCCCCTCGGCGTTTTCCGGTGCGCCAAAACGCTTCACGTAAGTCGCGCTCGCATAAATGCCGAGCGTGTAGTCGGTGAGTTTTCGCGCGACGAACCTCCCGGCCTCCGGCTTGTCGAGCCCGACCACCACGTCAACCTCGCGGCGGGCCAGCGGGGTCAATTGAGGCAGAGGCATCAATTGCAGCCGTACGCCCGGATGGCGCTCAGCGAAGTCGCGCAAGGCGGCGGTCAGGTAATAGGTCGAAAAACCGTCCGGCGCGCCGATGCGCACGTCGCCGATGAGCTCGAGGTCGACGCCGGAGATCTCGCCCTGGGCATGCAGGAAGGCGCTTTCCATCTGCTCCGCCGCGCCAAGGAACCGCTCGCCCGCGCTGGTGAGCTTTGCTCCCGTCGTGCGCCGGTCGAACAGTTTCGCCCCCATCGCGGCTTCCAACGCGGCGATGCGGCGGCTCACCGTCGCGTGGTCGAGTCTCAGGCGCTTGGCGGCGGCGACGAACTGCCCGGCGCGGGCGACGGCGAGAAAGACCCTGACGTTGTCCCAGTCCATGAGTGCAAGCTTAGCACAAATCCGCACAGCCGATGCGCGTTCTCCGCCATTGCTGTGCACAGAATCCAAGCGCATAACGACCCGACAGACCTTCGAGAAGGAAGCGCAACATGATCGAGTACGGCCATTACATCGGCGGCAAGCATGTCGCCGGCCGGTCGGGACGCACGGGCGAAGTGTTTCAGCCGATGGACGGCACGGTGCGCGCTCATGTCGCGCTCGCCAACAAGGCCGAGGTTCGCGCCGCGGTCGAGAACGCCAAAGCGGCGCAGCCCGCCTGGGCGGCAGTCAATCCGCAGCGTCGCGTCCGCGTCTTGATGAAGTTTATCGACCTCATCGCCAAAAACAACGACGCGCTCGCCGATATCCTCGCCCGCGAGCACGGCAAGACGATTGCTGACGCCAGGGGCGACATCCAGCGCGGCGTCGAGGTGGTCGAATTCGCGCTCGGCGTCCCACATCTGATGAAGGGCGAATATTCCGACGGCGCCGGCCCCGGCATCGACCTTTATTCCATGCGCCAGCCGCTCGGCGTGGTCGCGGGCATTACGCCGTTCAACTTTCCGGCGATGATCCCGTTGTGGAAGCTCGCGCCGGCGATCGCCTGCGGTAACGCCTTCATCTTGAAGCCGTCGGAGCGCGATCCCGGCGTGCCAATGCGGCTCGGCGAGCTTTTCGTCGAAGCGGGCGGGCCTGCAGGCATCCTCAACGTCGTCAACGGCGACAAGGAGGCGGTCGACGCCATTCTCGATGATCCCGACATTCAGGCGATCGGCTTCGTCGGCTCGACACCGATCGCCGAGTACATCTATTCGCGCGGCACGGCGACAGGAAAACGCGTGCAGTGCTTCGGCGGCGCCAAGAACCATATGGTGGTGATGCCCGACGCGGACATGGACCAGACGGTCGACGCCCTGATCGGCGCAGGCTATGGGTCGGCCGGCGAGCGCTGCATGGCGGTCTCGGTCGCGGTGCCGGTCGGCGAGGAGACAGCCGACGAGCTGGTTAAGCGCCTTGTTCCGCGCGTGGAGTCGCTCAAGATCGGGCCCTCGACCGACACCTCGGCCGACTATGGCCCCCTCGTCACCAAGGCGGCACTCGAGAAGGTGCGTGGCTATGTCGACATCGGGATAGCTGAGGGCGCTAATCTCGTCGTAGATGGGCGCAACTTCAGGATGCAGGGCTACGAGAACGGCTTCTACATGGGCGGCTGTCTTTTCGACCATGTGACAAACGACATGCGCATTTATAAGGAAGAGATCTTCGGGCCTGTTTTGTCGGTCGTGCGCGCGCAAAACTATTCGGAAGCGCTCGGCCTCTGCAACGACCACGAATACGGGAACGGGGTCGCGATCTTCACCCGCGACGGCGACGCGGCGCGCGACTTCGCGAGCAAGGTCAAGGTCGGCATGGTTGGGGTCAATTTCCCGATCCCGGTGCCGCTCGCCTACCACACCTTCGGCGGCTGGAAGCGGTCCGCCTTCGGCGACTTGAACCAGCACGGTCCGGACTCGATCCGCTTCTACACCCGGACCAAGACGGTGACCGCTCGCTGGCCTTCGGGGATCAAGGACGGCGCAAGCTTCACCATCCCGACGATGCACTGAAGGCGCGGAGCGCGCAAAAGAACGCGGAAGGCTGCATAAAAGCCCTCGCCGCGTTCTTTTCGTTTAAGAGGGCGACGCGCCATATCCACGGCGTGAAGCAAATGACTGTGGACGAATTCAGGACGAAGGCCCGAGCCGTTATTCCGCTTGCGGACGGGAAGAGAGGCCGGATGAGGCCAGCATCGTCTCCGATTCGCAGTTGCCGCCGAAGTCCTGTTCAGGGCGGCGACCGAACATGGCTGCAAGCTCAGCGGCTATTTCTATCCTGCCAAGCGCCCAGCAATCCGTCATCCTCGACCCGGACGGGCGGGTCGTCATCCGCCACAAACGGGGGCAGGGCGAGGCGGTCGAGACGCGGGCGCCGCCGGAAGGCGCCGTGAGGCTCGACCCCCCAGGTTCGAGGTCGCGGTCGAGGCGATGTTTCCGCCGGCCGGTTAGACTAAGACTAGAACCGGAACAGCGCCGCTCCGGGAACGCCATACTCATTGACGACCCGCTCGCGTCCCCGGTAGCCGACGAACGTCCCCTGGGCTGGGGACGGCTGGTCGAACGTTTCGAGCACGTAGCCGTTGCCCGTACCCGCGCTCGTGTCTTGCCCGAGCGTAAGCCATGACGGCGTGCCCTTCTGGACCGTGATCTGCCGACCTTCCTCCTTCGGCGCCTCGGCGTGATGGCGGTGTCGCGCCCGCGCGTGAATGGTCGACGGTTTTGTCGTTCGCGTCTCGGTTTGAGCCTCCGCGGCAGACGAAGCGAGCGCGAACGCGATCAGGGCCGCACCCATGGATCGAACCGAAGACACCATCATTCCCGTCCCCCTCGGGCGCCGAGGCCCCGCAAAGTCGCGCCCAAAATTGTGCGCGTCCGCAATGCCGCGATACGGCCAGAAAATCAATAGGGACCTCGTCAATCGAGCGACTTGTGGAGCCTGAGGACCACTCAGGCCCAAGAGCCGCGACGCTTAGCGTGGCCAACGCGAGACAAAGGGCGGATTCAGCTGGTGATATTGAATCTATGAACGGCTCAAGCATAGCTCAGGTTCTGATCCACGATGTTTCCGACGACGCGATCGCTCCGCGTCATAGGCGCGCGGGGCGCGCACGGGCGGTTTTTGGAACAGGAACCGCGCAATACGATTGAAGGGGCGGCGTTCAATAGGACCGACGGGCATTTGTCGCGCTGCGCTTTCAGGCCGGACGCTATCCCAGTGGGGAGCGAGCCGATGGGCTGGTCGAAAGGATCGGGTCGTCGAGCGAATTCGGTGTCGATGCGGCCGTCGCCCATTGCTGGTTCGCGCGGGAAGAGGAGCCAAGCTATGCTAATCGCCGGATCGTCGCAGACTTGGCGGAGCCCGTCATGGCGCTCTCGCGCGAGCTCGGCCATTCGGTCTATGATTGCATCTGCCTTGCGCTCGCCGCCGTGGCGCCGACGCTTGCCACCTGGGATAAAAAGTTGACGGCGTGCTCCGCCCGAACCCCAATCGGGGTGATGTCGTCCGGCTCGTCGACTGGAAGTGAAGGAGCCGATGTTCGCGCTCATCTCTGACCATTTCGCCGTTCGCGACATGGCGAAGTCCTTCGCCGACGAGCGCATCGCGCCGCACGCGCTCGAATGGGATGAAACCGAGCATTTTCCCGTCGACGTGTTGCGCGAGTCGGCGGCGCTCGGCATGGCGGGCATCTATGTGCGCGAGGAGCACGGCGGCAGCGGCATGACGCGGCTCGATGCGGCGCTCATCTTCGAGGCGCTGGCGACCGGCTGCCCATGCGTCGCGTCCTTCCTTTCAATCCACAACATGGTGGCCTGGGTCGTCGACCGGTTCGGCTCTTCGGAGCTCAGGCAGCGCTATCTTCCGCGCCTTTCCACGATGGAATTCATCGCCAGCTATTGCCTGACCGAGCCCGGCGCCGGCTCGGACGCCGCCGCGCTGACGACGCGGGCCAAGCGCGACGGCGGCGACTATGTGCTCGATGGAATCAAGCAGTTCATCTCGGGGGCGGGGGCGAGCGACGTCTATCTCGTCATGGCGCGAACCGGCGAGGGCGGCCCGGGCGGCGTCTCGGCGTTCATGGTCGACAAAGGGACGCCGGGCCTGAGCTTCGGCGCCCTTGAAAAGAAGATGGGCTGGCGCGCCCAGCCGACGCGCCAAGTGATCCTTGAGGGGGTCCGGGTCCCGGCCGCAAATCTCGTAGGGAAGGAGGCCGACGGCTTCAAGATCGCCATGGCCGGACTCGATGGCGGTCGGCTCAACATCGGCGCCTGCTCGATCGGCGGGGGGCAGGCGGCGCTCGACAAGGCGATTGCCTACATGCGCGAGCGCAAGGCGTTCGGCCGGCGTATCGCCGACTTCCAGGCGCTGCAGTTCCGCGTCGCCGACATCGCCACATCGCTTGAGACGGCGCGCGCCATGCTCTGGCGCGCGGCGAGCGCGCTCGACGAAGGCTCCCCCGACGCCGCCCGCCTCTGCGCCATGGCCAAGCGCGTCGCGACCGACACCGGCTTCAACGCCGCCAACGATGCGCTGCAATTGCTCGGCGGCTACGGCTATCTCGCCGACTATGGCGTCGAGAAACTTGTGCGCGATCTGCGCGTGCATCAGATTCTGGAAGGGACCAACGAGATCATGCGCGTCATCGTGGCGCGCGGTTTGATTGAGAACTGAGCTGGAGCCGGCGGCGATGTCGAAAATAGCTTTCCTGGGTCTGGGAAATATGGGCGCCCCTATGGCCGCCAACCTCGTCAAGGCGGGCCATGCGGTCGTGGGCTTCGACCTCGTCGAGGCCGCGAAGCAGACGGCCGCCGTCTCGGGCGCGACCATCGCCGCAAGCGGGCGCGAGGCGGTGCGTGACGTCGAGGTCGTCGTCACAATGCTGCCGGCCGGCAAGCACGTCCTTCAGGCTTGGGCGGACCTTCTGCCCGCCGCGTCCAAGGGCGCCCTGATCATCGACTCCTCGACCATCGACGTCGACAGCGCCAAGAGCGCCCACGCGGCGGGGGCCGCCGCAGGCATGCACACGCTCGACGCCCCGGTGTCGGGCGGCGTCGGCGGAGCGACCGCCGGGACGCTCACCTTCATGTGCGGCGGCTCGGCGGAATCGTTCGACAGGGCGAAGCCGATCCTCGAGGCCATGGGCAAGCGCATCGTCCATTGCGGCGGCGCGGGAATGGGGCAGGCGGCCAAGATCTGCAACAACTTGATTCTCGGCGCGACGATGATCGCGACCTCAGAGGCCTTCGTGCTCGGGGAAAAGCTCGGACTCTCGGCTGAGGCGCTGTTTGAGGTCGCCTCGAACTCTTCGGGCCAATCCTGGTCGCTGACGAGCTATTGCCCGGTTCCTGGACCGGTGCCCGCTTCTCCGGCCAACCGCGGCTACAGGCCCGGCTTCGCCGCCAGCCTGATGCTCAAGGACTTGCGTCTCGCCCAGGAGGCTGCTGCAAGCGTCAGCGCGGCGACCCCGCTCGGAGCCGAAGCCGCGCAGCTCTACGCGCTGTTCGTTGCGGCTGGCCGTGGCGGAGACGATTTTTCCAGCGTGATCAATTTTTTGCGAGGCCAGTCTGCCTAACAAAGGGGAGCCGGCTACCTAAGTGTTTGTTAACGCACGGTTCATGTCCAAAGGCAGATAAGACGCAGGATCAAGCAGGGCCGCCTCGTGCGCTTGTAGCAGGGCCGCCGGAAGAAGACTGGGGGCGATTGAAGTCTTGCGCCGAGTGACCATCGCTGGGCGAAGGCCAGTCATTGGAGGTCAAGCATGCGGAGCAGAATATCCAAGACGATTGTCGCCGGATTGGCGGCGCTGTCGCTGGCGGCGTCCGCGCTCGCCACGGCCGAGCCGGCCGCCGCGCAGTGGCGAGGTCCCGCAGGCGGCTGGCACGGCGGCTGGGGCGGTTGGCACGGCGGCTGGCACGGCGGATGGGGGGGCTGGCGCGCCGGCTACTATCGCCCGGGCTGGGGCTACTGGCATCCCGGCTACTGGAACGGGGGCGCCTGGTATCCCGGCTTTTGGGCCGCCACGGCCGCCGCCACCCTCGCCACCGGCGTCGCGGTCGGAGCAGCCGCTTCGTGTTGGCAGAGCCGAGCCGTGTATGGCCCCGCCGGCGCTTTTCTCGGCTACCAATCGGTCTACGTCTGCTAGCTTAGAGCTGAGCCGACCTGCGATTGAAACTGGAAAGGGCCTCGCGCGCGCGGGGCCCTTTCTTCATGCCGACGCAGGCCAAAAGACGCCCCCCGAGGTCGGCGCTCGCACGCCTGTCGTCGTCGGAAAACTGAGCGGCGCGCCCTGACGCGAGCGGATGGCGAGATAGGCGAAGCACTGCGCCTCGAGCGCGTCGCCGTCAAAGCCGACCGCCTCGACCGGGTCGACCGCGACGCCGAGTCGCTCGGCGAGCCCGCGCATCAGAAATTCATTGCGCCGTCCTCCGCCACCGACCAGCCAGAGCCTCGGCGGTTTTGCAATGAGCCTCAGCGCGGCCGCGGTCGCCTCAACCGTGAAAGCGGCGAGCGTCGCCGCTCCGTCGGCGTCGCTCAAGCCTTCCACCGACGCCGCAAGCGCAGCGAAATGATTGCGATCAAGCGACTTCGGCGGCGGCCGGTCGAAGTAGGGATCGCGCATCATCGCTTCAATCGCCTGCGCGTCCACCTGCCCGCGGCGCGCCAGCGCTCCGTCCTTGTCGAATGCCGCTCCGCTGCGGCGGAGAAGGAAATCGTCGAGCATCGCATTCGCCGGACCGGTGTCGAAGGCGATGATCTCACCGTTGTCGCCCAACCAAGTAACGTTGCCGACGCCGCCCCAGTTGAGGACAATCAGTGGGCGCTCCAGGTCTGCGGCGATCGCGGCGTGATAGACCGGAGCGAGAGGCGCCCCTTCGCCGCCCGCCGCGACATCGGCCGAGCGGAAGTCGCATACGACATCGATCCCGAGCGCCGCGGCGGCCCTTGAGCCGTCGCAAAGCTGGCGGGTCAAGCGAGCACGCGGCCTATGGAGGATGGTCTGGCCGTGCATGCCGACGAGGGCAACGCTTTCCCTCGCGATGGCAAACCTTTCAAGGAAGGCTTCGACCGCCCCGATGTGGGCGTCGGTCACCTTCCGCTCCAGCTCCATCTGTGGTTCTTCTGCTTGGCTCGGGTCCGCCACGACGGCCCGCAGAGTGCGGGAAAGAAGATCGGGATACGGGAACGTTGCACCAGGGCCGGCGTCGATCCGCGTTCCGCCGTCGCTCCTGATGAGTGCGACGTCGATGCCGTCCATCGACGTTCCGCTGATGACGCCGATGGCCGTCCGGATGCGCCGTTCGCTCATCGGCCCCCAGTCTGATGCGCGCCAGGAGCCCAAAGCACGTCTGCCTCGCCGAAGTCGTTGGCGGCGCGCGCGGCCACAAACAGATAATCGGACAAGCGGTTGAGGTAAGCGAGCGCGGCCCCGCCCACCTCTTCCCCTTCGATCGAAGCGAGCGCGACGACGCTGCGCTCGGCCCGCCGGCAGACGGCTCGCGCCTGATGCAATGCGGTCGACGCGGGAGTTCCGCCAGGGAGTATGAACGAACGCAGCGGCTTAAGTTTCGCGTTCAGCACGTCGATGGCGCGCTCGAGCGCCTCGACCTGTGAGACCGCTATGCGCAGCTTGGCGCCCGGGCGCTCGCCGGCGTCCCTCGGAAGGCAGAGGTCCGCGCCGAGATCGAAGAGGTCATTTTGGATGCGCGCAAGCGTCGCCTCGATCGCCGCAAGCGCGGGATCCATTGAATCACGCGTCGCCAGCCGCGCGAGCCCAATGGCGCAATTGGTTTCGTCCACGTCGCCCATCGCGACGACGCGCGCATCGGTCTTCGGCTTTCGCGTTCCGTCGCCGAGGCCGGTCTCGCCGCGATCGCCGGTGCGCGTATAGATGGCGTTCAGTCGAACCATTCTCTCCTACCGTGCATTGGGCAGGTATGCTAGCTGCTTCGTAGGCGCGAGGCAGAGGTCACCGACCGCCGGCAGGCGCCGCGAGTGTCAATCCCGCTTCATCAGGCGTTCGAGGTAGTCTCGTTCGTCGATCGGCCTGTTGGGATCGGCGAGGCGGCGGCGGAGTTCCTCCATGACGCGGCGCGCGCGCTCGGTCACGCCCCCGAGCTCCCTGAGCGACCCTTCGTCGCGGCCGAGGTTGCCCTCCCGCCCGCGGCCGAGGGGGTCATCGCCAGGTCTCTCACCCGGGCGCGTGCGGCGGGCCGTGTATCCGCCCTGCCCCTTGCGGCCTTGACCCTGGCCCTGACTCATCTGCTTCTGCATGCCCTGTGCCCCCTCGCGTAACGCCTGAAGAGCGCGGCCCTGTGCGTCCACCGCCGCACCCTTCCCGCTTTGTCCGTCGGCGTTCGGAGGCGTCTGATCGCCCCCCTGGCCCTTCTCGCCCTTAAGATCGTCCTCGGCCTCCTTCATGTTCCTTTCAGCGTCCTCGAATCCCTTCTCGCCCTTCATGCCGAGGCTCTTTAGCATCCTCTGCAATTCCGCTAGGCGATCACGCAGCTCGCGCTGACGCTGCTCGAGCTGGGATTCGTCCGGATTGGCTCCGTCCGTGGCTTGTTTGGAGTCGGTCTCGCCCTTATTGAGGTCTGCGGATGGTGCATTGTCGTCCGGCTCCGTCTGGTCGTCTTGTTCCAGCGGACTTGCCCGCCTTTGCGCACGCTGCCGCTCGCTGTCACGCTGTTCGCTGTGGAACGTGTCGTCGCGTAGCGCCTGCTGGTCGTGCAGGAGCTTGCCGAGTTCATCCATCTGCTTTCGCATAGCCTGTTCGGCCGGGCTCTCCTCGTCGCCCTCGGCGCTGCGCATGTTCTCGAACATTTCTTGCATCTGATCGAGCATCGCCTCCGCCTCTTCGCGTGTGCCGTTGCGCGCCGCCTCTTCCATGCGGTCCATTAGCTTGTCGAGATCCTGCGCCTGTCGGTTCGACTCTTCCGGGCTCAGTTGTCCGCTGCGTTCCCCCTTACGCGTCATCTCGCCGGCGAACCGTCTGGCGGCTTCGCGCAGTTGCTGCATCAGTTTCTTGATCTCGTCGTCGCTCGCGCCGCGTTTGAGCGCCTCCCGCAGCGCCTTTTCCGCGGCGCGCAGGTCGCGCTCCGCCTGCGAGGCATCTCCGTCCTCGATCTGTTGGGCCATCGCCCAGAGAAGCGCAGCGACGCTGAGGAGGTCCGCGTCGCTGCGGGCGCCGGCGAGCGAGGAATGTGCCTGCTTCAATCCCAGATAGACGTTAGAGGGGGTGTCGAACAGCTCCGGTGCGACGCTAAGGCCCATCAGCGCCGTCTCAACACGCTTCGGCGCATGGTCCGGGTCGAGGATGAGGTCGCGGCGCTGTTCGACGAGCGCGCGCGCGAGCGGATTGTGAAATGTCCGCTGCGGCAGCGTCACTTCGACCGGGCCGCTCGATCCAGTCCTGCCGGAGACGCTGAGCGCGCTTAAGGTCATCGTAACATGCGCGCCCGCCCACGGATGCTCGGAAAGATCGGCGGTGGTGCGGGCGTCGCCGGCTCCATTTTCGCTTACCGGCAGTTGCAAGGTGACTTGAGGAGGCTCGGCCAGGCTTCGCGGCGCTGGTTTCGAGGGATCGCGCGGCAGCGCAAACTGGGCGCGCGCGCTCGAAACGCCATAGCGGTCGTTGAGCCGATAGGCGAGAGTCAGTGATCCGCTGATGTTGGCGCGTGGCTCCTCGGTCAGTTTGATCGTCGGGGTCCCCGTCGGCGTGACCGCGAAGAGGACCTCGGCGGCCGTCCGTCCCAGGCGCAAGATTGTCGCCTTGCCCTCCCCGTGGATCGTCCAACGCCGTTCGCGCTCAGGCTTCGTCGATGCGGTCCCCCCAACCGGCGCGATACGCCCCTCGACGTGCGTCTCGACTGCGGCGGGATCGCCCCGCACAACGAGCGCCGAATCCTCGAACACGGTCAGTGTCTGCACTGCAGCCGACTTGAAGTCGATGATCGTCGGCGGGCGCCCCGCGTAGGGTGGCGGATCGATCCAGGCGTCGATTCGGTTTTCCGTCGTCGCCGCAACCGTATCGTTGCCCCGCCAGTCGAAGGCGCCCGCCAACCGACCGTAGAGCTCGGGCCCGGCGACGGCAGCCGTGCCGATGGCTAGGAGCGCGGCGGCAAAGCGCAGCGCATACGGATCGCGTTCGGCCATGCGCGGGGAGGGCCTCGCGATTCGGATCGCGTCCACAGAGCGCTCGAGCCGTACCCGATGCTCCGCCCAAAGCGCCTGGGCGACCGGATCGTGGTCATTGGCGAGCGTGTCCGCAAACGAGGTCGCGGGACGATGGGCTTCCCCGGAGTCGCGATCGAGACGGGCCTGGATGTCGCGCGGCGAGGGCCAGCGCAGTCTTGCAAGGGGGGCTAGTGCGGCCACGAGGCCGAACGAAAACAGTGCGACACCGGCGATGCGTAATGTGCGTGGCGCGAAGATCCACAGACCTAGCCAGGAGATAGCAAGAAACAGGATCGCGACAGCCAGCCCCCAGACGAGCGGCGGCCAAGCACGTTCGGCGAAGACGACGCCCCCCGCAGCCTTCGACAGCGCCGTTAGCTTACCGCCGACGCGGTCCCGCCGCCTCTCGGTATGTTCCGCTTGGTGTTTCGCCACGTTTCGCTCGGATGCTAGCCGACCTCGCAACCCTTACGTCAACCAAGGCGGAAGTTTGTCGAGGGCGATCAATTCCTCGAACGTTCCGCGCGGCCTGACAAGGGCATAGTCCGAGCCTTTGACCAGAACCTCCGGAACAAGAAGGCGAGAATTGTAGGTGCCCGCCTGCACCGCACCATAGGCGCCAGCGCTCATGACGGCAATAAGGTCGCCGCTGCCGACCTCAGCGATATCGCGGTTTAGGGCCAGATAGTCGCCGCTCTCGCAGATGGGCCCGACGAGGTCGGCGCGGATCAAGTTCGCGGCATGGGGTGCGGGCGCCTGCACCGGAAGGATATCGTGATAGGCGTCGTAGAGTGTGGGCCGGATGAGATCGTTCATCGCCGCGTCAACGATCACGAAGGTCTTGCCTTCACCTCTTTTGACGAAAATGACTGAGGCAATCAATGCGCCCGCGTTGCCGACGATGAGCCGGCCCGGCTCGAGATAGATCTTGCAGTCGAGGGCTCTTGTGTGGCGCGCTACGATCTCGGCGTAGGCGGTGGGGAAGGGGGGTAGATTATTGTCCGCGCGGTAGGGGATGCCAAGCCCGCCGCCGAGATCGATGTGCTCGATAACATGCCCGTCGGCGCGCAATGTCCGCACGAAACCCGTGAGCAGCCCAAAGGCGTTGTCGAAAGGCTTGAGGTGGGTGATCTGCGATCCGATGTGCATATCCACGCCGCGAATGGACAGACCCGGCAGCGCGCGGGCGCGCGCGTAGACCTCCCGCGCGTGGGAGATTGGCACGCCGAACTTGTTCTCCGACTTTCCGGTGGATATCTTGGCGTGGGTTCGGGCGTCGATGTCTGGATTGACGCGGATTGCGACAGAAGCGGCGGCGCCGCGGGCGGAGGCGACGGCGGATAGCGCCTCCAGTTCGGGCTCCGACTCGACGTTGAAACAGAAGATATTCTCGTCGAGGCCGAGGTTCATTTCGGCGCGGGTCTTCCCGACGCCAGAAAAGATGATCTTCTCGCCAGGCACTCCGACCGCGCGCGCGCGCCTCAGTTCCCCCTCGCTGACGACATCCATCCCGGCGCCGAGCCGGGCGAGGGTGGAGAGGACGGCTTGATTGGAATTAGCCTTCATCGCATAGCAAACGAGAGCGTTCTGATCGGCGAAGGCAATTCGAAATACTTCGAAGTGCCGCTCGATCGTGGCGCTCGAATAGCAATAGAAGGGTGTACCGACAGAGCGCGCAATTTCCGGCAAAGGCACGTCCTCGGCATGGAGCAAGCCGTTGCGATAGGCGAAGTGATGCATCGCGAATTTATTTCAGCAGCGGATCGAGAACGAAACTTTGATTGGGCGGCGTGATTGGCGGAATCTTCGGTTTCACTTGTGGGCTGATCGCTTCCAGGGTACCGGGCCCCGTAGACGAGGTTTGTTTGACGGAAGCGTTGGTGTCGGGTGGAGGCTCCAGCGGGCCGATGCGGCCGCAGCCAGCCAGGGAAGCCAGCGCCGCAAGCGCCAGCATGCGGCGGCCAAGGAAGCAAAGCAGGGTTCTGGGGGGCACAAGCGACTCCAGATGCCGCCGCAGTCTGCGGCAGTATATTGCCGCGACGATATATAGAAACTGGGCGCAATATGGAAACAACACGCGTAGGTAAGGACCATTCGGTTGGTTTCTGCAGTCTGCTGTCGCCCCAGGGAAAGCGCAGTTTAAGTCTGTAGCTTCAATTGCCGGTGCGAGTTTTTGTAGGAGCGATGCCTCGAGTTCATTTCCGGCAAACAATGAAGTACGGTCGAGAGGTCCCGCCGTCGGTGGGGCTATCAGATCGGCCGAATTTTACCGCTGCGCCACGACCTGTTGTTTCGCACCACGCGTCGGCAACGACTTGGCCGCATTCGTCTCCTTCGCTGAGACATTCTTCCACGCCGTAACCGAACGCCGCGGCAATGACGTACGTGCTCATTTCGTCCGCGGATGCGTTTCCAGCGCCGATGACCGCCAAAGCAAGGAGCAAGAGGGAGGCGAAGCGCGTGGTCGACGTGAATATGATCTTTCTCCTGCAGATGCGTGCCCAGTGCGGAATGTGGAGGCAGGGAATAAACGGACCGTTAACGTTCAGTCGGCCTTCGACGAGCCTGAATCGCCGCTAGTCATTGTGCCGACCTCAGCGGAGTTCGACGGAGACCATGACGAGACAGCCTCGGCGCCGTCTCCCTATGATTGAAACAATGGGTTTGAACGATTCCTCTCGGAAGGTAGGCGATGCGGAATAATGCAGTGAATGTCCTTATTCTTGGCTCTGGCGCTCGGGAGCATGCTCTGGCCCGAGCCTGCGCTGGCTCCGCGAGCCTTGGAAAATTGTTCGTGGCGCCGGGCAACCCTGGTTGCGCGAAGCTAGCTCATACTGTTCGCCTAAACCTGACGGACCACGCGCAAATCATCGATTTGTGCCGGAAGGAGTCGATAGGCTTGGTTGTCGTAGGTCCGGAAGCCCCCTTAATCGCAGGGATAGCCGATGATCTCGCCAAGCAGGAGATAGCTTGTTTTGGACCATCGCGTGCCGCCGCCCGTCTTGAGGGGTCGAAAGGCTACGCGAAGGATTTTTGCCGAGAGTTCGGCATCCCAACCGCCGAATATCGACGTTTCTCAAATAGGAATGAAGCAAGAGCCTTCGTTCGGGAGTGCGGCGCCCCGATCGTCGTTAAGGCGGATGGGCTCGCCGCAGGCAAGGGCGTCATCGTTGCCGAGACGATCAGCGAAGCGGAAGCCGCTGTCGATTCTCTGCTGGACGCATTCGGATCGTCGGAGGCGGAGCTGGTGGTCGAAGAGTTTCTAAAGGGGGAGGAAGTGTCGTTCTTCGCCCTTTGCGATGGCACTGAGGCCGTGCCTTTCGCCAGCGCGCAGGACCATAAGCGCCTCGTTGACGGAGACACTGGGCCTAACACTGGCGGAATGGGCGCATACTCTCCGCCTCCCATCATGACTACCCGACTCACCGATCGCGTGATGCGCGAAATCATCCGGCCGACGGTTCAAGGCATGGCTCAACGCGGTACGCCGTTTAGAGGGGTCCTGTTCGCAGGCTTAATGATCGATGGCGTAGGCCCGAAACTAATCGAATACAATGTCAGGTTCGGAGACCCGGAGGCGGAAGTCATTCTCGCCCGTCTGACTGACGATGTATTGCCGCTGCTCGAAGCTTGCGCGAAAGGGAGCCTTCGCGACGCATCGCCGTCGTTCAGTGCCAAGGCGGCTTTGACGGTCGTCATGGCGGCGAAGGGATATCCCGGGAATCCGGCGCGTGGCGCCACGATCCGAGGGCTGGATGAAGCAGAGCGCGTCCCAGGTGTCACGGTCCTTCATGCAGGAACTCAACAAGTAGGTGATGCAATTGTTTCCAACGGGGGGCGCGTGCTGGCCATAACTGCGTGCGGGCGCACTGTCGGGGAAGCGAAGGAGCGCGCCTACGCTGCGGTAGACAGAATCGACTGGCCCGAAGGCTTTTGCAGGCGCGACATCGGCTGGCGCGCGGTAAACTTGGAAAGCGCGCGCTAATCCAGTGGGCGATCACGTTGTGATAACTATACGCGCAAGCGGTGCGCTTGCGCTTGGCGCCGAGTGAGCACGAGGCATCGCCCACGTGCTTGCGCTTTAGGCCCTCGACGGATTGGGCATTCGGCCAGTCGCTATTGCTGGAGCGTCAATGCGCGCCGTCATCAACGCGCTTGGCGGCGATTTCCGTCGCATCAGCTCATGCCTCGGCACCGCGCGTCCCGGCGTGTTTGCGACCGCCACGTCGCTCATTCGGAACATAAACATCGCGCGCCAATCTAACTCGCCTACCAGTTCCCCTCAGCCATTTGCGGGCTATTTGCGGGAAGGTTGTCATTCGCGTCCTCGAAGTGCCGAACACCCGGATCGCGGAACCGCCGAAGCCGGTCGGCGAATCCCGAGCATAGTCCAATCCCGACCGCGCCGATGATAGTGTGTCAGTCGAGTTTTCTCCCAGTCATCAAGATGTCTACGACCTGCCTGTGATTGGCGTCGATCTTGTCGGCGAGCCTGCGCACCTCCTCGCGCCACTCTGTTTCGAAGCCTTGAATGCGGGTCTCGGCCGCGTCGATCCGGGACGCTGTGGCGTCGATTTTCTTGTCCAGCCGCTCGGTATCAGCCTTGATCTCAGAAAATGAGCGGCCGGCGCGCCAGGCCGCGCCAAGCAGAGCGACGAAAACGGCGCCGATCCCCATCAAGATCGCGTAGCCGTAGCGGGCGAGCCATTCGAAGATCGAAAGGGCGCCCTGCACGTCGTCAGGCGGCTGGACAGGCGCAGCGGCCATCGCTCCCCCTCATCGGCCGATGTAATGGCCTTGCGTCTCCGGGCTCGCCGCGGTCTCAGCGTCGGCGACCGGATTCGGGTCAGGCTTGATGATTCCCGCCTCGATGGCCGCGACGCCGAGTGCGAGCGCCACCTTGGCGATCGCGTCGAAGACCGCTGTCTCCGGCGCGACGAAGGCGAGGGCGGTCAGCGCATCGTCGGCAACGGTCTCGCCGTCAGCGAGCGTCGCCGTTCCGTGGACGATGCGGTGGAGCGCGGCGGTAAGAGCGGGCAGGGCTTGCGCCGCCGCCCGCACATCGCCGGCGGTGAGCGCCGTCACTTGCCGCTGCGCGCCGCGACGATCGCCGCATAGGCGTTGGCGACCGTCGGGAGCGCTGTCGGGGCGTTCACGTCCGAGGGGTTGACGCAAATCGCCTGCGCGCCCGCGAAGGCCTGGCTGGCTGCACTCTGCGTCTTGGCGTTCACCGTGCCGGTCACCGCGACGGTCTGATAGGCAGCCCATGCGGACGACACGAGGGCGCAGGCGGTCGGCAGGTCCTGCGCGATGGCGACGTTGACCTGGGAAACGGTCTGGCTCATCTGCTCGCAACCGGCGAGGCCGAGGCCGAGCGCGACGGCGCCGGCGAGAAGAACGTGTTTCATGGTTTAATCCTCGATCATTGGGAAAAAAGCCGGCTTGCCTGCCGACGAGGGATGTCAGCTCGCCTTCGGCGTGGCGGGCGGATAGACGGCCGTCATGCTCGCCTGCAGCCTGCCGATCTCGCCGGCGATGATGTGGTCGAGGTCTCCGGGACTGACGCCGCTCGATTTCAGGACATCCGGTAGGCGCGCCGCGATGGCGTCGGCGGCGGCGCTCACGATCGGCGAGCCGACATCGATCTTGGCCGTCGCCAGATTATCGGCGGCGGCGGCGACCGCCTTGCCGGCCTCGTCTTGCGCAGCGGCGCGGATCGCGTCGACGTTGGCCTGGCTGACCCTAAGGCCGGTCCATTTGCGGATCGCCCCGGCGGCGAGCGTCACGGCGCCACCGACGAAAGCGGTCGCGGCGGCGGTGAGGTAGGGCTGAAGAGCGGCGACGAACGGCGCCGCCGCAACAGCCGTTGCGGTATCGGTCATTGGACTTCCTCATGCTGTCCCGCAGCTTCATCGCGGGATTGGAAACACGGCCCCGCCGGCTACGGTCGAGGAGCCGCGCCAGGCGGAGCGTCGCCGCGCGGCAAATGGCTACAGCTCGTCGCCCCGGCCTGCGCTTCCCGCCTTCACCTTGGCGAGAATCTCGAGCAGCTTCGCCGCATGGCTGATCGGCATGGGCTCGCAAGCGAGAATCCCGCGCATCCAGAGAATGATTCCCTCGTCTGTCTTGTCGCGCGTGAGGATCAGCGCCCCGTCGCCGGGCGGCAGGCCCTCCGGCGTCGTCGGCATGGCGACGTAAAGCCCCTGCAGGAAATGAAACTGCGCCGGGGTGAGAGCGGCGATGGCGGTGCCCTTGCCCGCCGCCTTCTGCGCCTTCTCGAGCGTCGTGCAATGGGGCGAGTCCGCTCCGCCCGCTTCAGCGCCGGCGAGGAGGCAGAGAACGAAGCAAGAGGCGGTTAGCAGAATTCCCTTCACGGCGGCCTCCTTCCGAGTGTGGTCTTTCCGCCCGCTATTCCTTCGCGGGCAGAGAATTTCCGGTCATCAGCTCCCAGCGAGAATCATCATCGGCGAGGCCGAGCGCATCGCCGCCGCGCGACTTACGGGCGCCTGCGCTGCCCTTTCGCATGAGTCGCACCGTCTCGCCGCGCGCCATCGCCGCCTGGGCCTCGCGCAAGGCTCGCTTCATCTGTCCGGTGAGGGCCGTCTCGTAGGCGCGCGGCGTTTCGCCGGCGCGCAGCCAAAGGTCCACCCGGGCGCTCCCGTCGTGCGGGACGAAGGCCACGAGCTCGGCGTCTGGCGGCAGATCCGACGACGCTGCGCTGACCGGAAAGCCCATCATCGAGTTGACGGCGAACGGCAGCCAGCACGCGACGCCGGCGGCGATGGCTGGCGCGAGAATCTTGGCCCAGAGCGGCGCCGCGGCGGTGCGGAAGAGCCACGCGAGGACAAGAACGGCGAAGGCGAGAAGGCCACCGCAGGCAAGCATGAAGGCGGCGAAGTCGCTCATTGGTAGCGGCCCTGACGCTGATAGGCGCTCGTAATCGGCTCGAGCGGCGGGTCGACGAACGTGATCCTCCCGTCGCGGCTCATGTCGAAGCTCGCCCAGTTGATCGTCTGCCCGACGGCGTCAAGCACGATGTCCCTGGCGAACAGCACGCGGACCACGGGATTGAGACCGACGATCTCGACATGCGCTTTCAAGGCCAGGCCGCGCTTGGCTCCGACGCTAAGACCGCCCTCCCTGTACGCATAGAGGTTGGCTGCGAGGTCGTAACGGCCCGGCTCGACGCAGCGGATCGCGATCGTCTCCTTGTCGCTCTCGACCTTGGTCCGCGAGCCATCGGCGAGCGTGATGACGCTATCGAGGAAGCCTCTACTGTCGCGGTCGAGAGTGGAGCAGCCGACGTCGCGCGAGGCGAAGAACACCGGCTTCTTCGAGGGCGGCATCATGTGGATGTCGACGTCGGCGTCGACATCGACGCTCCACTCGACGGTCGCCAGAACCTCGGCCTTCATCTCGACGCCCCTGGCCTTGAGGGGCGGGTTGACGGCGACGAGGGCCACGGCGAGGACCGCGAGAGCGAGGTCGCAGAGGCCGATCCAGACGGAGCTACGGTCAGGCATGGTCCGCTCGCTCCTTCAGGCGCCGCGCGCGCGCCGAACGCCCCGCTCGAGGTTGAAGGTCATGATCGCGACGACGAGCGCCGCGAGAACGCCGCAGGCGGTCGTGTAGAGCGACGTGGCGAGCGCGCCGAAGGACGTCGCCCCGCCGGCCAGCGCATTCGCCTGCAGCGAGAGGCCGAACGCGGTGCCGAACAGGCCGAGCATCGGCAGGAGCCGCTCGGCGAGATGGCCGAAATCGGACGATGGAGGACGGACGACAGAGAACGGCGAATCGGCTAGCCACGCCTGCCGCCCCAAATAAAGCGCCGCGCCGACGAAGAGGACGCCGATCGCGCTCGTCATCATGCTCTCATCGTGCGCCCAGATTGACGCGAACATGCCGTTCGTGTGGGCGAGCCACGCCGCCGACGCCGCCGCGAGACAGATGATGAAATGGCTCAGAAAGGTGAGGCGCATCGTTCATGCCTTTGCGACTGGCGCGGCCGGCGAGCGGGCGTTGGCCCGGATGATCGCGGTGTGAAAATGCACGGCGTAGGCGGAGATCTGCGCCGCCCTGTCGTGGCCGTTGACGATCTCGCGCGCGTTGAGCCAGTTGACCGACGCGAGCTTTTCCAGCGGGAAATAATCGGCAAGCTTCTTTCCGGTGAACCACCCGTCCGACATGCCCTTGACGAGAATGGTCGCCGCGATCGCGGGCTTGAGCGCATTGTCCGGGGTGCGCACCAGGTCGGAGCCGGGGATCTCGCGCTCCGCCTTCTCGTAGTTCGCGAGCCAGGTCAGCTGCACGAAGCCGCGCCCGTAATAGACCTGCCGATAGGGTCCGCATCTGACGCCGTAGGGCCGCCCCTGCCCGCGCCCCCGCTCCGCGACCGGCTGCATCGCGCGGCCGGTCTCGTGGTAGGCGGTCGCCAGCGCATAGGCGATCCAGCGCCAGTCGGTGATTGGCGAAGCGCTCCAGGCGTCGAGGATGGCGTTGACGCCGTCGACCTGACTTTGGTCAAAGCCGCCGGGGCCATAGAGCTCCGTCCGCACGGCGTCGAAGAACGCCCTCGGGTTCTGCAGCATGATTTGCCTCCGTTACATCAGAAGCGAGATTTTCCAGATGAGCCAGCCGACAAGCGCGAGGCCGACGAGACAGAGCGCCGTATCAGCGTCGATCATGGCGGCCGGATCAGAAGTGCTCGAGCACGTAGCAGGCGCCAGCGCCGCCCTGGCCGCCCGCACCGGCTCCTCCGGTCGATGTCGTGAGCGCGCTTCCGCCGCCGCCGCCACCACCGCCAGGGAAGCCACCGGCCGCGCCTGCACCGCCGCTGTAGGCGCCAGCCCCGGCTGTCGAACCGCCGCCGCCGCCGCCGGATCCAGCCGGCCAACTGACACTCGATGATCCGGAGCCAGGTGTCGCAGATACCGCCGCAGGTGCTGCGCCGCCGCTCGCGGAAGTCGATCCCGCCGTTCCTGCGGTGCTCTGACCGACCTCGGCATTTCCGCCCGCACCACCCGCGAACGCCGCAGGCGCCGTCGAGACACCTCCGCCTGATCCGCCTCCGCTCGGCCCCCACGGGGATCCGCCGCCAGACTTGCCGACAGCGCCGTTCGTGCCGCCTCCGCCGCCCGTACCGGCTCCGGTGGTCGTAGTCGCGCTTCCGTTCGCGCCCGAGCCGCCGGCCGTTCCGCCGCCCGCTCCCGAACCGCCGCCGCTCGCACCAGCTTGACCATTGGCGAATTGTCCAGAGCCGCCGCCGCCGGTGGAGTTCGCTGCCGAGACGCCTACCTGGCCGCCACCGCCGCCATAGGCGATGAGCATCGAGCCGCCGAACGCCGCGTTGCCGCCGGCGGTCCCGCTGGCCCCGGCCGCGCCCCCGTTGGCGTTGTTCGTGATCGATACCGCCTTGCTCGTGCCGATCTGCGCCGCGGAGAATACGCCGTAGGCGATCGAGCCGGCGCCGCCGCCAGAGCCGCCGCTGTTCGCGGTTCCCGACGCCGTCGTGATCCCGCCGCCTCCCCCACCGCCCTGAGCGGCGCACCAGACGTCGGCGAACGAAAGGCCTGGAGTCGGCGTGTAAGTCCCAGAGCTCGTGAAGGACTTGAGGTCTTGCGGCTGACCCGCGTTGTAGACGCCGAGGTTGCCTGGCGGCGTAAAGGTCCAGCCGAACCAGTTATTGCCTGAAACGCTGTTGTAGGAGTTGTCCGTCGCGGAAAGTCCGGCCCCACTCGTCGGCGGCGTGCCCGAGAAAACGTTGTCCTGAAAAGCCAGCCAGCCTCCCGTCTGCTGCACGAACACCGAGCCGCTCCCCGATGGGGAGCCTGCGAGCTTCATGTTGCGCAGGGTGAGACCGCCGCCCGTATTGCTGACGAAGGGCGCGGCGGCGTTCGGAATGGTGTCGGATAGCCTCCCCCCGGTGATCTGGAGATCGCCGCTGGACAACAGAATCGCCGGGCTTCCGAACCCGGACGAATAGGTCATGTAGACGCTGCCGATCATGACCATGCAGCCGGAGGCATTCTCGTAGAGCGCCGGCGTCGTCACGTAAGAGCTGTTCGTCGAATAGAAGTTGGCGATCTGCGCCCAGGAGCACGCCGCGATGTTCAGGTTTGCTCCGCCATCCAGCATCAGGGAGTTGAAGTGCCCCCACGAGAAATTGGCGGTGAAGTTGAGGTTGCCCTGCCAGATCTGCATCTTGCCGGCGACGAGCCCGTCGGTCGCGCCGAGGTTGGCTGCGACCACCGAGCCGTCATAGAAAATATCGGAAATCGCCATTGACGCGGTATTCGAGGAGCCGAGGTTGAAGCCCCAGAACTCATAATCGTCGATCTGCGGAAAGTTGTGAGAATTGTCGATGTCCATGGCGACGTTCAGGGCGGAACCTTGGATATAGCCGAAGTGGAACGTCCCTCCACGCTGATAAATCCCGTTCCATGCGCTTGGATACAAGAGGTAGTCGATGTCCATGTTTCCGGCGCCGTTGTTGTAGACGACCCAGGGATACTTACAGACGCCGCTGCCGGCGTTGGTCGTATTGCAGGAGCCTAGCGGGAGGGCGGCCGAGCGCGGCGAGGCGAAGTGGATCGTGTCGGACGGCCCGCCGCCGCCGGCAATGCCGCCGAGGACGAGCGTCGCCCCTGTCCCGCCGCCACCCGTCGTGGCGACCGTCCCCGACGGCCACACGCTGCAGGAGGCGTTGCCGGTCGCCGTGACGCTGGCCGACTGGACGGCGCCGCCGGACACGGTGACGGCGAACTGCGGTTCCGTGGCGCATGTGCCGCCAGTCGCGGTCAGCGTCTGCGTCCCGTTCGTGTAGCCCGAGCCGCCCGTCCCCAAGCCCACCGTCATCACGTCGACAATCGAGCCGCTCACCCCGACGACCTCGGTCGGATAGTTTTTGTTTGCGACGGGGATCGCCGTGGTGGTCGTCGCATCGACCGCGAACATGCCGGAGACGATGGTCCCGGTCGCGCTGGACACGGTGAGGACGTTGGCGCCGGCGGTGCTCGCGTTCGCGCGTGCGGTGATGTCGGCCGGCAAATGCTGCGAAACGACGATGTTCTTGATGCAGGGCTTGACCGCTACGCCATTGTTCGTCGGCGTGACGACGATGATCCCGCTGGCCGAAGACGAGAAGTCATAATCGACATCGATCACCGTCTGCCAGCCGGGATCGCCGTAGAGGCACTGGCCGGGCGGCAGATTGATGGGGTTGGCGATGTGATAGGCGCCCGACGTGAGATAAACGGCCTTGCCGGAGTTCCCGGAGAGCGCGGTGTTGATGGCCGACGAGTTGTCGACCGCGCCGGTGCCGGAGCCTGTGGTTCCGCTGATCTGGACGCCGTTGTAGGCGGGCCCGGTTGATCCGCCGCTCGACCCGCCGATCGGGGTCATCGGCACGCCGCCGCCCGGCAGGCCCTGCGCGAAGCCTTCGGCGCCATGGGCGAGTGCGGCCAGCGCGATCAGCGCCGCGCCAAAAATTCGGTCGACCCGCTTCATTGGAAATACTCCACGTCGAGCGTTCCGGACGACGAGAACGCGCGGAAATTGGCGAGTGTTTGTGGGCCGGAGAGCGCCACGCACGCGCCGGAGGCGAGCGGCATGCCGACGCTCGAAGTCGGCGTCGTGGTCCCGTCGGTCGTGTACCTGACGGTCGCTCCCGAGGCGCAGACGGTCGCGTAGCGCGCGCCGGAGGGCACGGTGAGCGCGGTCGCCGATGTCGGCGCGATATTGTGCTGGCCAGGCGAAAGCGGCGCATAGGGCGTCGGCAGCGGGATCATGCCCGGCACCTGCGTCCCGGCAATGTCGCGATAGGTCTGTGCATGTACCGGGCAGGCGAGGGCGAGCGCGAGCGCCGCGCCACAAAACAGGCGTTTCATGCTGGAGGCTTCCTTGCGACAAGTGGAGAGCGATCAACCAGGGCCGAGCGCGAGGAGCACGGCCTGGAAGATGGCCGCAGCGGAGATCGCCCGGGCCGCGACCCTTGAGGCCCGGAATACGATCGGATTTTCGGGCGCGTCCGCGAGCCAATATGCAAGTTTGGCGAACGCAGCGCCGACCAAGCCAAGGATTACCGCTATCGCTATTGGGCCGCTTTCGAGCGTTATGACCAGGCGCCGACGTTGGTCACGCCGGAGGCGCCGATCGGCGCGGCCTTGAAGTAGGCGCCGGCCTGGACGACGCCCGCGGCGGCGACGCCGAGCGAGACTTGCGGGATGACCGTTCCGGCTGCGGTCACGCGCAGAATTCCCTTGATGAGGGCGACTCCGCTCGTGTTCGTGTTGGCTGACGTGAGCGCCGTCCCGGCTGCGGTGTTGAAGGTGGCGAGCGTGTTCTGGGCGCTCGTCAGGGCCGAGCCCTTCGCGGCGATCGACGTCCAGGCCTGAGTGAAGGTCGCCGTACCGCCGAGGCCGAAGCCGAACGAGCCCGAGGTCGCCGACAGGCTGGCGAGCGCGAAAGCGCACTCGAATTCGTAGGTTCCCGGCTGAAGCGTGACCGCGCCGCTCGCCGTGGCGTTGAGAAGCTGCTGCGCCGCCGTCTGCGAGGTCAGCGTGTAGGGAGACGAAAGAACCTCGATCTGCTCGGCCATGAGGACGCCGCGCTCGCTGGCCGCGACCGAGCCATAGAAGGCGTTCCCGTCATATTCGATCGCGCCCGCCTGGGCCGTCGTGGTGTTCGTCCCTGCAGTCATCTTGAGCGGCGGCGCCGAGCTCGTCCCCGCCGGCGGCGTCAGCGGCCCGGCCGACTGATCGACGATCGTCCAGGCGTTCGATCCGTTGCTCTCGATCGCGATGGAGCCGTAAGCGGTCGAGATCACGGCGCTCGCCCCGCCATTGATGGTGTCGGAGCCGGCGCGATTCAGCGTGATCGTCTTCGTGGCCGAGCATGAACCCGATTCGTCGACAACCGTCAGGGTCGCGCCGGCCGGGTAGGCGCTCGCGGCCGGCAGCGCCACCGCGCGCGCGCCGGTGATTGCGGTATAGGCGACGATGCGGTCTGTCGCGAGCGCGCCATAGGCGGCATCCGCAACGGCGATCCGCCGCTCGATGCCGGCCGCGAAGCCGCCGCCGGTCGCGCCGTCCTGGAGGACGAGCCGGTTGTTCGTCGAGTCGACCACGACTTCCGCCGCGGCCCCCGTGAAGGCCGCGACGTTCACCGCCGAGCCGGAGCGGAGTTGAAGCTGTTCGCTCATTCATGATCCTTCGACAAGCTCATCCCTCGACAAGCTCATCCTTCGACAAGCTGAGGATGAGGTTCACGATGTGGTTCTTCGACAGGCTCACGACGAGGGCGGGGAAATCTGCACGGTATGGATGGCGAGGCGCACGGCGCCGCCCGAGAAATTGCCGCCCGCCGCCGTCAACACGATCGGGGTTGCACTGTAGAACGCAGTCGGGCCGATCAGCCCGTAATTGGTCGATCCGGTCGCGGTGCTGAGGACCGAGCCGAACTGCGTCGCATTGCCGGAGAAGCCGACCGAGAAGCTGGTCGCCCCGGTAATCGTTGTCGTCACCCGCTCGGAAACCGCGAGCACGATACAGTTGGCCGGGATCGAGAGCGACGTGGTGACGGACGCGCCGGAGAGGCCGGAAGCAGCGCCTTCGAGCACGCCGAAGGTGATGTTCGCGCCGTGTGTCGATTGCGCACCGAGGCCCACCTGGTCGACCACGGTCCAGGCGCTGACGCCGTTCGACTCGAGGGCGACATAGCCATAGGCCGTGCTGATGACCGCCGATGCCCCGCCGTCAATCGTGTCGGAGCCGGCCCGCGCCGCCGTAATCGTGAGCGTGCTCGAGCAGGAGCCGCTTTCATCGACGATCAGAAGCCGCGCTCCGGTCGGGAAAGTGGCCGCCGATGGGAGCGTGACGGTCATCGCCGTCGAGATCGACGTATAGGCGATGAGGCGATCGTTGACGGTGGCGGTATAGGCCGCGTCGGCGACGGCATGCCGCGCCGTGTGGTCGATGAGCCAGCCGCCGGCCGTCGACCCGTCGTTGACCGCAAGGCGGTTGTTGGTCGTGTCGACGACGATCTCGCCCTGCGCGCCGGTGAAGGCCGCCACTTGCGCGGCCGTGCCGCGCCGGAACTGTAGCTGTTCGCTCATTCAAGATTCTCCCCCTCTCCCTGCTTGCGGGGAGAGGGCAGGGGTGAGGGGCGGGGCCGAAAGGCGCAGGCGGCCCCGCCCCTCATCCGGCGCTTCGCGCCACCTTCTCCCCGCTCCCTCGACAGGCTCGGGATGAGGGCGGGGAGAAGGGGTTTCAGGGGACGGTCCCCAGGGCGATGACGTCGCCGACTGCGTCCGTCGTCGCGCCGAAATTGTCGAAGAGGGAGGGCGTCGAGGCTGCCGCGCCGAGGTTGAGCGCCCATCCAGTCAGAAGCTGCGCCGCGATCGGATGCGCCGTCGGCAGAGCGCCGAGGTCGATGATCGCGAGCACCGTCGAGCCGTCGGCGCCGAAATCGTCTCTCAAGACCTGCGGGCTCGCCACCGAGCCGAGGTCGACCGGGACGCCCGTCTCGAGCTGCGCCGCGATCGGATGCTCGACGCCGACGCCGCTCGGGGTGAAGGAATAGGCGACGCATGTTGAAAGGTCTTGCTCGCCGCCCCCGAAGACGTTGAAGCTCTGGAATTTGAAATAGAGCGTCACGCCGACGAGGTTCGCCGGCAGATCGTATTTGACGATCGCGCCGTCCAGCCGCGCGAATGGCGCGCCAGAGGCATGCGAGAGACCCGAAGTCCCGCCGAGCGCGCGCGCGAGGCCCGTCAGGTTGTAGGCATTGCCCGAGACGAGCGTCGCATTCTCGTAGGCGAGCAATTCGCTGTCGACCAGCGAGAGTGTTGCGCCCTGTTCGGCGGCGGCCTGGCTTGTTCCGCTCAGCGTCCCCGCGCTCTCGGCGAGGTTGACCGACAGCGTATCGGCCGAGTCCCAGCCAGAGGCCGCGGGCAGGCTCGCCGTGAGGACGCCCTGGCGCAGCGGCGCAGTGACCTGGAAAATCTGCGAATAGGTCACGTTGTCGACCGAGACGTAGACGTTCGCGCCGCCCCATTGGGTCGAAGAGCCGGCGCTGATGCCGCTCGCCCCGATCCAGACTTGCGTGACGCCCCCGGTCGCCGCCGACGGCGGCTCGTAGATCAGCGGCGCGTTGACCGGGACGGCAGGCACGCCCCAATCCGGGTTCCAGTTGCCCGCTCCGGCGCCCGGGTTTACGCCCGGCGTCGAGACGCCGAAAACAAGTTCCTCAGCCGTGATGGCGAGCAGACCCTTGTCGTCCTCATCGATCTCGATGATGCGGACGGGATAGTTCGAGAGCCCGAGGTTAGCATCCGTGATGGTCACAATATCCATCGGGTCGAGAAGGCAGAACTCCCACGACAGGATGAACTTGAACTTCGTGCGGACGTAGAGCTCGCGTTGCAAGATGGTCTGCGCGACGATCGGCCCGATCGTGAACTCGTCGCAGATCTCATGCGCCTGGATGACTGATCCGACGCGCGGGCCGAAGATCTCGATCTGGCTTTGGTCGCGCGCCTCGACGGGAACAGGCGAATAGCGGTTCGACCGCGAGGAGACTTCCACCCGCTGGATGGTCGGCAGCGCGAAGACGTCGGCCCGCTCGACCTGGACCGGGTCCTTGTTCGCTTTCGCGTCGATGAAATTGTCGTCGGTCAGCGCATAGGCCGGTGTCAGTTTCGGTGCGTAGGCGGTCGGCGCGGCGACCGTGTAGGTGATGACGACAGGAAGGCCTTCGTCGGCGTAGGCGAAGAGATAGGTGCCATTCGGGCCCATCCCGTACGTGCCGGCGACGCTTGGGAATTCCGCGCCGATGAAGGCGAACGGAACGCCGGTCGAGGCGTAGACCACGCCGCCATCGGAAAGGAAGCTCGCCGCGCCGGCCACGGTGACCGAGGCCGGCAGCTGGTAGCCGGTTGAGGTCGGGACCGGATGCGGGATCGAGAATTGCTGGGTCAGCGTCGTCGTCGCCCCGCTGGCGATCGCGCTGTCGCCGTAGGGGATGAACCTGAGAAGCCCGCCGCTCCATACCCCCGCGCAGGAGAGGATTTGCAGCCAGCGCGTCATGATGCTCGAGCCCTGTTCCTGGGCCGAGAGGAGCGGCGAGAAGGCGATCCCCATCGCCTTGCAATAGGTCTGCAAGGATGCGTCGCCGCCGGAACCGAACAGGGTCGACGAGTCGATCGAGGCCGGATCGAAGCCCGCCCCATATTGGGCGTTGGTCAGGAAATCATAGATGACTTGCGCCGGGTCGGCGTCGATCCCATTCGCGCCGGTTCCCGCCAGCGCGCCGAGGACTTCGAAATTCAAGTTGCCGATGGAAGCGGTGTCGCCGAGGTTAAACGAGGCGCCGCAGACGAAGGCGGTCCCCTGGTACGCGAGATCTTGCCCAGGATAATAGGCCGTCAGCCACGGCCAGACGCTTTGCGGCGTCGTCCCGTCATAAGTGTTGAGATCAAGGGCGAGCGGCGTGTAATAGACCGAAAGGTCCTGCCAGACCGTCGGGATGTTCGAGATCGGCCCCTCGCAGAGCGCGATCATCAGGTCGGCCTGATAGGTGTAGCCGACCGGCGATCCCCGGCCGCCGAGCACGCCGCCCTTGCCGCCAGAACCCTTGCCGCCGCCGTAGGACGGCACAGCGACGAAGCGGTTGTACCAGATGACGTTGCCGGCGAGCTTATTACGCCCCCAGACGATCGGAATCGGAAGCGTCGAGACGGCCGTGTTGATCTGGAGCCCGGTGTAGTCCGGCTTGATCTGGTTGCTGTTGCGGCGGAGGAACCCCATGGTCAGTGACCAGTAACCAGTGACCAGTGATCAGAGGGCGGACGCCCCCTCTCCCCGCTTGCGGGGAGAGAGCCGGGGTGAGGGGCCTGGCCAAGCGCCGGCCAGTAGCTGGCGAACATGCGCGGCCTCCGCGCGAGCGGACAGCGCAAAACCTCGTCTTCGACCACGAAACCGGCCTGAGAATGGGCGTGGATCATTGTCAGCGGCTTGGTCTTGCTCACAATGCCCCCATGCGCGAAGCAGCGTCCGACCCGAAACAGGATCACGTCACCGAGGCCCGTGGCCTCGACTATACGGGCGCGCGCGAGCAGGAAGCCGAGATATTTTTCCTCGCTCCGGTGCAGCATCCAGTCGCGCGTGTAGGGACGCGGGTCGAACGGCTCAACGAGGCCCAAGTCGCAATAGACGCGCACCAAAAGCATCGCGCAGTCGACGCCGCCCTTGCGGCCTTGAACGTCCGCCGCGTGATGGTAGGGCGTACCGATCCACTCGCGCGCCGCCGCGGCGACGGCCAAGCGCGTGCTCCCCTCTCCCGGAGGGAGAGGGGCCGGGGGTGAGGGAACCGTCACCACGCGCGCGTGAGCACGACGAGAGCGACCGCGAGGCCGGCAACGAGGCCGACGCCCAGTCCGAAGCCGGAGAGGAAGGCGGCGATCATCGTGGCCTCGGCTTAAGCAGTTCTGTTCAGTTTGCGCTTTCGCGCAAACCCGGATGGCTCAGTCCGTTCACCCCTGACCCCTCTCCCTCTGGGAGAGGGGAACGCTCAGTAGGCCGTCTCGATCGGCGGAACGAACGGGAAGCCCCGGAAGTTCGCCTTGTTGTTGAACCGCCCCTGGCAAGTGGCGAGCGTGTGGTCGCATCCGGCGTAGACCGTGAAGGTGTCCCCGGTCGCCGGCGCGAAGGGCAGCGGATACATGAGGCTAAGCGACGAGCCGACGCCGACGCTCTTCACCGTCGCGCGCACGTTGGCGTTCTGCCCCGACGAGAAGACGAGCGAACCTTGCTGGTGCTGCGCCGCCGCAACGCCCGAGTAGATCACGCTCGCCGTCGAGCCTGCACCGGCCGTCCCGCTCGCCGCATAGGTTCCCCGGATCACGCCGCAGCCGGAATCGTAGAGGACATGGAGGCACGTCGGCGAGAACAGGTTGCGCGGCATGTCGTAATCGAGGATCACGAGATCGCTCGCGACGGTCAGCGTCGCTTGCGTGCGCCCCACGGCGTCGACCGTCGAAACGCGGCCCTGAAACATCCGGACGCCGCCCACGACGGTTCCATTGGGCGCGGTCAGGAAAACTCGGTCCCGATAGACGGGCGCGCCGTCGAAAGCCCCGTCGCGCAAGGCCTCGAGGAAGGGCGCGCCGTTGATGAGATCGGTCGGCCGGGCGGCAATCGTAATCTGCTGCTTGTCGACCTCGAGCCCGACTGTGCCCTTGTACTTCAAGCCCTGGACGAGCGGGCCGTTCGCCAGGAAGGTATAGCCGTTGTAGGCGATCGGCAGATCGAAATTCGTCCAGGTGTAGACCGTGCCGACCGTCGCGATGAAGGTGAAGCACTCGGCGAACTGGACAAGGGTGTCCGGCGGGGTCTGCGCAGCGGCAAGGAGCGCCTGGACGGCGCCGGAAGTCGACTTCATGACGTGCGGACCGAGCGGAATTTCAGGCTCTTCACCGTCCACAAGTTCTTCATGAACTGCTCGAAATCCTCGGTGTCGTCGTCGAACCGGCACTGGAAGGCATAGGTGAAGGTCGCGGTGACCACGACACCCGAGCCGGGCGCGCTTGCGAAAACGAGGCTGTTCGGGGTCGAGAGAGACCAGCCCGACGCCTGGTTGACCCCGTTCAGGTAGACGTTCGAAACGCCTGTCACCCAGCCGACCGGCTCAAAGAATGTTCCCATATAGCGGGAAAAGGCGAAAACCGTTGTGGCGCCGTCGCCGGTCGCGATCGCGCCATTTGTCACGCTGTCGTCGGTCGGGTCCGTGTAGAGGAAGGTCGAATATTGGCCCTGACACGAAAGGAAGAGCCCGAGCAGGCTTTGCAGCGAATTGGCGCCGAGGCCGGGGTAGGAGCCGTTCGAGGAATCGAGCCCGTCGAAGGTGAGTTCGAATTGCCAGATCGGGTTCTGATAGAGCGCGTCGCGAACCTCGCGCCCGGAGACGTGCGAAGCGACGATGGTCGAGAAGCTCGGCTTCTTGTGGACGCTAAAGCCGAGGCCGGCGAGCGCCGGGAAGGAGGGCGGCGCAGTCACTCCCCTCTCCCGGAGGGAGAGGGGCCGGCGGTGAGAGGACCCAGCCGGCCATAGATCAGGCCGAAAGACAGAACGCCGAATCTGGCGCAGAAGCACAAGCGCATCGGTCCGCTCCCCTTACCCCCGCCCCTCTCCGCTCGGGAGAGGGATTTCACGGCCTCACCGTCTGCAGATTGAGCGTCTTCAGCGTCCAGAGCTGCGCCATGAACTCCTCGAGGTCCTGGACGTCCTCGGCGAAGCGGCAGAGCCACAGCGCGCCGAAATCGGCCGTTATGGGAATTCCCGTAGCGGGGGCGGTCGCGAACGTGATCGCCGGCGCATAGCCGCTCGAGACCGTCCAGCCGGTCGCCTGGCTCACGTCGTTGAGATAGACCGCCGCGAGGCCAGACGTCCCATAAACCGGGATCGTCGCGCCGCCGATGGTCTGGACCAGCGCGAAAGTCGTCGTCGCTCCGTCGCCAGTTCCGAGCGCTTGCGCCGTGACAGCCGCGAGGCCGGGCGGAGCGACCCAAAACGAGGTTGCCTGCCCGCTCATGGCCTCAAAGAAGCCTGCAACCGCCTGGAGCTCGCGGTACGCAGCGGCCGAGCGCAAAACCTCGTAAGTCAGCTCGAGGTTGAAATAGGGGTTAGCGAAGCGCGCGCGCCTCGCTTCGCGGCCCGAGACTCGTCCGGCGACGTCGGTTGCGAACCTCGGCTTGACGTGGACCGACCAACCGAGCGTCGAAAGGCTCGGAAACGTCTCATAGGTCCCGGGCGACGGCGACGGGCTCGCCGCGGGCGGCGGCAAGGGCTGGCGCAGTCCGCCGAACCAGTCGCCGGCCGGCCAGTTGCCGGTGTCGCCCCAGGTGGTATTCTCGATCGGGAATGTCGGGAAGGGCCGCGCGTCCCAGCTCCATACGCACGAGAACGTGAACTGGACCATGACGACGCCCGCGCCGCTCGTCGCGTTGTTGCCGTCGGCATTCCAGTATTCGTAGATCGCCTCGAGCGCGAGCGCCGAAATCGTGTCGTCGCGCCGCGGCACGCAGGTGAATGGGCCGCCCGGCGCCGGGTCCCAAACCGACCAGAACGGCGTGAAGCTTTCGACCGACTTCGGGTCGAAGAACACGTTCGGTTGATTGGTCGCCCTGTCGACCGAGGCGAAGCCGTATTCGAGCAGCGCGATCGACTTCGACTGCGGAACCCATTCGGTTTGCCGGCCGTGGCGGATCCACCCGTTGCCGTCGCCGTCGTCGTAGACCGCCTGATGCGTGTTGTTCCACCACCAGCGCACCTGCTTGTTGGCGAGAATTTGCTGGCCCGGATAGTATTGGTTCCGCGACTGCGCGAGCCGGTCGCCCTCTGGGCGCGAGACCGTCAGCGCCGACCCGTTCGGATCGAAGCCGCGGCCCAAGTTGGTTCCGTCGGTGTAGAACCAGTTGAAATACTGCCCGCCCTCGATGTTCGCCTTGAGGTAGGGAAGCGAGTAGATAGAGGGCGTGCCGGAGAGCCCGAGTCCGCTCATCGTCGAGGCGCCGGGCGGCCAGGACGTCGGGGCCGGCGCGCTCCAGTTGGCGACGTCGAGGCCGCCGTTCCCGGTCGTCCAGTCGGTCAGCGGCAGATAGTCGTCGAAGCCGACCAAGTCGATGTTCGAATGCGCCCAAAGCTGATCCAAGTGCGGCCACTGGCCGTTCTCGCCAGGGTGCTGCCAGCCCATCCAACTCGACCAGTCGGCCGAGTAGATGATGAGGTTTTTCAGCGTCGCGAGGTTCTTGGCGAGCCCCGCGCCGTCGAAGACCGAGCGCACGTCGTCGGCGAGCGCGATCAAGCCCGCGACAAAGGGATAGTCCCAAACCGCATAGCCGGAGCCGTCGACCGTCCCCTCCTTCGTCCAGCCCGGACCCCGGATCGTCTCGAGCCCGCGGAGTTCGGAGCCGAGCGAGAAGAGGTCGACGCCGCCGCCCACCACGCAAAGGTTCGCGTAGTGCAGGATCATCCGCCGATAGGTCCAGTCATACAGCGAGCCCGAATAGCCAACCGTCAGATTGGCCGGGTCGCGGGTGAATTGCCCCGTCGTGGCCGAACCGAGAAAGGCGTTGACGGCCGCGGTCGCGGCGCTCGACAGGTCGTTCGAATAGGTAATGCGCCCGCGCCAGGGGAAGCCGTCGAAGGTCCCGAGCAGGAAGGGATAGAAGATCACGCGAAAGCCGCGCGTCTTTAGGTCTTGAATGCACCGGACGATGGACGGGTCGCTCGGCGTGCCGCCGTAGACGAAATTCGTCGTTCCCGGCAGCGCGGGAAGTGGGATAGTCCCCGCGTAATCCTGTTCGGTCAGGCCGGAGACCATCCAGTGATCGGGGACCGGAACCTCGCCGCCGACCCGCTCGAAGGCGCCGAGCAGATAATTGGTCGACGGGTATATGTTGCAGGCGCTCGCGTCCTCTGAATTGAAGAACCAGGCGCAGACAACTGAAACCGTCGTGCATTCAGGGTGCGCCGCCTGCAGCTGGTCAATCGCGTAGGAATAGTCCGTTTTCGACCCGCCGGGCGCATAGAACGTGTTCATGGCGGCGAACGGGTTCAGCCCCGAAGCGCCGCGCTGGGCCCCGACGAAGGGGATCGTATCGTAAGCGTACTCCCCGCTCGCCGGCAGGAGGTGGACGCCGATCGCGTTCGGGTAGCCCATCACCTTCTCCCGCGACGCGGGAGAAGGTGGCGCGCGGCGAAAGCCGCGCTACGGATGAGGGCCCGCTTCCTCTCATCCCTTCGTGCCCTCACCCGGCCTCGCTGCGCTCGGCCACCCTCTCCCGCTTTGCGGGCGAGGGGATTACCGCGACAGCCTTCGCAGCCCGAGCGCGGCGCCGTGGCGCACCGCGCGGTCAATCTCTTTCAGCATCGCGCCGCTATTGCTGCGCATCCATTGCGAGACGGAGCCGGCGTCGAGCGCTGTGACATGGAGGTTCGTCGTCGGATGGACATGCACCGCCGCGCCGCTCTGGCCACCCGACGGGCCGCCGTCGCCGAGAAGCGATCGCAACACCCCGGCTTCGGCCGCCGGCATAACGAGCTCATTGTGATGCACGAGAGTCAGCATGTCTTGCGGGACGCGCCACATTCCGATGTCGGCCGAGGCGACCGAGCCCGCCACCCCGGCGACGGTCGCCTGGGCCGCCGCCGCGGGTCCGGCGGCAAGCGGACCCATCAGCGGCGAGAGAAAGCCAAACACGCCGGCGAATGTCTCGGCGGCGGACGAAAGGATCGAGCGAATCATCGCCGTTCCCTGCGCGCCAATCGAGGCCGCAGCGCCGGCTTCCTCCGCTCCCGCGCGCGCGGATGCGCCTGCGGCTGTCGCCGACGTCTTCACGGTCTCTCCGACGACGTGTTGCGCGACGGTCGCTTCGGTCCATTCGACGAACTTGACCAGAAGGTCCTTCAGAACGTTGCTGAAAGCGGCCCGCCAGTTCTCCGTGCCTGACACGAGGCCGCGAAACTGCGCATTGAACGCCTGTTCGATCGAGCCGGTCACCGACTGAAGCTCGTGCTCCTGCTCCTTGAGCGCGGAGCGCATGAGCGTCGCAGTCTCGTCGTCGCGCCGCCGCGTCGCCTCGATGATCATGTCGTCCAGACGCTGCTTGGCTGCGAGGGATTGCTCTCCGAGCGCTTCGCGCCTCTGCAGCGCGGCGAGTTCGAGCGCGTATTCCTCGTCGAGCGCCCATTGCGAAAGCGTGAGCTTCTCGGTCTGTGTGATCTCGTAGTCCCTCGCCTCCTCGGCGTAAAGCGCGAGCTTCTGCTTCAATCCGTCGGCAAGCAGCCGCATTTCCTCGGCGGACGCGAGCTGCGCCGCCTTTATCGCGTCGTCGTATTGCTCGTCGTCGCCCGAGCGCAGCGCCGCCGCGGCGCGTGTGCGGTCGGCCGCGAAGGATCGTTCGAGCGCCTGGGTTGCGATCAACGCGTCGCGGTAGGGTTGGAGTCGTTCGGCGCTGAAGGCCTGCGACGACGCGCTCGCGAGCGACGCGAGTTGGCCATTGATCTCGCCGAACGGCGCCGAAAAACTCTGCAAGGTCTCCTTCGCTTCGGCGACGCCGGCGACGAAGTCGGCGATCGAGGCGCTGAAGCTGACGGATACGTTGGCGTCGGTCATCGACTTTCCTTGTCAGAGCGCGCCGTTCGGCAACGCCGCCTTCAGTTCCGCGATCGTCGGCTGGCGCGCCGGCGCGAGTTCCGCGGGCGGACGGTGCTTGAGCGCGGCGGCGAGAAGCCAATGGGCCGGCGGATTCCTCCGCCATTCCGCCATGAGCGCGAGGTAGCGCGGTACGGTCAGCTGATCGAGCGCCTGATCCCAGCTCCAGCCGAGGTTGGCGACGACGCCCGCGATCAGGGCGTCGAAATCGATTTTCCCGGCTCTTGCGACGCCTCCTGCGTCGCACTCTTTCCGGGACGCAGGCCCGCCGCCTTGGCGATGGCGGGAAAGGCCTGGATCAACTCGCTGACCGAGAACTTGAGCTCGAGGAAGTCCGCATAAGTGAGCGCCGGATCGGCATGCGCAATCGCGCGCCAGGTCGCCTCCGCGAGGCGGTCGAGCTCGGCCTCGCCTAGCCGCGCGACGCTGTCGCTCGACATGGCCGGACCGCCGGCCGCGCGATAGATGTCGAACAAGGCCGGTTGGATCGCCTTGATCGCCCGGAATGGCAGGTGCGGCAGCGCCCAGCTCTTGCCGCCGAGCGCGACGGGGAACGTCTCCTCGCTCACGCCGCGTCTCCAAAATTGAACTGGCAGACCTGACCGGCCGCGTTGGCGAAGCACTGGAAGTCGAGCTCGGGGATCAAAAAATCCTCGACCTTGGTGCCGAACGACAGTTTCTCGGCAACGCAATTGTAGAGCAGCACCGAGAACTGCTTTCCAGTGCTCGGGTCCGAGGCGAACAGGTTGGCCGAGAAGGCGATCGAGGGGCCGATGAGCTGCGAAGAGACCGCGATGCTCTCGCCGCTAGACGCACTCGTGTAGGAGTAGGAGATCAGCACCGCCGCGCTCGCGTCGGCGGACGAAAAGGTGTAGACGCCGCTGGCAATGGAATATTGCCCTTGCGCCGGGTTCGAGGCGGCCGCCTTCAGGGGCAGCGAAGAGCTCGCATAGACCACGCCCTGGTCGGCGATGAAGGTCGCGTGATTGATCGTCGAGTAGGTATAGGGCGACGAGGAGGGCACGGTCGCCGTCTCGCCGAACTGGGTCTGCGTCGCGCCGGCGCTGGGCATAACCCCGAAGAAGAGCGATCCGAGAGCCTGGCCCGAAATCCGCGCCATCTTGGCCTTGCCGGTCATCTTCTTCGTGCCAGACCCGATGGCGAGCGGGAAGTTGTACTGCCCGTAGAGCGCCTTGGTGGTGGTGGAAATGTTGAGCGTCACTTCCTGCGCCAGGCCGAAATTGATCGGCGAGCCGCCTGCCGGCGTGCCGATCAGCACGCCCGAGCCGAATACGAACATCGGGAACTCCGTTGGGGAATGGGCAAGAGCAAGGATGCACCGAGCGGGCGTCATCCGCACGGGCCGGGAGCAGCGCCCAGACAGCGCGGCTCACATTGAAGGGTGTTCGGAAGGGCAGGGAAGAGAGGTGGCTTCGTCGCCGCCCCCACTATCTCCAGTATCCAACACTGTGCCACCAGCCGAGTAAGCAGTCAAGAAAAAGTTCCTGTTTTGTTCAGACCAAGGCTCAGGAGCGCGCGCAGGTCGAGCATCGCTCTATTCGTCCCTCGTCGATCGCCTTGAGCACGGCCTCGATGCCGATCTCGACCGATTCGTCTCCGCGGAACACGTAAACAGAAAGGACGTCGTTCTCGTCGACGCCGATCTCACCCTCTTCCCGACCAATGTCGCGGTGCGTGTGGTGGAAGCGCCCGCAACTTGAACAGCCTTCGACCGATCGCCGACATGTTTTGCGTCCAGAGCGCTTACGCGATCGTGTCAGTCTTCTTCCAGCGCCTTTCTCACCGTCTTTCGTTGTCGAGCTGGCTCATGCTTGCGGTGATGGAAATGGCTGCTGACAGCAAGCCGTGAAAGATCGGCGCCCGTGGTGCGCTTCCCTGCGCCATCGGCGCGCGGGCGCACCATCAGCCCTTGAATATCGGCGTCAGGTCCTGGAACGAGGACAAACGCGTCGACTCCAGCGATCTCGCCTATGATCGCATACCTGGCGCAATCGAGCGCTCATGCGCGGTGGAGAGCAACGCGGCAAGCCGCGCCTCATCGACGGGCGCGCCGATCTTCGCCAAGCGCGTTTGCGCGCCCAGCACGAGGAAATCTCCCTCGAACGTCATCTCTGCCTTGACGACTTGCGTCGCAGCGGCGTCCCATCATCGTTTATCTCTGCGACGAAGGTCATCTCGCCTCACTCACGGCAGGATGAGCCGCACGCTGACCACCGCCAGCCCGTCGCCGTCGATGTCGCCCGTGTCGCGTACGGGCACGCCCATGATCTTGCAGTCGTGCACGGCGCCGCCGAGGGTCTGGCGGCCGAGGGCTGCGTCGGCGCCCGAGGGAGCGAGGCTCGCGTCGATGGCGTCGAGCGCCGCGTTGATCGCGCTCGCGCCCGGCGTCGTCGGATCGCGCGCGTCGAAATAGAAAAAGAGTTTCGCCTCGAGCGTTCTCTTGGGCGCCACGGGCGACGGCCACTGGTAGGCTTCCGGCCCCGATTCGAGCTGGAAGAACGCCGGGCGCATGGCCGCGGGGACTTCGCTCCAGAGCTTCATCCGCCGCGACGCCAGCCCCCACGGGTAGGCGCTCGAGACCGTGGCGAACAGCGCCGAGAAGGCGGCTTCGCGGCTCATGCGCGCTCCAAGACTTCAGCGGCGGCTTCGGCGAGCGCCTGGACAATCTCCCCGCTCATTTCGTCGAGCGAGGAGCGGAGATAGGACCGCTCGGGGATCACGGACCCGGGGTGTTCGACCTTGCGCGCGAAGCGCAGGGCGCCACCGACGACAAAGGCCAGCGCCTTCGCCTTTCCCGGAAGAATTTCGTGCGCGCTCGTTTTGCCGCCGTATTCCTGGATCGCCGCATATTTGACGTTGCCGTTCGAGCCGACCGTCGCGAGAATTCCGTCGGCGTCCGCCGAGACATCGCTGAAGATCGAGTCCCGCAGCGCGCCGGAGCGCGCGTTCAGAACGGCGCCGGCGAGCTTGTCGTCTCTGACGCGATCGGTGAGCTTTGCGGCGAGATCGCCGGCTTTCGCCGCGAGGGCCGCGCCGAGCGCCGCCGGATAGGCGTCGAGACGCGCGCCCGTCTCCTCGAGACCGACGAGCTCGAGCGCGAACATCAGGCCACCCGCTTGTAAAGCTGCAGCATCGCCAGGACGGGCGCGGAAATCGCGCTCATATCGTAGGCGATCGTCTCCTGTGCGCCGACCGACTTCGACCTGAGGCCGATGCGCTCGGCCGCGCGAAAGCGTTCAGCCGCGAGCTCGAGCGCAGCCTGCGCGACGTCCTGCGGGATGAAGCCGTAGGAGAGGGCGACCGGCTGCCCGGCGTCGCCGGCGGAGAACGAATAGACGCCTCCGCTCACCGCATATTGCCCCACCCCCGGCGCCGCGGCGACGGGCGCGAGCGCGGCGCCGGTCGCGGCGTAGATCACGCCGAGGTCGGAGGCCCACGGCCCATAGGGGCAGACCGCGATGAGCTGGAATGGGGCCGAAAGCGGGGCCGTCTGGGCCTCGCCCTGCACGGCGTAGCCGGCGCGGTAGGAGATGACGAGGCTCTGTCGCCCGGGCCGATAGCAGTCGCCGAAGAGGTCGATCGCCTGGGGCCGGCCGGGCGGCGCGGCGTCGCCCGGCTGCAAGACGTAGCCGACCGAGGCGTCGAGGTCAGAACTCTGATCGGGCGGCACGATGATCCCGCGCCATAGCACCGAATTGACCTCAAGCACCGGCCATTGCCTCGGATAGACGCGCCGCGTCTCGAGATCGAGCGTCTCGGTGTAGGACTGCGGCAGCAGGGCCGGGCGGCTGAGCGCGGCGTAGACGCTCCTGCTCGCGGCGGTGACGAGGGCGGCGAGCGTCGCGTCGTTCGGCCCGGCGCTCGAAGGCAGGCCGAGCCAGGCCTTGAGCGCGGCGAGAGTGGTCAGGTCGTAAGGGGACATGGGACGCTCGCAGGGCGACCGCGAAAGTGGGAGCGGCGGCGCGCGGGAGAACGATCGCGCGCCGCCGCGATCGGAACGGCTGGGAGGCTCAGCCGTTGCCGATATTGGTGAGAATGCCGACGCCGAACGGCGCGTAGACGGCGAGGGTCTCTTCGGCGTAGACGCCGAACTCGCGCCGGCGGGTGCGCAGCGGCCAGTCGACTCGATAATAGTCGCGGCGCGTCAGCACCTCGGCGACGTTGGGCGTCTGGTTCGACTGATACCAGACCGGCAGGCGCTCGCAGAGCGCGAGAATCGTGCCTGGCGGCAGGTCGGGGTGAACCTTGACCGGGATGTCGAAGCCGCCGTCGACGCTGAACGGATTGTAGTACCAGCGCACGACGCCCGAGGCCGAGACGCCGTAGGGTCCGCCATGGTCGCCGTCGGCCGCCACGTTGTAGCGGATAAGCGGACCCGATGCGTTGGTCAGGCACTTGTTGGTGATGTTGCGCTGCTCCTGCGCATTGACGTAGAGCGCCGTCGGCGACAGGCGATAGCTGTTCCACATCGAGATGAGCATGTTGTCGATTTCGAGCACCGAGCCGCGGCCGGAGGCGGTGAGGAACGTGCCGGTTCCCGCGGTTCCCGTAGCGAGCGGCTGGACATAGGCGCCGTTCGCCGGATTGAAGCCGACGGTAAGCAGCCCGTCGAAGGCGAGCGTCGCATTGCGTGAATTGTCGGCGCTGATCGCGGTCGCGGCCTGCTGTCCCGCGGTGAGCGGCGCGCCGAAGGCCGCGCTGTTGATCGTGCTGATCGCCTGGAGCGTCTCGTTACCCACGGTCCCGACGAACCACGCATAGGCGACGGCGCCGTTGATGATCGCTACAGTCGCGTTCAGCGTCTGCCCGAGCGTCACCGCCTGGGTGGCGTTGGCGCTGCGCATCGAGGACCCGCCGTTCAGCGTATAGGTGTTGCCGTCGTTGCCCTGGATCGTCTTCGTCGTCGCGACGCCGCCCGAGACGCTCGAGTTCCTGTAGCCCTCGAAGCTGAGCGCCACCACGATCACCGAATAGGTGGCGGCGGGGAGCGTCGAGCCAGTGCCGGAGGCGGAGAGCGTCGGCGCGGCCGGCGTGCCGAGCGCTAGCGAAGCATTGCCCCCGAGGAGCGCCGTCTCCTCCTTGCGCATCGTCTTTTGCAGGAGGCGCAGCGTCGCGGTGGCGTTGAGGTCCTCGAAGCCCTGCGCGGCGGCTTCGGCCTCGAAGGTCACCATGTCTTCCTCGCCGAGCGTCAGGTAGGGAGCGACCTGAGCCTGCGCGGAATAGGACATGCTCGCCGTGCGCTGGCCTTCCGGCACCCATCCCATGGCGTCGTAGCCGGAGCCGAGGATCGAGGTGATGGTGCGCCAGCGCGCCGCGTCGCCGGGATTGAGGCGGCTGACGCGCGGCAGCGAATTGCGCAACGGCGTCACGACCGGATAGAGGTTCTTCGCCGGCGCCTGCAGGTCGTAGGCGGAAAGGCCGGTCGACAGCGTGACGTTCTTGGCGAGCGATTCTTTCATCAGGCCCAGCGTTTCCTGAGTGCTCTCTGCGATGTTCATGAAGGTTTCCTGTGGGTGGAGGGTTGTACTCATACGGAATCGCGCCGCCGGCGCGGGCTGAAGCCTGCAGCGCAGCCGCGCCGTTTGAAGTGCGAATCGAGAGAGTTTGAACGTTGGCGGGCGCTCGCGGGCGATCGAGGCAGGGCCGGCGAATGGTTCGCCGGGCGCTTCCCACGGAAGGTCGGCGCTGCACTGAGAGCCATTGTCGCGCCCGGCGCTCAATGAAAGTTTCGCGCGGCGGCCGGAGCGTCGAGTAGGTTGAACCGATCGCCGCCGTGAGCGAGGCGATGGCCCGCATCGAGCTTCCGGCCGCCGAGCCGCCTTGACGCCGCGGCGTCAGGCGATCGCCTGCGATCCGCCGTTCAGTAGCGCAGCGGATTGGCGAGACTGAGCTTGGTCAGCGCGAGCGCGCGCGCTTCCGGCGGCAGCGCCGCGAGCCGAAGGATCGCTTCGTCGACGCCGAGCGCCTCGGCTTGCCCGTCGGCGTTTTTGGAGAGCGCGCGCAGCGCCGCCTTGGCGGGCATCGGCTGGGCTTCGAGCGCGGCGACGCGTTTTGCGAGGTCCGTCAGCGTCTGCTGCGCGTCGTCGAGTGATTTCCGCAGGCGGGCGTTTTCGTCCTCGCTGCGCTCGAGCTTCGTCACGGCGTCGGCGAGGGCGATCGCCTCGGCGAGCGCCTCTGGCGCGAGCGGGGGCAGAGCTTCGGGCGTCGTGGCGGCCCGCCTCTCAGCCGATGGGGCCTCCTTCGCCGGCGCATCGGGTGCTTGCGCCGGCGCCGCCGTTGGCGAAGGCTCGCGATGTTCGGCGCGTGACGCGAAACCGCGCTTCTCGACCACGCCGTCCTTCACCACCTCGAAAGTCGCCTCCGGCAGGCAGGGCAGGTCGACGAGCGAGATTTCGTGCGGCTCGGCGGTGTAGCGGACGAGACCGGATTCGGGATCGGGCCAGCGCTTGACGTAGCGCCCGCCCTGGGAAAAGCCGGTATAGACTCCCTCGGTGACCTTTCGCCACTCGTCGTCGTCGACGATTTTTGCGGAAACGACGATGCGCTTCGTCTCGTCGTCGAAGGAGATGTCGGTGAGTTTGCCGGCGGCGATCTTGCCGTGCATGGCCCGCAGGGCGCCGCGCGACTTGCCACCGCTCGCCTGCAGCGCTTTGGCCGACCATTTTTCGAAATAGGGCTTGCTGGAAGAATAGTCGCAGATCTCGCCCGAGCGGTCGGGCGCCTCGGCGGTGGCGACGCCGGTGACGAGCCGCTGGTCGAGGTCGACCTTGGCGAGCGGCAGGAAGAAGTCGAGCGAGGACATCGCGGCTCCGTGTTTGGGCGCGCGCCGGCAGCGCCCGGAACGGCGCGGACGCAAGGAAGGAGATTCGAAAGGGGAGAACGGCTTGAGACGGCTCGGTAGCGGCTTCATCGCCGCCCCACCATCTCCATTATGTCAAACTATCACACGAGCCGAGTGAGGTCAAGATAATGTTCGCTTTTTGTTCGGTCACACCGGCCGGGATGGGCGGCGCGACGTAGGCCCCGAGGATGACTCGCGAAATCGCGGGTGCGGTCGTTTTTTGGCAGCGCGGTCAACGAAGCTGGATGATCTGCTTTAGGCGCAGCCGCAAAGGTCGATTTTGCGGGAACGCGGGCCCGATCGCCATCCGCACCATCTCCATTATCTCCGAATATGCCACGAGCCGAGTGCGGTGTCAAGAAATTGTTCTCTTTTTGTTCGAACACCGCCTCTCGCCGGCCGGATTGGTTGGAAAGCCTCGCGAGAGACGCGCGCGCCGAAAACGCCGCTCGCCGCGCGATCGTCATGCCATTCTAATGCGGCGTTGAAGTCGGCCGGCATGAACTTCAGCATGCGCCGCCGGTGCAGGTTGCCGGCCATGCGCGCGTCGAACTTCTCCTGGAACGAGTCGCTGCTCCATTCCTTGTTCACCGTGCCGAACGCGTCGGGCGCGGAGCCGGCGCAATAGCACTCGAGCGTCGCGGCGTCGCGCCTCAGCGCGATGTTGATGGTGAGGGCGATCTGCTCGACGGGCTCATGCCGTAGAGCTTGTGGGCGCGGACGTTGCGCGGCAGGTAGAGGAGCTCGCCCGCGGAAAAGTCGGCCGCCGGCACGCCGTGCAGCACCCGCTGGTAGGCCGGGTCGGGCGGCTCGGGCGCGCGCCCGTCCTCGCCGATCAGGGGCTTTATGGTGGCGCCGTCGATGGGCGTGAACTTCGAAACGCCCAACGAGCTCAATGCGTGCGAGATTTCCTCGCGGCGCTCAATGACGCCGCGGAAACCTCGGTCTTTGGCTCCGGAAATTGTCCGCTGCCAACCCCAGTTCTTTGCAGGCCGGACTCAGCAGTCGCCGTTGCCGCACCCCGCGTGCGCGGGCTGGAGGCGGAAACGCCGCCAGCCAGAGCAATGACCAGGAAGGCGAGAGCGAGAAGCTCGCGCATTTGAAGTCCCCGGGGCAAATCGCCAGCGAACGTCACGCTCAAAATGGCGGACGTGCAAAATCAATCGCCGTCGCGCCTATGACAGTACGATCATGCTTTTCAGCTCATTTGATTACCTCGAGTGCGTCGGCGCGCGACCACGCGCTTTCATCCCCGAAACCAAAAGCGTTTTCGAGGAGACGGGGCGAGAGGGCTTCGAAAGCCGAAGACAACGAGAGTCGCTGTTTCACGCCTTCCCGCCTTCAGCGCGCCTCGGCGGCCGCAGCGCCTGCCGCCACTATTGGAAGGAGCGGCTCGTTCGACCACGGCACGCCGTTCTCGGCGAAGATTTGCTCCAGCGCCTCGACGAAGGCGGGGTTCAAGTCATCCCGACCCTGAGACAGGGGGTCGAAGAACGACCGAGCCAATGCCTCAAGCTTCTCGGTCCCATAGATCAGAGTTCCGTTCCACAAGAGGATGTCGTTTCGGTCTTCTGGGCCGCACGTACGAATTGCCTCGAAGAATGAATCTCGATCGTTGCAATTTAGATATTTGTACACAGCGATCAGATCGCATGTAATGGTTCGATAGAGCGCGTCTACACTTAATTGCCAGCGTTTAACCGTGCGGTCCGGAATCGATTCAATGTTCCCAGACGAAAAATAAGCGAGGCTCAGGTCCTCCTCACAGAGAAGCGACAAATTCTTCTGAAGCCACAAGGCGACATCGACAGGCATAAGCATTTTGTGTCCTCGTCATCGTTTCGGAAATTTCAACTTGAGAATATTACCGCCGTTAAGTTCGATGAGTCTGTCATCCTTGATGTCTATTGACGCCGTGGAAGGCTCTGTCCTCCAACGGGCCTGGCCTGCCGGGCGGAATGTAGTGACCGCGCCATCCGGCGTTTCTGAGACGAAGCCACCCTCACCCAACCGGGTGCGGGAAATTGGTTTTTGTCCATTGCAGGCTTTCACAACAAAGTCTTGTGCGGTCGAATCCGGTCGTCGGAGGTAGGCATGGTGCGCGGGTCGCCAAGTTTGTCGGCCACGCCAGGCATCTCGCCGCTCGGCGCGACAGCATCGGCGACCGTCCCGATCGGCGCTGCAGGACGTGGTGCTTCGGGTTGCTCGGGAGCGGGAGGCGGCTCTGGCGGCTCGGGCTCGATGATTTAGGAAACTTCCCTTTCGACGCGCCCACCGCCCGCGCCTGACGCCGCAGTGTCGTTGCTTGCCACCCGAACGCGCTTCGGATGCGGCCGATTTCGGGCTCGCCCGGGCTTGACAGCGTCGTCTGCCGTCGGGAATCTTCCGGCTTCGTCGTGATACGGGTTGTACTTTCCCAAGCCCGCGTCCCGCCCCGCCTTCCCCTCTCCTCCCAATCCCAGCTCGGCGCGCGCCTCCTCGGGCGTCTTGATCCCGGCCGAGACCAGGATGTTGAGCGTCTGCGCCTGCTGCAGCGGGTCGATCGCGTCGTCGCCGACCCAGACGAACTCGAGGTCCCTCTCGCCCATGCAGACCTGGATCACCCGGTCGAGCGCGCTCTTGACCCAGTTCTTCAGCGGCACGAGCCCTTCCTGGGTCGCCTGCAGGCGCATGGTCTCGCTGGTCGCGCGGTTCACCTGCGACACAAAGGGCGTGGCGGGAACCGAGAAGGCGTAGCAGATGACGCGGGCGAGCCATTCATCATAGGCGTCTTTCAGCGGCGGCTGACGATACTCGATCAGCTTGAAGTCCGCCGGCATGAACTTCATCATGTGACGCCGGTGCAAGTTGCCGCTCATGCGGGCGTCGAAATCATCCTGGAACTGCCGGATCTGATCGCTCGTCCATTCCTTGTTCACCGTGCCGAAAGCGTCGGGCACGGAGCCGGCGCGGTAGTACTCGAGGGTCGCGGCGTCGCGCCTCAGCGCGATGTTGATGGTGAGCGCGATCTGCTCGACCGGGCTCATGCCGTAGATCTTGTGCGCCCTCACGTTGCGCGGCAGGTAAAGGAGCTCGCCGGCCGAGAAATCGGCGGCCGGAACGCCGTGCAACACCTGCTGGTAGGCCGGGTCGGGCGGCTCGGGCGCCCGCCCGTCCTGGCCGATCAGCGGCTTGATCGTCGCGCCGTCGACGATGTCGAGCGAATGGAGCGCGCCGCTGCGAATATAGCGCGGGTAGATGGTCGCCGCGTCGATGACGAGCAGGTCCTCGAGCAGGATCCTCAGCCAGTCGCCAAAAGAATGCCGGCGGTCGGGCGTGCTCAGGAATTCGAGCGCCCGGTCGATGCGGGCCGAGGCGTTCTGCAAATCGGCGCGGGCGCGTGGACGCACGGAAAAATTCTGCGCGGCGATCTGGTCCTTGCGGGTCTCGATGACGAGGCGCAACAGCGGCAGCGCGTCGGCGAGCGCGCGCAGCTCCGCGAACGAGACGCCGCCTTCCGAGCGCGGCACATAGTTGAGGTTGGCGCCGAACGGATAGTCGAACTGGCGGCCCTTCACCTCCGGCGGCGCCTGGGGCGCGAGCGGCTCAAGCGGGCCGAACCAGGAGTCGGGCGCAACGCCGGTGATGGCGTAACGGGTCGCCTGCGCGAGTCGGGCGAAAACGCTCGGGGTCAGCGGGCGGCGGAGGGCGTCCGTGGACATGCGGGATTCCTTGGCTCTCCTCTCCCGCGCGCGGGAGAGGAGTCGGGTGAGGGTGGGAGAAGGGAATCGGGTTCGCCTTCCGTTAGGGATTGGCGTGCTACGGCGCGGGACGAGCCTCATGAGGAGCTTCGTCCATGCGCCGCGCCGCCGCGCTCGCCGTCGCCCTTCTTTTGCCGGGGGCGGCCGGAGCCGCGCCGCGCTGGACCTTTTGCGTCGCCGCAGCCGATGGCGGGGCCGAGGTCTTCATCACCGACGTCTTCGCCGCCGAGGCGAGCCGGGAGCGGCTCGAAGGCGCGTTCAAGGCCGCGGTCGAGCGGATGGGCGCCGCGCGGGCGGACGCGCAATGCCCTGAGCCGCGCGAGGACAGGACGGAAGCGGTCAACGCCCAGTTCGACGCCGAGGCGTTCAACCGCAGGATGGGCGCGACCCTGCACGCCGTGCCGGCGAGCGACTTCCCGGCCGAACGGCGGGAGGCCTCGCACGAGCCGCCGTCGCGCGCGAAGCGCGGCGGCCCGAAGCCGCATGACGACGAGCCGATCGGTTCGAGCGGCAAGCCTCGTCGGGGCGATCAGTAGGGGATGCAGCCGTCATTCTCTGATGGTTCGATCGATCGGGACGCTGGAATCCGCCATGAGGGCCACGTTCACCAACTTCTTCCCGCTGCGCGGGGGCGAAGTCGATCCTCGTCGCCCTCGTCAGGCGGATGCGCCAGTGCTGTGATGCAGCCACCCGGTCTTCGGACCGCCATAGATGACGATGGCTCCGATCGTCGTGTCGTTGTAGGCTTGCCCGATGAGGGGGTTGGACGGGCGGCCGGAGGTCGCGCCGGAGCCGATGACCGCGGCCCCGTTCGCCGACACCCACCCTGCGTTGCGCAGAATGATCGCGTCGTCGACGACGGAGAGCGAGAATCCCGCCGAGCATCTATAGGTGCGGCTCGTGCCGGGGATGGTGAATGGGTTCGGCGCGCCGTCGGCGGGCATGACGATCTGGTTTGGCAGGCTCATGGTTAGTTTGGTTCCTTTTCTTGAAGATGGTCCGGCCAATGTCGGCCGTGGAGGGCGCGCGTCCCGCGCGCCACGGCGGCGGGACGCCGACGTTCCGAGCTACCGCCCGGTCCAAGAATCGATCATCCCTGTCGTTTTCGGCCGGTCGAGGCCGATGAGGTCGGCGATCGCCCAGACGAGCGCGTCGGCGCGGTCGATAGGCGGCGTCGACGAGTCGCTCACCCAGGCTAGCGTGGATGCCGAGGACCAAGTCCTTTTCTGAGCGTCGCTTCCTTGATACCGGTTGTGTCGTTTGACGCCGCTCGGCGGTCAGGGGATCACGACATGATTGATGTCTCGCAGACGTCGTCGGCGAAGCTGGGGCCGGGGGGGCACTGGCGCAACTGGGTCGGCAACCAATCCTTCATCGCGCGGAACAAGGCAGAGCCGGGTTCGGAAGACGAATTGGCTGCGCTCGTGCGCGAGGCCACGCGTCAAAATCTCTCCATCCGCGTCGCCGGCTCCGGCCATTCTTTTACGCCGGTCGTCGCGAC